>CAZFIH010000009.1:0-23257 GCA_964519445.1 uncultured Bdellovibrionales bacterium | reverse complement strand
AACCGTATATCCCTTGTTATACGAGGGTGAGCGACTGAAAGGAGCGAAAGCGCAGCGCCCCCCTGCGTTTGAGAGTGTGCCGTTCATTGTTTTAAAAAGTGGGGCTATCATACTTTACAGTTTTAGCTATCATCTGTTTTACTTCCACAGAATCAGGATACCAGATCAAAGTATCTAAATCATGTTCGACTGCGTATAGATCTAACCTCTTATCCAAATTTTCAAATTCAAAAAGTTCTGGATAAAATTCCTGAAACCAATCCAAGAGATGAGCGTAATCTTCTTTTTTGGCAAATTTTTCAAATTTTTCGGACATATACTTTTTCGGATACTCAACCATTCTTTTGATAATATCCAAAACGAAATCCATTGAAGAAACTTCTGTCCTTTCAAAATCTAAAATGCCGACAATCTTTCTGTCTTGAACGAGAATGTTATCAAAGTGAGCATCCCAATAAACAAGTGCAAGTTTTTGCTCTTTGAGAACATTATGATTGTCGTCCACGAATCTTTTGATGATTTTGATAAATTCAGAGGACAGAAGTTTTTTTTCCTCTATTTTCTTCAATGAGTTTTGGATTTGGTTGAGTATCTTATCGTGCCAGTTGTCCGAAAAATTTACATCAAACTTTTGTAGAAATTCATCATATGGCGATTTGTTGATGACTTTCAGAATATCGCAAAGCTGTTTGATGATGATTTTCCTCTGTCCTTCACTCAATAAATGCCATTTTGCATACAGATTATCACCCGCAATCTTGGGATAAATCATGAAAAATTTGCCATAAACACTCTTGGATTTGTCGGAAACTTTGATTTCAGGAACAGGAATTTTATCCTTGAAAAAATTGTAGAAAAATACCTCGATTTCAAACTTTTGTTCATTGCTATCATCTTCACAAACTTTGAGGATAAAAGCGTCATTTACTAAATAGACTTTGTTTGTGAAGCCAATTTCAATATTTGCAACTGACTCAACTTTGCCTAAGCCATGTACTTCAAAGATTTTTTCTATAATTTTTTTCTCCATATCAAGATAAGAGGTTAGATCGTTTATAAATTTAGCCCCACTTTTTTCTATCGTAAAGGCACACTCTCAAATGTCGTATAATGCCCGGCGACTATGCGAAGTTTGCGGGAGAAAGCTCGCTTTCGGACGAAAATTTCGTATAGCCGTCAGTTGTGCGATGTGTCGCGGAGCGGCACGAGCGCGACTGGCGGGCATCGCCGGGCATTGTGGAAAATGGAGCGCGCTCCCGGCGCAGCGACATTTTGCACAACTCGTTTTTGGGCGTATTGTATTTGGCTAATATGCTTCAATTGGTTTGTTAGACGCAGGTATGGTATAATTTCTTTGTAAGCCGATGATATCATATTTTCGATGAAATTAGAAGAACTACTGGAGAAAATAGAGGACGAGCTGAAATTGAGAAACTATAGCCGCAAAACCGTAAAAAGTTATCTCTCTTGTCTCTCGAGCTATTTCCAATATGCGAAAAATATCAAGAAAGATCCGGACGTTGCTCTAGTTAAAAAGTATTTGCTGGAGAGGAAAGAGAAAGGCTGGTCGCCCCAGACGCTGAATCTGCATTTAAACGCAATCAAATATTTTTACCGTGAAATCTGCAAAAGCAAAAAGAAAGTCGAACTGAAATTCGCAAAAATATCAAAAAAGCTGCCCATTGTGCTTTCGCGGACTGAAATTGAGAAAATTATAAAATCAATAAATAATCGAAAACACAGGCTGTTGATAGCTTTATCATACGGCGCGGGGTTGCGCGTTGGAGAAGCGATAAATTTGAGAATACGGGACATCAATTTCGACGAGCTCACGATTCACCTCAAAAACGCCAAAGGAAAAAAAGACCGAATTACTGTGTTTCCGGAAAAATTGAAAGCCGATTTGCATGAACTCACCGCTCTCCAGCACGGAAATGAGTTTGTTTTTGAAAGCGAGCGCGGGGGAAAGCTCGCTGAACGGACGGCGCAGATGATATTTGAAAAAGCTTGCAGTCGTGCTAAAATCGCAAAGGACGCAACTTTCCATTCCTTGCGGCATAGTTTCGCGACGCATTTGTTGGAAAACGGAGTGGATGTCCGGTACGTTCAGGAGCTTTTGGGACATCGGAACATCCGGACGACTCAAATTTACACAAAAGTGACCAATCCAAGCCTCAAGAACATCAAAAGTCCTTTGGACCAATGAATAAGAAAGAAATAAATTTATCTCCCATAAAAGAAATAGAACTTCGGGCGGCGCGGGTCCCCGGAGTTGTTTCGCTGGCCCAAGGCGTGCCTTCGGCCGATACTCCCGATGTCATAAAAAACGCGGCGATTGAAGCGATTGAACAGGGGAAAGTGGCGAAATATTCACTGGCGCCGGGGATTTTGGAATTTCGCGAAACGATTGCCCACAAGTTGGAGGAAGAGAATAAATTCTATGATTTTGAAACGGAAATAATCGCCACGGCCGGATCCATCGAAGCCATCACGGCGACTCTTCTCGCCATTCTTTCGCCGGGAGACGAAGTTCTCATTCCCGATCCGAGCTATACGTCCTACCAATCAGCCATCAAAGTGGCCGGAGGTGTTCCCGTTTTCATGCCCCTCGACGAGGAAAACGGCTGGGCGTTTCAGTTTTCCGAATTTGAAAAAAGAATTAGTTCCAAAACAAAAGCGCTGCTTTTTTGCAATCCGAACAATCCGACGGGAACTATTTTTCCCCGAAACCAGCTCCATGCCTTGGCTCAACTTGCAATTCGGCACAATATATACATTCTGTCCGACGAGGTGTATAAGGATTTTGTGTATGTTGATTCCCAAGGTTCGACCTTAGGGAATTCCCTAAGGTCGAACCTTGGGTTATATTCGCTGGCGGAACTGCGGGGAATACGGGATAGATTGATTTATATTTTTTCTTTCTCGAAAGCCTACGCAATGACCGGCTGGCGGATTGCCTATCTGGCTACTCATCAACAGCTCGCTAAAAAAATCCTGGCCATTCACGACTCCCTTGTCACATGCGCTCCGGTTGTTTCCCAATACGCGGCGATGGCGGCTCTCGAGATGGCCGATGACGAAGTGCGGAAATTTTCAGAAGATTACCGAAAAAGGCGGGATTTGATCTGCGAAAGATTAGATAATCTAAGCAAACATTTCAGCTATCAGAAACCGGACAGTTCATATTTCGTGTTCCCGAGAATAAGCGATGAAACATTGAAAAAATTAGCCTCGAATGGCGGTTCTTGGGAATTTGCGATAGAATTATTGGAAAAGGCGAAAGTGGCGACCGTTCCCGGCGCGGCTTTCGGCCCGAGCGGTGAAAACCACCTGCGGATGTGTTTTGGAAGAAGCGAGGAGGATATCAACAAGGCGTTTGATAGGATGGAGAAGTTCTTTTGAACTGGTTTAGCTAAAAAAAGTAAGGGACCGCTGACAAGATTGTCAACAGTCCCGAAAAGTGGCCTGCGCCCGCTCTAGAGATTTATAGCGACCGAGGCGGCCAATATCAGAAGGAGAGTAAGCGGAAAGATAATGCGAAGCGAGTCAATGATCTTCCCGGCCCATGAGCGCACTTTGAAGCGCTCGAGAAGGTGTTCGCCTGCAAAACCAGAGATTGCCGACAAAGGCATGGACTGTGGTGTCAGGGGCTCCACTACCACGCTGGCAGGTTCCCTTGGCGCTACCAAATTAGTTCCTGGAGCATGTTGTGGGAATTCAATCGGCCAATTAACGCGCTCGTGATTTGAGCCATTGCTTCCTTTTCCCATGTTTTATCCCCCCTCGAAATTTGTTATTCTCATAGCACCAATGAAACAATTTGTCAAGCGTTTCGCACAATTTTACCTCAAGTTTTTCACCAAAATCGCCCTATGGCGGCATAAGCCTTTTGTTATTGCCGTGGCCGGAACGACCAATAAAACGACCGTCAAGGAATATATTTTGAAATTTCTGCGGGAGAAATACGGCGAAAAAGAAGTGCGGGGAAATCCCAAAAGCTACAACACGGAAATCGGCCTGCCGCTCGCGATACTGTATTTGGATTCGGGTGAGTCTTCGGCGGCGAAATGGCTGAAGGTTTTGTTTCAAGCCAAATGGAGAGCATTGTTCGAGAGAAAATTTCCTTCAAAGTTGGTGCTGGAGCTTGGAGCAGAGGAAAGGGGAGATATGAGCTATCTGCTATCAATCGTGAAACCGAATGTGGCCATCATCACCAACATCGAGGGAAGTTATACCTATGCCAATTCGAGCCTGGAGGAAATCGGAGAAGAAATGAGATTGCTCGTTGATTCTATTCCGGAGGACGGATATGTCCTTCTCAACGGCGACGACCGGCGGGTGAAAGATCTGGCAAAAGCGGGCCGAGCCAAGAAAATTACTTTCGGCTTTTCCGAAGATTCGGACGCGCGGGCAAAGAATATCCAAACCGACGCCGAAGGACAGACTTTCAATTTTGCGTTCGCGGGAAATGAGGAATCGGTACGAATCAAAAAATACGGCCGGCATTTTGTCTCGGCCTGGATGGCGGCGAAAGTAGTAAAATCCATCGTGTAAAGCTTGTTTCAAGGCCGGGCCTTAAGGCCCGGCCTTGAAAGGCGAGCCTTGAAAGGCGAAATTAATGTTCTTTTTTCGCAAAAATAAAAAAAAATCAGCTCCGGCGAGAAATCCGAGAATATATTCGGGTTTGCCGAGAAAAATCAGTGAGAAAAAGAAAAGCCGTTTTTCTCGCTTTTTGTTTTGGATTCTTTTTTTGTGTTTTTTGGGCGTCGCCTTTTATCTGCTTTTGCTTTCTCCTTTTTTGGAAGTTGAAATAATATCAGTAGAGGGAAATGAAAAAATAACTTCCGAAGAAATTGTTGCGAGAGCGGGAGAAGCCATTGAGGGTAAATATTTTCAATATTTTTCAAAAAGAAATTTTTTTCTTTTGAGCCGAAAAAAAGTCAACGAAAAGCTCCGGAGCGATTTCAACCGGCTGGAAATTTCCTCAATAGAAAAAAAATTTCCCAATGCTATTCTGATTAGAGTGAAGGAGCGGCAGCCGGAAATAGCCTGGTGCAGCGGAGGTGTGTGCTATCTGGTCGACAAGGAAGGCCTGGTATACGCGGGGGCTGACGCCAGAGACGAGGAAATCACGCGGGAACGTTTTCTCATCGTAATCGACGATAATGCCCGGCCGATTGACATAAAAAAAACGATGATTGGCATCGAGTTCATTGATTATTTGAAGCAAATTGACGTTGTTCTTATTGACAAGCTGGGACTCAAACTGAAGGACAGCTACCACACGCCCTCCCTGTCTTCAAGAGAGATCCTTGTCAAAATAGATGAAAAAGAAGGCTGGGAACTCAAAATGGATGTGGCTGTATCTCCGGAGGAAACGGAGAAAATATTGGAAACCTTGTTTGAAAAAGAGTTGGAACCGGAAAAGAGAAAAAATCTGGAATATCTGGATTTAAGGGTGAAGAATAAGGTATATTATAAAATGAGATAAAATTTGCGAAATACGAATAGAATGAAATACGGAAGAGCAAACAAGATAGTTGATAAAATTAACTATATTTTCGCAGTTTGCCAAATTCGTATTTCGTAAAACTACTCAATCTTATACACCAATATTGAATGCCCGACGACGGTATACGGTTCGCGCCGGCGCAGCCATTCGTAGTCCGGCTCACCGTGAACAATTTTATAATACAATGAATTTTGCAGGAATGTGGCGCTGATGGCATACCAGCCCGGTTCTTCACCCAAGCCGGCGTGCCAGATAATGGCTTTGTCGCCAAGATAGTGCTTGACGTCGCCGCCGCCAAAATAGTCAACGCGGATTTTTTTTATGTTTTTTTCGTCCACAAACTTGGCAAGCCTCTTCAGCTCCTGGCCCCAATCCACGTTGGAGTCGGTGACGTATTTGTAGCCGTTTTTGGATCCCCCGATCGTCTGGTTGAAATAAGCCAAATAATAGGGATAAGCCAGAGCAGTTTCCGCGCCCAGCCAAAGAAGAAGGAAAACAAGAAAAGCGGTGAAAGCTTTCCTTGCCTTTCCTCTCAATTTTTGCCAGAGAAAGACTGTTTCTTTGGAAATGAGAATATACATAAACGGCAAGATGGGAAACAGATGGCGAAAGCCGATGTTCAGGTTTCCGGTGACGCTGATATAAGAATAAAGACCGATGAAAAGAAGCATAGTTGTTTCGGCGACATGCTCGCTTAAATAGTTTCTTATGTTTTTCCGGATGTGCTTCGGGAAATCCTCCAAATTGTTTCGCAAAAAGAAATACAATCCCATCGAAACGGCGCTAATGAGAAAAATGAGAATCGGCAGGGGTTCTTTGATGAGAAAGACAATCGGGAAATATTCCCGAAAGCTTTGGTTGGTCACCTCGCCGAAAAAATAAGTCGTGTTTCCGCCGGCTACCCGGCCAAAAACCATGAAAAGGCCGGTCAGATACTGACTGTAGGGGCGAAGGACCGGATTGTCCGCCATTTTGTGAAGGGCTGAAGCGGCTACATGCTTGGTTCCCCCGTAAAGCTGGGTGTCAATGAGTTCGTGAATTTTTTCCGTCGGCATCTTCAGAATATTGAGTTCATAAACTACTCCGATAATGAGAAAATGAATAACGAGAACAATCAGGAAGCTCGCCGCGTAAAGATAGAATTTTTGAAGCCAGAAGCGCTTGATTTTTCCGGAACCGAGCAAAGAGAACTTCAATTTTTCTTTCCTCGCGAAAATAAAAGCTAAAAGCACTACTCCCATAACAGGAAACATGAGAACAGAAGAAAATTTGGCCAGCTGGGCGAGAGCCATGAAAACGCCGAAGAGAGCAATCGTTTTCCAGTTGGGGTTCTTGAGAAATTTGACGAAGAAATAGAAAGCGAAAAAGAGAAAGGCGGCGATTCCAAGATCGGTGGTCACATAATGATTGTGTCCCAAAATATTGGGATCAAAAGCGTAAAGAAAGAGCGCCAAAAGACCGGCTTTCACTCCGAGAAGCTCCTTTCCCCATTTGAAAATCATGAAACCGAGTAATAGCGAGACCAGGATCATGGGGAAGCGCGACCAAAAAAGGATTTTTTCCGTGTCGTTTCCCGGATAGTATATGAACCGCCAGCCGGCATTCCACTGTCCGTTGGGTTCGGTCGTCCAGAATTTTTCATCGGTGGGGAAAGTGAGATCCAAAAACTGAAGAGGAATCCCGGCCAAATCCTTGAGAAGCGGAGGGTGCTCCGGATTGAGCCGAAAATCCTGAAATTTGACATAGGTATATCCGGCCGGGATATGAGCCACTTCATCCATCGTCCCGGCGTCTCCAAGAGCGGTGCTGATTGAAACAATCAGAACAATGGCCAGAATGGCGGCGACTACGTAGTTTTGGTATTTTTCGAGCATACGAATTCTTTACGAATTACGAATCTTGTACGAATATACGAATGCATATACTTCGTGATCCATAAACATCAATTCACATTCACCACAAAGAAATCTGTTCCGTTTCCCGGCTGGGGATCAACTTTCTGGAGATAGGCTTCCGGGAACTCTGATTTTATTCTTTCAATAACCTCGCCGTCGAAGTACATCAAAACCACCTTGGCCGGTGATTCTATTTTTCCCGGGCTGAAATCAGGGTGCAGGTAGAATACATCAGTATTGTGCTCATGCGTAAGCAGTCGGATGACTTGAGTGGAAACCGGAAAGCCGTCTTCAAGCGTCTGTCCGCCGGCGTTGGCGACGACGTATTTGTTGGCATCGTCCGGCAAACTATTGAGATAAAGGGCCATATTTTTGAAATTCTGGGTAAAAGCCGGATGAATTTCAGAAACGCCGGCCCAGTCGATGAAATATCTTTTCACTCCCATGAAGCCGCTCCAGATTATTACGACGATAAGCAGGGCGTAGCTTGCGTTTCGGAGTCGCTTGTTTTCATTTTTTCCAATACAAATGAATGTTTTTTCGATGGCAAAAGTGACGATGAGAAAAACGGCCGGCAAAGCGCCGATGACACGCAGGGCGTGCGGCAAGCCTTCGTAAGTCAGGATTCCGGGAAGAAGCATGGCGAAAAACCAGGCCAAAATGAGCGTATCGGCTGGAAATTCTTCGTTCCTTTTCTTTTCCCGAATTCGGCCGTATAACGCGTAAAAAAATCGGTAGACCAGCCAGCCGAGGCCGACCAGGAAAAATATTCCGGCGAAAAATTCGAGCTGGGCGTAATCGGGGTGGTTATGCCGCCAGTTCTGGTCTCCGTGGAAATTGAACATACCAAGCGTCAAAGCAGTACTCTCACCGAGAGCTTTCAACAGGTTTCCCTGATTAACCTTGGGCGAGAGAACCGATACGGATTCGGAACGGCTTTCAAAATATTCCGGATGAGAAAAAAACAGCCCCAGCATGGGAAGAGCCACGATGAAAGCGGCGGCGGCAAAAATCAGTATCGCTTTCCAATAGTCTTTGAGAAAATTTTTCCTTGACAGGACAAGGGCAATCAAAAAAGCGACAAGGATGACCGGCGCAATCCGGAAAGCAATGTAGGTATACAATCCCAAGCTGAAAAATGCTCCGGAAAGGATATAGTTTATGTATTTGCCTGTCCGCAATCCCTTGACCAGAAAGTAGAAAGAAAAGACGAGAACGAAAGGCAGCATTATCGCCCGAAAAGTGATTCGGCTGAAATTGATGGCCCAAAAAGATGTCGCGTAGAGAAATCCGGCTACGAGCCCCGCTCGGTACGTCCCGAATAATTCTCGGCCGAGGAGCATCATTCCGGCCACGGTGAAAATTCCAAAAAAAGCCGACCACATTTTGAGCGTGATGATGTTCACCCCGAAGGCCATGAAGCCCAAGGCAAGCAAGTTCATATAGAGCCCTTCGCGGCCGTAATTGTTCGGATAGAAAAGCTTCAGGTGGGCTTTTTCAACGGAGTTGACGGCGTCAGTTCCGTTGACGGCTTCATCGGGGTATATTCCGGGCGGCAAAGTGGAAATGTGGTGCGTCCGTGCGAGGATGGCAATCAAGATGATAACCGCGGCCAGAGTAAGGTAAAAAAATTTGTGCCTCGCCCCGTACGACAAATTCTTAGACAGATTGAGATATTTATTTTTTGTTGGCTTTATATTGTTTTTGTGTGTTTTCTTTTTCTTGAACATTTGTCTTACGGGGTGAAAAATGATTTATCCTCCCAAAAACCAACCAGTCTGTCCTTCGCGGCAGATTTTTTTTGGCGGTTTATTTCCCTTTTTTCATTTTTGTTTAAAGATAATTCCGCTTGATTATATTATATCTCAAGTTCAATGATGTTGACAATATCCCCGGAATGTGCGTAAAATAACAGGAAACAAAAACCCTGCAGCGGCAGGGGAAAGAAAATTTACGGAGGGTTACCCGATGCAACTTAAAAAAAATATCTTCTTGCTCGTTCTGATAAGTGTTTTTTTGTCATTTTTTGTAATTCCAGCAACGGCTAAAAAGATTTTCATTCAGGGTGAAATTTTTTTCTGGAATGGGGAACTCTACAATATTAAATCGGAGTGGGTTCCCATACTGGGAGAAAATCAGATCACGATGGATAAAATGAAGAATGGTAAGACGTACACCATGGAACTTTTCCGGTGCCGGGATTGGGGCCCTCTTAAAATTCTTATCGAGCCGAATCTTTTCGGATACCAGAAAGACGGAATTCTTATCTATAACATTATACCCAGTAGCTTCATAGGTTCCTTTATTGCCATTCATTCTCTTAAGAATCACTTTGCTCACGGCAAAGAGCTCGAACATATCGATACTCTGTGGGCTACAACAATTCAAGAATACGATTGGAGCTCCCAGGAAAGATTAAGGAAGGAATATAGAAAAGGTTATATCAATTACCGGTTTTATGGCCTGAACTGAATTAACGGCTCCTGTCACTTAACTGCGAGAAAACTCCCGCGGTTGGTGGCGGGAGTTTTTCTTTTGACGAAAAATATTGTTCATTTGACCTTGCCCCGTAAAAACATGAATAAATGAGTAAGATTTCACTTTGCGATGCAGGAAAGTAATTTATCGTATGCCGGAGAAAATAGAATTTTGTACGGGGTTATCCACAATGTTCTCTTTGCGGATTTTTTGTGGTATAATTTGAATGAAAACAAAATTAGAAAATAAAAAATTTCGAGGGCTTAATCAGGGTAAGTTAAGTTTTATTTTGTTAGAAAATTAATGGCAAATCCCCACCGGCCAAGAGGGACCGGTAAAGGCACAAAAAGTCAGTGGAAAGAAACGCATGGCAGTTCACTGGAAGAACCGTCGGTCGATTTGCCGACTCATAAAAATTCCAGGAAAAGCAGAAAAGATCTTGAGGAAGGTATGTACAACGAGGGTCCGGCGCAAGAATACGACGCCCCGCCGAGAGATAAAAATACTTCGGAAGAAAGAACCGGAAAACCCGTTGATAAGGAGGAAACAGGAGGCACTCCAATTCCAACGCAGGAAGATATCGGCAGAGCTTTGCATGAAACCGGATTTTCTTCTGATCCGCCGGAGAATATTAAGGAAGCCGAAGTCAGATCCGCAGTCTATCGAACCGGATCGACATGGAAGACGGCCGAAAGAAAGCCGGTCGGGAGTGAAATTCCTGCCCCTCCGGAATCGCAGGAAGGAAAGAAAAAAAAATTTTTAGGAGAAGAATACTTGGCGGAAATAGGGAAATATTTCGAAAAAAAATTTTTTGGAAAGGGAAATATCGCGAAAATACTGAAGGACAAGGGCCTTGAGAAGCCGTCCCCGCGGATCATAAATGACACAATGGAGCTGATAAGAGGCGAAGAGGTCGTCGAAACGTGCCAGTATGTTTCGGTTGAATTGGCCCTTGAGCACTACGGAAGGGAAAAACTGGAGGATATGACACTGGAAGACAATTTGGACAGTATCAAGGAAGTCCAATCCGAAATCGAGAAAGTTGTTTTGGCCTATTATGAAACCGCGCTGAAAAACTGTCTCGCGAGAGATCCGGACGCCCAAACAAAAGAATTCATCGAACAAGAATTGGAAAAACTGCGCCCTTTCACGCGGCATAATGAGGTAGTCGAAGCCGGTCCAGATAGAAAAGAGGGAGAATTTCATAAAGAAAGGGCCGGTGTTTTCCCTGAAGCCGAAAAAGAAACCAGCGAGCCCGAAGAAAAAATCAAGACGGCTGTTGGCGAGAAACTGGAAGGGATTGTCGCAAAAATAAAAGAAATAGACGAAGGTATTTATCCGAGCATAGGCATCAAGCCAGATGAGTTGAAAAGCGGATTGGACGAAATAAAAGGAGAAAGAGGCCAAATATATGATCGTTGCCTGAAAAGGTTTGGACCCGGAGGAAGTTTTGAAAAATTTCTTCGCGAGCCAGGAAAATTCAAAGAGCTGATTGATTATTACGTAGAATCTGCTTTTGACCTTAGTGAAAACGAATCATTACGAAACGCTTTCAACAGAATCAAGAGGATCGAAAGAAACGAAGTTGGGCAAGATCTTTCAAAAGAAAGGACAAACGGAGTCGCGGCTTTGGAAATGAATGAGAAAAATAAAGAAAAGCTGAGGCAAGCACTGAAAAAAATGCTGGAGAAGTCGGTTAGGGATTATATTCAGATTATTTACGAAGGATTGAAGCTAATAGATGAAATTCAGAAGGGAAAGAAATTATTTTATTTCAAAAGAGAATTGCTGGACCAAAAAGAACTGGACGCGTTGGATCGGATAAAAGATATTGACACCAAAGATCAGGATCTTAAGAACTTGCTGAAAGAAATGAGCAAACCAGATGAAGAAGAATATCAATTTGATAATTTTTTGAAGGACCAGGCGAATAAATTGCTGCGCAAGCAGGATTTGGACGGGTGGATTGAGGATCAACTGCCGTTTGAAGTAAGCCATCACGTAAGGAATATTCTAAGGGAAAAAAGAAAAGAAAAATTTGGAAACGTGGCCGAAATCTTGATTCTTGTCAACGCTCTTGAGAAAAAAAACAAAGTTTTATGCATTACTCCCTATCAACTGGATTTTTTGGAGTTTACTGCGGGTTATCTTCATGAATATCAGGATAGAGCGGAAGAAATCGTGAAAGAAAAAGAAGAGAGTGGGGAGATGGATCCGGAAGATATGCGGGAACTTTCTATATCTTTTTTTGAAGATCTCGGGAAAGTACTGACAGAGAATGGTCCACTGAAAGAACAGAACCGTAAGAGGCTTTTCAGGGATAATTTTCCGGAAAAAGTCGTGGATTTTGTAATTCGGGACAGTCAAACAAGAAAAGAATAATTGACCCAAACATATGCCGGACCAAGAAAAATTCAAACAGGGAACCGTCGAAGATTTGAACGCGCTCAAGAAAGAGCTGATTCAGAAAGCTGTTCAGGAGAAAAAAGGCGCAGTTGTTGGCGGTGGGGGAATTGAAGAAGGTCAGATCAATGAAACCGAAAAAAAAGAGACTGATGAAGCGCTCGACAAGCTTATTATTGAAATTTATGAGAAAGGCCGGGACGGGTATTTAAAAAGCCTGCAGGAGAGCGTCGATTATTATAAAAAAGAAGGCGAACAATACAATGAAAATTCACAGCAAAAGCTTTTGGATGAAATGAAAGCGCTATATGAAATTTCGGAAACGGAAGGCAGGCAAATGATGCTTCAATACATGAAAGAAAATATCGACGATAACATAAGTGAGGATGAACGCGCAGGCGCAATTCAAAAATTGGTCGGAATTTTCCACAATAAATTGAACACTTTGAGAATTCTGGCTGTCCATCATATTCGGTCAGAAGAAGGGACAGCAGAAATTTTGAAGCGGAAAGGAATTGAGGAAAAAAATATCAATGAAACGGATCTACGCGACCTAGTCTACGAAAGATTCAATGAGGTGATGCCTCTCAAAAGCATTTCTATTTTGAAAACTATGATTTTGGAAGAGCCAAAAAGAGTTCGGGCGTTTATAAATTTTCAAAATCAGGCTAAAGATTTTCTGAGAACGGAAGATTGGCCGACTTTGGAAAAAATTGCTCTTTCGCAACTTGATGATTTTGTCCTTGAGGAGTTCCAAAAAATTGCGGTCAATACACCCGAAAGGGAAGAATATAGGATTCGATCGTTCTTGTTTCATGAACTTCACAAACACAACAAATTTGCAAGATTTTGGGAAAAAGATGAGCCAGAATTGAATAATTTCGTAAGGGAAATAAATCAAGAAAGAAAATGCGGCCTTGAAAGCGACGAGGATTTCGCGGAAGCGATTGCCAGGATAAAAAATTACTCCTCGAAATTTCTCGAATTTGAGCAGGAATTGGTTAAAAAGTTACTCGAGATAAATCAGCAGAGCGAAAGAGAAATTGTCCGAAAAGTTGACGCCAATTTCGAATTGGCCGACCCGGAAGATTTCGAGCTCCAGATTTCTCGGTTTGTGAGAGAAGAAGTTGAAAAGATTCTTCGAGAAGTGGTCGCAGATCGAAAGAAGGAGACAGGTTTTTCCCCGGAGCAGGAGGAGTGGGTTGGCATTTTATCTGAATCGGGACAGGAATACTACGATAAGATCCTGGAAATTTTGGGAGACGAGCGAAAGAATCACACCGATGAAGGCATTCTGTCGGGATTCATCCTGCCCCACTTGAGAGGGATATATGATGATCAGATGCTGGGCGAGCGGGGATTCACAAACGACACAAAGGAGCAAGTTGTTCAAAGAGCAGCTCGAGAAATAAATTTGAGCGATTTGAATAAATTATGAAAACGGAAGAAATATTAGAAGCGAGCCGTGAGCTTCGCGCCAAAGCGGGAGAAAAATTCGGAAAAAAACCGAAAGAAGTTTCGGAACCGACAGCGCCGCCCGATCAACCTCCGGCTGAACCCGTTCCGCCTCCGGACAGCCGGCCGGCGGTCGAGTCTTCGCCAAAAGAGCTGGATAGAAAAAAGAGGAGTAGAAAGGAAAAAAAGAAGGAAAAACAAAAATCAGAGCCACCCGCTCAACCGGTAAGGGACGGCGGGGAAGGGACTTCGAAATCCGCGAAAGACGATAAGTGGGAAAAGTATCGACAGCTGGAAGCAAGACTTTTTGATCTGGAAAAAACGATCGGCGAGAGGACGAGCAATCTCAAAGGAAGATGGAACAAGATCAAGGAAGCTTTAGGATATCAGATTCCGGAAATTGGCAATGAAGAGCTGAACCAGTATCGGCATGAACTTGACGAAATTCGAGAACAAATAAGAAGAGAAGGCGGCAGTATCTTGAAGCAAGATAGCCGTGCTGAAGACATTGTTCATCTCAATAAGTGGCTTCTCGAATCGGAGATAAGGATTTTCAATCACGAGACAGAGTATCGGAGGCAAAGCCTTACCGGAAAACTGTTTGACAGATACGCGGCGCTGGGTGATTGGTGGCAAGCGCAGAAAGGAATGAAGGGCTTCATGAAAAAGCAGGGAGTCGCTCGAATTGTTTGGGGTGCCGGATTGGGGCTGGGGCTAGCTGTAACAGGCGGATTAGGCGCGGCTAGCTATGGAACAATGTCACGTCTTTTCTCGAGTGTTTTTGCCGGCAGTATGGCCGCGGTTGGAAGGAAGGCGATAGAGGTCAAAAAACATATTACTGATTTGGAGAAAAAGAACGAGGAAAAGGCTCGTCGCCAGGCGAAAATAATGCTTCAATTTGCAGAAGACCAGTGGCAGGAGAAATTTGTTCACGTGTTCAACATATCGAAGGAAAGCGCGGATTTCCACAAAAAACAGCGGGAACATTCGCGGCGGGCGGTGAAGACTTTTTTGAAAACTACGGTGACTGCTCTCGCAATCGGAGAAGTATTCAGGGCGGCAGCGAATAGCGGTATTATTACTAAAGAAAGCACTGATAATTTTTTTGAGGAGCTGGTTGGGCTTCGGCCCTTTGAATATATCACCGGATACAAGGGACCTCTTAAAGAAGCTCGGTTGGGCGGGGCTACGGGCGCGAAACCGGAAGTGTCCCAAGAGATTCTCTACAACAAAGACGGAACGCTCACGAAAATTGGCGAGGAATATTTCAAACAGTATGACGCGGAACCTTTCGACAGCCCTAAAAAGCCGGAGAGCCATTACGCGCGCGGCCATATCATCGACGACGCCGGAAAGAGTCCGGCCGTGGGTGTGGATGCCGAGGTTCCTGCGGATTTTCGCGATTCATCGTCACTTTCCCAAGCAGAATCCGGCCTGCAGGACTTGCGGGCGCCGGACGCGCCGGCCGTCACGGCGGAAATGGCTCCGGAAACAGTTGAGCTGGGATCGGATACAATCAAGAAAGGCGGCAGCTTCTGGCGTTCAACCGAAAACCTAATTCGGGCCAATCCGGAAAAGTACGGGCTCGATCCGGAGAGCAAGACCTTCGTGCGTGACGCAAGACGAATGACGACCGAGTTACTTCATAAACTCGCTCGTGAAAAAGGAATTAATTATGCCGAGCTGGATGAGTTGGCACGCCGCGGGGTCCAGCCAGGCGACATCGTGAAAATTGTCAAAGATCCAAATGCAGACAATATAAAGGGAATGAGGATCGAATATTCAGGAAAGGCTTTCGCCGAATTGAGCGACGTGAAAAAACCGGACTCGTTTCTGGCCGTTGATCCGGAGCCAGCGCCAGAGAGTCCAAAAGAGTCACAAGCCGTCAGCGCCGGAGAGGTGCACCATCCGGTGTCGAAATCAGCGGCCGGAACAAAAACCATGGCGGAAATCGAGGCTGATCACCAGCAGGATTTGGCGCGGCGAGCCTCCGATAGAGCCGCGCGAGCCGCGGAATATACAAGAGAAGTAAACGCCAGAAAGGAAGCCCTGTCGAAAATTGCCTCTTACGAAGCCACTCATCGACAGGCCCTGGCCAGCCGGGGGGCGCTTAACCGCCTCATCGAAACCGCGGGAATCAGCAAGAATTATATTTTTTGGAACGAACCGGCCGAAAAGTGGTATGAAAATTTTCAGAAGTCAAAAGGCTATATCGCCGAGGATGTCATTGAAAGCGATGCGGTAGGCAGGACGAATAACAATTTGAAAATTTTCAAGGATCTGTACAAAGCGCTTGGAAAACCGAAACCGGGCCAAACAAATTGGGAATATTTGCTCGAAAAAATGAAAGACTCGCGCACAGCCGCCGTTGTTAGCGGAATAATTTATCGGAAATAAAAAATAATAAAAATAATTATGACAAAAGATACCATCCTTCAGCAAAACATCATCGAGGAACTGGGACTTCAAGCGCTTCCGGAAGAAGAGCAGGCGGAATTTCTCTTCAAAATGACGGAAGCGGTTCTCAAGAGGATATACGTTGATACCGTGGAGAAACTCGGCGAGGAAGATCGAAGTGAGCTGATGAAATTGATCGATTCAAACGCCGAAGCGGAACAAATTGAAGAATTTTTGAAAGGAAAAATCGAAAATTACGACGAGTTCGTGAAAAAAACAGTCGAAGATTTCAAGAATCAGCTGAAGGAAGCGGCGGAAAAAAATACTACGGATTAAATATTTAATGTTTTTCTCCAAGATTTTTACTTTTTCATTGTAATTTTGATTTTTGATTTTTGGATTTAACTATATGCCCACCAACCAACAAGAACCCATCGAGAAAAAGGATCTTGACGCGGAAAAAAAGATTCAGGAAGCAAAGCCGGAAGAAAAATCGGGTGCCGGGCAAGAAGCCGCCGCGCTGGAAAAAAAGCCGGAGCGGGAAAGCGGAGCGGAGAAGGAGCCCGGCGCGGGAGAGGCGCAGGAAGTCAAGGTAGCCGAGAAAATTGAGACCGCGCGTCGTGCGATCAGCACCCAGCCGGCAACGCCTGCTCATATCCAGACTGATGCCCAATCCGTTTCCGAAATCACCGAATACGAAAAGAAAGTCGAGAAGCTTTTGGAACTGGCTCTTGAAAAGGGGCCGATGCACGCAATCAAAGTCGCCCAGCACATGGACAAAGGAAAAGTCTCCGCCCAATTGGACAACTATACTCTCGACGAAATCCACGACCGTCTCCTTGAGGAAGAACTTCGCAATCAGCTTTTTCAAAAGGGGCTACTCAAAGAATTATAAATATTAAAAATAAAAAATATGGAGGAAAAAAACAAAAAAAAGGAAAAAAAGAGCTTGGCCAAAGAAGAATTGAAAAAAGAGGAGGGCAATGATTCGTCCCGGAAAGTTCTAATGGGAATTTTGATCGCGGCAGGAGTTCTTCTGATAGTTCTCGTGATCAGCGGGATAGTAGCTTTTGGCTATTTCATCTCCAAGATGAAAAAAGACAACTCACCCGCGGGGCAAAAACAAACTTCCGCGGCTGATTCGAAATTGACCTATGAAAACCAGGATTACGGATTTCGCCTCAAGATGACGGATGTCTGGAAAGACTACAAAGTCCACGTGAAACCCACCGACGGCGGATTTGGAGCCGCCAAGATCGACTTTTACCTTCCCTCTCAAATGGCAAACTATACCGATCAGCCCGGCTATGTGAACCTTTTCACTGTCAACGCCTATTATATCGATCTCTGGAGCGATTATCAGGAATTTTGCCAGACGGCCATGTGCGCCGGCGAGGAAATCGGCCGGAACAGCCAGTATGTTTTCACCTACTACCATATCAACGGTTTTCCGCCTGATGACGTGTCCAGCCAGGCTATGCCGGATATGGAAAAAATTATCAAAGGGATTGAGATATTCGAGCCTGACTTGGGCGAGTATCAGGCCGCTTTGGATTCTTTCTCGCAGAGTGTTGCTTCCGCTGACAGTCGGCCTCTTTACGACGTGAATTTCGCGGAAGATTCGATCTATTATTTCAACTGCAAATACAAGTATTCCATCAACTACCCGGCTTCCTGGACGACGGAAACGGCAACCCGAAACTCCATTCAGGTTTTTTTCGTTGGCCCCCAAACGCGGATGAAAGTCGAATCCCTTGGTCTTGTACCCGGGCAATCGCTCAAGTCTTTTTCTGACGAAAGGACGAGTCTCATGGAGGGAAATCTGGCCTTGAGCGAAACCATTGACTGGGACGGCACGTCCGTCGTGAGAAGCTGGTTCACTCATCCCGATTCCCAAGCGCTTCATTGGATAACTGGAAATCGGGGGATGGAACTTATGGCCTTCGGAACGGGCTATAACTCCCAGTTTACAACTATCGAGAAAATGCTTGGAACACTATATGTGAATTCTTTGCCGGCGGAGTGCGGATCAACAAGCTCAACGAGTTCATCCTCAACCTCCGGGCTTGATTGCTCCGGCTGGACGCATCCCAACGGCGACATCGAATACTGGTGGGATGAAATTTCGGAAGCGGAGCGCCAGTGCTATATTTCACGGTTTGGCTATCCTCCCATTCAATAAACCATGGATGTCTATAATCTCAATCTGATTCTTTATCCTCTGGCACTTTTGGCGGCAGCTGTCAGCTTTGCCTCCGCTTTTTTCATGCTCTATCGGAGCTTCGCCTCTTTTCGGGGACAAATCACTCGATCGCTCAATATGAGCCTCGATGTCGTCAAAGTGAGCCGGCCGTTCAAGCGCGAAAGTCAGGGCGGAGAACAACAGCAGCCGAAAACGGAAAAAGAAATCATCTCGGTGATGGAGCATCTTTTCGCGAGCCTCGGAAACATCCGGGAAAAAACCAATTTTTTCCATCGCCTCGTTTACGGCGACGCGGTCATCGCCCTCGAGATCGCCAATCCGGCCGGCTCCGACGAAATTTCTTTTTATGTCGGAGCGCCGCGAAAGTTCATTGGGATTGTCGAACGCCAGATTCACAGTTTTTATCCCAAGGCGGCGATTGAAAGAGTGAAGGATTATAATATTTTCCATCCGGGAAGCTTCACGTCCGCGTCCTATCTGGAACTCAAAGAAAAAGATTTTCTTCCCGTCAGGACATATCAACACTTGGAATCAGATCCGATCAACAATATCACGAATGTTCTGGGGAAATTTCACGAAAAAAGAGAAGGGGCGTCCATTCAGCTCTTGATGAAGCCGGCGAGGGGAGGCTGGCGTTCGAAAGGCCGCGAATTCGCCCACAAAATGCAGCAGGGGAGAAGATTTGAAGACGTGAAGCGCGACAATTTTCTGCGGGAATTTTTCCGGGGGTTCTATAAAATTGCCGTCAAGAAAAAAGACGAGCAGGGCAGGGATATCTTGGAAAGCGACCGGGAAAAATATCAGCTCACTCCCGAAGAGCAGGAGATCGTGAAAAAGGTGGAAGGAAAGGCCAACAAGCCCGGATTCCGGGTGAACCTGCGCCTTGTAGCTTCGGCTCTTGCCCAAGAAAGGTCGGAAGTCATTCTGTCGGAACTGGAAAACGCTTTCATTCAGTATGAAAATCCGGGTCTGAACAGCTTCAAAGTTCTGCGGGAAAACAAATTGCGGCCCAAAAACATCGCTTTCAATTTTATTTTCCGAATATTCAATGATTCGCGGAGCTTCATTCTTTCCTCCGAAGAAATTGCCAGCATTTTCCATTTTCCTCTTTTTTCGACGGAAACTCCCAAAATCGGCTGGCTCAAAGCCCGAACGGCGGCGCCTCCCGCCAATTTGTCGAAAGAAGGGATTGTCATCGGCTTCAGCGACTATCGGGGAGTGGAAACCGTCATCCACCACAATGACGATGACCGCCGGCGCCATTTTTATATTATTGGTCAGACCGGCACCGGAAAAACCACCATGATGGAAGAGATGGTCAAGCAGGACATCGAAAAAGGCAAAGGCGCCTGCGTCATTGATCCCCACGGAGAGTTCGTGGAGCACGTTTTGGAGTGTATTCCGAAAGACAGGGCCGAACAGGTGATCTATTTCGATCCCTCGGACATGGAAAGGCCTTTCGGTCTCAATATGCTCGAATATGACCATGCCAAGCCGGAACAAAAAACGTTTGTCATAAACGAGATGATAAATATCTTTGACAAGCTCTACGACCTGCGCCAGACCGGAGGGCCGATGTTCGAGCAATACATGCGAAACGCGGCGCTTCTCACTATGGAGCATCCCGAAAGCGGATCGACTTTGATGGAAATACCGCGGGTTTTGGCGGACGAGGAATTTCGCCACATGAAGCTTTCTCACTGCTCCAATCCCGTCGTCAAAAATTTCTGGGAGAAAGAAGCCGAAAAGGCCGGGGGAGAAGCGGCGCTGGCCAATATGGTTCCCTATATCACATCCAAGCTCACCCAATTTATCTCGAATGATATGATGCGGCCCATTATCGCCCAGGAAAAGAGCACTATTAATTTCCGGCAAGCCATGGATGACCAGCAGATAATTCTCGTGAATCTTTCCAAAGGAAAAATCGGCGAGATCAACGCCAATCTTCTGGGCATGATCATCGTCGGAAAAATTCTCATCGCCGCTCTCTCGCGAGTGGATTCTCCGGAAGAAGGCAGAAAGGACTATTATCTTTATGTCGATGAATTCCAGAATTTCACAACCGATTCCATTTCGCAAATTCTTTCCGAGGCGCGAAAATACCGGCTCAATCTCATCATTGCCCATCAGTTCATCGCCCAGCTCAAAGAGGAAATATCCAAAGCCGTTTTCGGAAACGTCGGCTCCATTTGCTCTTTTCGAATCGGTGCCGAAGACGCTGAATTTGTGGAAAAACAGTTCGAGCCGGTCTTCGATGCCAATGATTTAATGAACGTTGACAACCGGAATGCTTTTTTGAAGCTGCTTATCAATAACCAAGTGGCAACACCGTTCAATATCAAAACATATCCTCCGACAAAGGGGGTTCCGGAAATTTCAGCAGCTTTGAAGGAGCTTTCCAAGTTGAAATATGGGCGCAGCCGTGATATAGTGAATAAGGAAATAATGGAGAAGGCCAGTTTTGCTTCTCCTTCCGCCACAGCCGACGCGTTTGATATGGGAGAAAAACCGCTCTAAGAGAAATTCCAAAGGTCAAATTACAAATTCCAAATAGTTTCCAAAAACCAATTACCGAATAACCAAATTCGGTTTCGAGATTCGAATTTAGAAAAATGAAGATTATTTGGAATTTGATTATTGTAATTTGTAATTTAGCTAGAAAGGGGGTGTACTATGACCGACGAAACACAAAATCCAATGGATCCGGGAACGGATCAGCCAACTGAAGCTCCGGCTCCGGGAATGCCGCCGGCTGATGAACCGGTAACAACTCCTCCACCGGCTGATGAACCAATGACTCCTCCGCCAGCGCCGGAGACTCCGACAGAAGGCGAAGAAACACCGCAACAATAGTTCAGTCAATTTTTTGAATTATTATTCTCTCATGCGGATAGAGTCGGATAGAGTTGTTTTTGCGAGAGAAAAAAATCAAAAAAGCCAGTCTTTATTTCGACCGGCTTTTTTGTTTTGAAAAAAACCGCCGGGGCGGGGACCTGCCTGCCGCGGCGGTGCTAGTTTACGAAAAGCTCTTTTTGTCTATCTGGATCAGATAAACTTTTTAGACCGGGATCGTTGGTGGGAATTTGATATTCACCACAAAGGTAGTACTTGAGCAATTTTGCTTCAGCCTCTTTGTGTTGTTTTGTTTTGTATTTGATGTGCCTGATCGTTTGATAAACCGCATCTCTGACCATATCAGCGGTAGCTTTCCTCGTCCTTCCCTTTTTTCGAGAAATTGAGATGAGCTCTCTGGCTATTTCGAGAAGTCCTTTGGTCCGCGGATCATCTGGCTTGTGCATTGATTCCTGAAGCTTCTTCATTCGCTTCTTTTGAAAGTGCTCTTCGGGAGGAATTTTCATGGCAAGCTCGATACGGGAGGCTAGACTTGGCCACAATCTTTTTTCCTGCTCATTTGAAGTTATCCCGTTTTCACTTAAAACTACCCTTATAGCAGCTTTTTTTTCTTCCTGGAATTCAGGATGATCCACACTCAAATTTTTATTTCTCAAGATATGGACTCCTGCACCAACAAGGTTATTTAGCAAAAAGACCTCTTCGTCGCTCAACATCCTTTCTTTCTTTCTTCCCATTTTTCGAGTTCCTCCTTGTTCTTGTGTTGGACTTCCGGTTTCAATCTTTCTCATTTAAAACGATTGATTATCTTATTTTTTTCAGAATAGCTGACTTTCATTTTGGAAGCAAGCTCGCGCATTACGGTGATGGTCTGGTCATAGGTCGGCTTGTCTACCGGGTAGGGAACGAAGTCTTTTCCGCCGTGGGCGAAGGAATAGCGGGCCGGGTCCTCATAGGAAGCCTTGGCGCCGTAGATCACTTCCGCCGTGAGGGCCAAAGCCCGGATGGTTTTCGGTCCTACTCCTTTAAGGGAGAGAAGTTTTTCATAGCTTTCCGGCCTTATCTCGCTAACTTCATATAATATTCTCTCCAGATATTTGCTCTTCGCAAAATCTTCCGTGACGGCCGGCAAAACTTTGAAATCCCGGTCGTGGAGATGCATCTTGGTCAGTTCTTGATATTTGTTTCCGGCGGACATGACATCGCTTTGCGGAGTAGAGTACTTTCGCAGGAGTTTCAGATCTTTCATCAATGTATTATAGCTTCCTTGCACGAGTTCGGTGCTTATCTTCTGCGTTCTTTCACTTTCTTTTGAAGTCATATTGAGTCCGGTATTTTTTCCGTCGGAAATTATGCCGCTATGAGGCTCAATTACTATATTGCTCACATCATCCGAATACCAATGATAACGTCTGGCAGTCACGTTTTTTTCGTTCATTCCTTGCTGGACAACTGCCCAGGCGCCGTTTCGGCTGAAGAAGAAAGAATGGTGATAGATTTGAAAGCCGTCCTGAACGAGAGAGGAATCGACTTTAGCGGCCATTCGGGAATTGTATTCGAGAGAATTTATTTTTTCCTGGGGCAGTTCCGCCCGCGCCCCGAACAGATTTATCTGCTCCGGAGTCTTGAGAGAAGTTTTTCCTTTTCCTCCGCAAATGAAAATACCGAGGTCTCTTTCTTCATCTTGAATGGCTTCCTTGAGGGCAGCGGTTAGTATCGTAGTTAATCCAGAAGCGTTCCAATCGAAGGCAAGCACCGTTCCAAGCGCCTGAAACCAGACCGGATCGGCGATCCGCTTTACGAACTCGTCCGGCCCGTATTCGATGACGATTACTCTTGTCATTTCCCGTCCCAGCTTCACCATCCGTTCAAAAAGCCACCAGGGACACTTCCCGTGGTCGAGGGTGAATGTTGCTATGCCTCTTTTGAACAAAATAGCAATGTTACGAGTTATATATTTTGTGTCACACGATGAATACTATCACTATATCACTAATGACGCAAATAGTTTTAACCTTCCAAACTTAAATCTCCGAGCGTAAGCTCGTGAGATGCAGTTGC
>CAZFIH010000008.1:0-28995 GCA_964519445.1 uncultured Bdellovibrionales bacterium | reverse complement strand
GGGCGAGTGGTGAAACTGGCAGACACGCAGGATTCAAAATCCTGTGATAGCAATATCGTGAGGGTTCGACTCCCTCCTCGCCCACGAGTCTAAGAATGAGAGTTTTTACCCCGTAGCTGACGCGAAAGCGTCATGCTTCGGGGCGAGTCTCTCCCGAGGCACAAATGCGGGCAAAACCGCTCGCATACAGCACCTACAACAAGAAAAACAAGGAGGCGCCGTGAGCAAAATTCATGGACTCGAGGTTTATTATTCGGAAAAGGTTCATGGTGATATGAGCCTAGTCAGTCATAGAATGAACGGTTTTCGGCTAAACGAGAGTCGATTCGATCACTATCTTCGCCGAATGAAATCTTTCCCGGAATTTTACTTCTTAACACTCTTTAACCGACTTAGCTTTCTGATATCCTGCAAGATCAATCCAGTCGGTGTTTTTTGCCCTACTCTCGGTCTCACTGACGACATTGTTTTTGTGAGAGATATAAACAGGAATCTGTTGAAAGGCAGTGGAGTGTTTGCGAAAAGCCGGGTTCGATGCGACGCGGTAATCACCAACCTCATAGGCTTTCCGGTCATGTTCTTGGTGGCTGATTGCCCCGTGGTTATTCTCTTCGATAACAAACGCTTTGTGACGGCTCTGATCCATTCCGGAAGAAACAACATCTTGAAAAATATCGCCGGCAAAACCGCGAAAATTATGACAAGAGAGCTTCATTGCGAACCGTCGGATATCTGGGTTGAAATTTTACCCCACCTCTGCCCACTAAAATTCCGACTCTCCAGCCGGCACTTTTGCCATCCAAAAAACGACATAGATTCTAGTTCACTAGAGAACTGGAGCGAGTACTTTTTGAGCCTTATCTACTTCGCGGTTATTTTTACCTGAAAATCATCCGGCGAATTTTTGATATATTTTTTCAACAAAGTTCTGACAAAATCAAGGAGTTTTTTATCTCTTTTCTTACGTACGAGGGCCGTGGGCCCGGGAATATCTTTCGGTTCGACCAAGACATCACCGGCCTCCGACAACTTTTCGAGTCTTTCATTTTCTTTTTCGTTCCGGCCAAGAATAATCCATGTCTTTTCGATCCAAAAATGGCGGCCGACTCGCAAAAGATCAATGTCGCTCTTTTTCACATTCTTCTTTTTGAAGAAAATTTCTCCAAGTCTTTTGGAATATTCCCTGTCGGTCAAGATACATCCGCCGGCCGGCGAGGGAAAATTTTTCACTTCAAATTTTTTCGCCAGCCCGATTTGCTCTTTCCTTGATTTTCCTCTGATTCCAAACAAACTTTGACGATCGACAATGTTTGTTTTTTCCATTTTTGTTTCCGGAAGAAGTTTTGCCGAAAGAGGGCGCAAGACTTTTTCCTCAAGCCCGGCCTTACGGTCGATCAGTTTCAGCGCTTCGCGATTCTGCGACATGGGCCGCTGTCCCAGCACCTCCCCCGTCGCGATGAAATCATATTTTCCCGCTTGGGCTATTTTTTTAGCGGTTTTGAGCATCAGCAGATGGCAGTCAATGCAAGGATTCATGCCCGCGCCGTATCCAAAGCGGGGTTTTCTTACAACAGCGAAATGCTCCTTGGAAATATCTTTCACTATTAAATCAATATTATATTTTTCAGATGATTTCTCCGCTTGCTCGGCATCAAAAAAATAGCTCACAAGCGTGAGCGCGGTAACATCAATTCCCTGTTTCTCGAGAATTTTTGCCGCGAGAATTGAGTCCAGCCCGCCGGAGAACAAAACAAGAGCCCTGGCTTTTTTCATCTTTGCCTTTTTCAAATTCTGAACCATAACAAATTTTAATCGACGTATTCAATTGTTTCCTTTTCGCCGTAATAATCATCCTCTGCTATTTCTTCACTCTCTTTTTCGCCGGAAGTTAAATTGGCAACATCAACCAGCTTGCCGGTGGAGGGCCGATAGAGCAAAGCCTTTTTTGATTTCGGATATATGAGCAGCTTGTCGCCGTTCTGGGCGCTTGAAAAGAAATCTTGGTCTTTGAGCTTGCTCTGATCAGTTACCGTAGCCAGCGTGGGCTGCTCCTCTTTCGGCAGTTCCATGAAGCTCGAGATTTTGCCGGTTAATGTTTCAATTTCTTTTTCGAGAGCCGCCTTTTGGTCGATTGCCTGACTCCCTCTTCCAAAAGCAAAAGCATAGATCGTTAAAGCAACACAGAAAAACAGGACGGCAATCGGAAGAACAATTCTTTTTAGTGGAAATTCCCACCCCCTTAGAATAATTTTTTTGTCCAGCCAAGAAAGAACCGGCAGCCTGGGGCTGATTAATTTCGGGATAGAAGATATTTTCTTTTTCATTATATCCATAATTATTTTAAAATTACGATTTACATAGCTGAATCGTCTTCATCTCCAAATTGACTTGTCCAAAAATCATTTTCAATCAGCGAATTTATGGCGTTTTCGAGTGTTGTTCCCTTCTTTTTGTGAACTTTCGGCTCCTCAACGGCCAGAGCGTGCCAGGAAAATGGAATATCCGAGTCGGCAATCCGGTCCATCATTATTTCGAATTCCGTTTTTGAAACCTTCGTGACGATGAATCTGACGTCGGATATGAGAAGGAGATCCTCCGCGGCGGCCCGCACATCGGGATCTTCGTATTTCTGAAGAGACAGCGTAGCCGTCACGATGGGTGGCTCATCGTATTTTTGGTCGAATTCGACGACGACGCTCTGGTTTCCTTTTTTGATAACAGCATATCCGGCCGTGTCTTCATCGAAAACGGGAGTGCCGGATATTTCCATGCCGTTTTTGAATTTGGGAGTATCCTCGAATTCGACCTCGCCTCTAAAGATTACTCGTTCCAAAAATTTAGTGGCGAGCTCAAAAACCGTTGGCGCGTCCGAGCCTACTTCCGCTTTTGTGCTAAGCCCGCCTTGCTTTTCGAGATCCTCTATGTAAATAGCTTCGACATCTTCCTTTTCGGCACTATCTCCCTCCGGATATCGTTCTATCTTTTTTTCCTCGGGGGCTTGTTCTTCCAGATAAAGCGCCACTCCGGAAACATCCGCCGGAGAGGTCAGTCCTCCTTCTGATAGAGCTGACATCAATTCGTCCACGGGCAAGGCATCTCTTGTTCTAAGCTCCACCTTTTCTTCAGCCAGCCGGCTATTTTCTTTTGAGCAGGCAGATTGAGCTGAAAAAACAACAAGCGGGATGCTCGCAAATAATATGAAAGCTTTACATCTGAAAATACTTTTCTTTTCCTTTTGTTTCATCTAATTTTTATCCCCCTGGTTTTTTCAAATATTCTGAATGCTTTTCCGTCAAAAAAAGAAGGAAACCGGTGATAAAGATCCTTCAATTTTTGTTTTTTCGCCTATCCGATGGATCCGTTCTCGCAAGTGATTGCGAAGTGGGATCAAACAGAATAGCTATTTTTGTTTTGCGTCTTTCTCAAGCTATATTATAGCAATTATTCAAAAATAGGCCAATAGCCTGATTATGTTGAAAAATAAACAGCTAAAATAACTGCCGCCAAAACCAAGCGGTACCAAAAGAATACGGCGTAACTCGACTTCTCCACGAATTTGAGAAGATATTTTATCGCGAGATAACCGCTTGCCGCCGCGGCAATCATTCCCACAATCGCCGGCGCGCTGACGCCGCCCGAGATAAACTCTGGAAATTGCTTCACCGAGGCACCGAAAATTATTGGCGTTGAAAGCAGAAACGAGAAACGGGCCGCCGATTGCCGGTTGAGCCCCTGAAACAAACCGGCCGTTATCGTCGCTCCTGAACGGGAAACGCCGGGAATAATAGCCAGCGCCTGGGAAAGGCCGACTATTATACTGTCGACCCAGCCTACTTGCTTTAGGTTTTTTCTGTGCTGGTGGTATTTGTCGGCGAGATAAAGCAGCAATCCAACAAAGCTAAGCGTAAATGCAATGAGAACGGGTGACCGAAATGTCGTTTCGGCGTAGCTTTCCAAAAAATATCCGGCCAGCACTCCGGGAATAGTGGCTAAAATTATTAGCCATAAAGTCCTAGAGCTAAGCTCTTGGTGCTCCAAGAGCTTAGCTCTAGGAGAGAATGATAACCAAAAAATATTTACCCAGTCCTTCCAAAAATACAAAACTACCGCGAAGAGCGTCCCAAAATGAAGCGCCACGTCAAAAGCCAGTCCCGGATCGGGAAAATCAAAAAGCCACGGCACAATGACGAGATGAGCCGAGCTTGAAATAGGCAAAAACTCCGAAGCTCCCTGCGCAATACCAAGAAAAATAGCTTGTGGAAAAGTCATAATTCGAAAGGGATTAGCTCTTGCTGTCCAATTTCCTCTCCATCCGGTCAAGCTGTTTCTGAATTGCCTCAATTCCCCTTTCCGATTTTCGGTCCGTGGCCAGATCCATTTCCGCTTTTTGCCGGTCTCTTTGCGCCACTCGATTTTGGCTCATCAAGATTACCGGTGCCGTGTAAGCCGCCTGGAAGCTTAAAACGAGATTCAGAAGAATAAAGGGATAAGGATCCCAGCGCTTGATGTAGGCGGTAATATTGAGCCCAATCCAAATCAACAAAATACACGACTGGATCGTGATGAATGCCCAGCTTCCTACTATCCCTGTTATCCGATCGGCCGACCGCTCGCCAACCGTCCTTTTGCGGGCAATAAAGCTTCGCTGATTTGCCTCCCGCTTTTTGGTTCCCTTTTTTATTATTTTTATGTTATTTCTTGACACGCTCATAGTATAGCAGAAAACTCGATTTTAGTTTAAGCCCCGATTTCTCCGATAAGCCTCTTTGCTTCGTTGAGATTTCCAATCTTGAAATCCACGGCCTTCGTTTTTTCGTATTGATATCTCCCCTCGCTTCTCGAAATAAGAAAAGTGAAGGAGTTTGGAAAGTTTTTTTTCACCGGACCAATTTGGTCCAGTCGATCATCTATGAATACGATTTTTATGTTTTTACCCCTCAAAACCGAGGCAATTTCCTCTGCTTTCGGGCGATCGCTCACGACTATCCTGGAGAAAGAATCGGCCAATCCGCTCCACATTATTTTTTCTCCCTGAAATCTCGTCTTTCCGAAGGACATAAGGCACAAGTCCTTTTTTTCGAACGCCGCGAGGAAAGATCGCACGTCCGGAAAAACATATTTCGACGAGCTCCGAACCAGTTTTCCGAGATCCTGTTTTATTTTTTTGCCGTTTGTTTCAGTTCTTTCTGCCAATATATCAATTTGCTTTCTGGGTTCGTATTTTTTGAACCCCCTTACGGTTTTTTTGGGATAGTCATAGTAGGTCTTTGAAAACTGCTTTTCCGAAATGCCGTTTTTCAAAAATATATCCATCAGATCCGATTTGAATTTTTTTGTGTTGAAAATTGTGTCATCAAAATCAATGAATATTTTCATTTTGCTTGAGTATTTAAGACGGTTTTTTGTCCCTATCTTTGGAAATTTCGATGATTTTCTTCGCCAGTTTTTCGGAATCATGGCGAATAAACGACCTGATGCGGGAAATGGCATCGTATTTAGAGTAAGACGGAGCTTTGGAACTCAGGAAATCATCTTGGATTATCTCATAGCTTCTATTTTTTCTCGCATTCGGATAAAATCTGACAAGTTCTTCGCCCTTTTTCCGGTAGTCCCCAATCAGCTTTCCGAGCGGCTTTTTCGCGTTGAAAGTCACGTATTCTATCCGCTCGCCTCCCAGAAAAATATTAATCGCGTCAGCGTAATCATCAAGATCATAGCTGTCCGTGTGCCCTCTTTTATTTACCAAATTGCAGTTGTATATTACGCGAGCGCGGGATTTTCGGATGGCCCGACTCACTCCTTCGACGACAAAATTGGGGAGGACGCTGCAATAGTGATTGCCCGGACCAATGACAATGACATCTGCTTCGGATATTTTCTTGAGCGCTCTCGGATTTGCTTTGGCCTTCGGCTTGAGATAGTACTTTTCGATTCCGATTTTTTGAAGACTATGATTTATATTCACCTCGTGCTCGCCCTTGATAATTTTTCCGTTCTTAAGTTTGATATACAAATCGGTATTCTGCGCGGTAACCGGTATCACTTCCCCTCTTACATCCAGAATAAGGCTGGCGGAAAGAACCGCTTCAAGAAAATTCCGGCTTGTTTTTTCAAGAGCCGATAAAAAAAGATTGCCAAAGCTGTGACCCTTGAGCTTTCCTCTGCTGAAGCGATAGTTCATGAGATCTCTCATGACTTTCGGCGATTCGGAAAGCGCCACAAGACACTGTCTCACGTCGCCCGGGGGCAATACTCCCAATTCGTCCCGAAGTATGCCGGTTGATCCTCCATCATCCGCCATTGAGACAATCGCCGCGAGATTCACCGGATATTTCTTGAGCCCGGAAAGAAGCATGAAGCTCCCCGTTCCGCCTCCGATGGTGACAATATTTTTTCTTTGCACTAAAGATGTTTTCACTGATGAAGTTTGTGATAAAAACCTTCCATTCAATGGAAAATTTTCAAGCCACGAAATTGATCAGTTTGTCTTTTACGAATATTGTTTTCTTCACATTTTTGCGGCCAATATATCCGGCAACCTTTTCCCGTCCGAGCGCCATTTTTTTGACTTCGGCTTCACTGGCTCCCGCTGAAACCCGAATCTGATCGCGCAGCTTGCCGTTTATTTGGATGATGATATTCTTCTCTTCGTCATTTATGAGCTTCGGATCGTATTTCGGCCAGCTTTCGAGGAAAATTGATTTTTTGTGTCCGAGTTTAGACCATAATTCTTCAGAAATATGGGGGGCAAAGACGGAAAGTAATATCAAAATCTTTTCCATATCTTTCCTGTCTGAAAAATATACAAAGCCAGGACTTCCTTTTTCTTTTCTCTTCTCAAGAGAATCCATTCCTTCTCTTGCAACTTTTAATTCATTCATGAGAATCATCATTTGACTGATAGCTGTATTAAACCGCAGATTTTCGATATCTTCTGTAACTTTTTTAATAGATTGATTTAAGATTACTAATTGAAAATTACCACCAAATGTGCCGCTATCTGGATACTTTTTATCGTAGTAATCTATATAAAAAATAAAATAATTCCATACTTTCTCCAAAAACCGCTTGAGTCCGATTATACTCTCCGTATTCCAGCTTTTGCTGTCTTCGAGCGGGCCCATAAACATCTCATAAAGCCGCAGGGTGTCGGCGCCGTATTCACGAACGATTTTATCGGGATTGATTACATTCCCTAACGACTTTGACATCTTCCGCCCGTCCTCGGCCAAAACGATTCCCTGATGGCGTAGCTTGGAAAATGGTTCACTGAAATTGATATGCTTGTACTTGTGAAGCGCTTTAGTGAAAAATCGGGAATAAAGAAGATGCAAAACCGTATGTTCCGCTCCGCCGATATATAGATTGACCGGAAGCCATTTCTTTATCTTATCGCGCGCCGCAAATTCCTTGTCGTTTTTTGGATCAGCAAAGCGGAAATAATACCAGCTCGAGCAAACAAAAGTATCCATTGTATCCGTCTCTCTCTTTGCCTTGCCGCCGCACTTGGGGCATTTCACATTCACGAAATCCGGATTGGTCCCGAGCGGCGAAGTTCCTTTGGGACGATAATCTTTCACTTCCGGAAGAATCACCGGCAAATCTTTTTCCGGAAGAGGAACAATCGCGTGATCAATACCATCAATGTTTGTTTTATCCACGTTTTGTGCTTTGGTCCTTGAAATTTGTTTGGATTTTGGATTTTGTAATTTGGATTTTTCCGAGCAGCTACGGCAGTAGATGATCGGAATCGGCGCACCCCAGTAACGCTGGCGGGAAATGAGCCAGTCGCGGAGCTTATAGGTCGTTTTCCGGCCGCCTAATTTATTTTTCTCTAGCCACTTGGCCATTTTCTCGCGCGCTTCGGCTGATCCCAGACCAGAGTACTCCCCAGAGCTTACTAGCCTCCCATCGCCTACGAAAGCTGAAGCGTCACCCGAAAAACGCTTCATTCTCAAGATATCGCTCTCGTAGCTCAATTTTTCAAGCGCCTCTTTAAGCGTTAACCATACGATGTCATGCAGATTTTTCTCTTTATCGGAAAGATTTTTTGCTTTTTTTTCGCTGACTAATTCAAGTACCACAGGCTGATCAATTCTCTTTCTCCATTCTTTTTTATGCACGGCATAAAAATGCGATTCTAGTTTCCCTCCGAGGTTTCTTATAAACCTACACTCATATCCTGTTTCTTCTAAAGTTTCTCGTTCCGCTGCTTCCTTCATTGATTCTCCTTTTTCAATCCCTCCAATCACAGTAGTAACAATTCCATCGTGAGGATCCTTTAATTTCAAAAACAAAAATTTGCCATCACTTTTTCTTTGGATGACGGGGGATATTGTTTCTCTTTTCACGGCTCCTCTATGAGATTCTCCAAATACGGGCATTATCACTTCCTTCACCGGCAATTTGTGTTTTCTCGCGAATTCAAAATCCCGCTCGTCGTGGGCCGGGACGGCCATCACCGCGCCGGTTCCGTAGGTTGCAAGGATATAATCGGCGACAAAAATCGGAACTGCTTTATTCGTAAAGGGATTAACCGCTTTAATACCCTTTATTTCAACTCCGGTTTTTTTCTTTGCTAAATCAGTTCTTTGCAAATCCGTTTTCTTTTCCGCTTGCTTAATGTATTTTTCGACAACTGTAAGATTCTCGATTTTAGATTTTAGATTTTCAAAAATCGGATGTTCGGGAGCCACAACGCAATAGGTACAGCCGTAAATCGTATCCAGTCTCGTTGTAAAAACCTCAAGACTATCGCTCCAAGAGCTTAGCTCTTGGAGGTTAGAAAATTTGGTTTTCGGGTCAGTTACAGTCGGAAATTTTATAACAGCTCCTTCTGATTTGCCAATCCAATTTTTCTGAGCGATCTTTGTCGATTCCGGCCAATCGACTTTATTGAGGCCTTCTATCAAATCCTCCGCGAAATCAGTAATTCTGAAAAACCATTGCACCATTTCCTTCTGAATTACTTCCTGTTTGCATCTTTCGCAAACGCCATCCTCCACTTGTTCATTGGCGAGTACTGTTTTGCACGATTCGCACCAGTTCACTTTGGCTTTTTTGCGATAGGCAAGACCCTTCTCATACAAAAACAAAAAGAACCACTGGGTCCATTTGTAGTAGTCCGGATCGGATGTATCAATCTCCCTGCTCCAGTCATAAGACAGGCCAAGTGTTTTGATTTGTTTTTTGAAAATCTCAATATTTTTTTTCGTTGATTCGGCCGGATGGACTCCCGATCGGATGGCGTAATTTTCCGCCGGGAGGCCAAAAGCGTCCCATCCCATCGGGTGAAGAACGTTTTTTCCGTTCATCCGGAGATAACGGGAATAGGTATCGGAAGCCGTGTATCCTTCCACATGCCCGACATGAAGTCCGTCTCCGGAAGGATAGGGAAACATATCCAAGCAATAGAACTCCTTGCCGGATTTTTCATCCGCCGCGAAAAGATCCGAATTGTCTTCCCAGTGTTTCTGCCACTTTTTTTCAATTTTTCCAGGGTTGTATTTTTCCATATTTACCGCCTATTCACCTTTTTACTCTAACTCGATTCCAGGTTTTTTTCAAGAATGAAACAACCTAAAATACCGACCCGACTCCGACTAGAGCCATACACCAGTATACCAGTTTACTGGTGTGATTACTTTTTTAGTAAATTAAGAAGGAGAAAATGAAGAGGATATTTTTTTCGGATCGCGTCCAGCGAGAATGGCGCTGGAGACAACTTTTCGAATTTTCCTTGTTTATTTTTCTTATAACGTTCGATAGCTTGTTTATAGCCGCCAAATCCATTGTTTAGCCAACGCTCGACTTGCCTGATTGTGTCTATTCCCACTTTCAGTTTCTTTCTTATTTGTCCATAGGTAAATCCCTCTAGAAGAAGTTGGGCAACTTGAATCCGGCGTGAAATCATAACAACCTCGCTCAATGTCAAAAGATCCTTAAAAAAATTCCTGACTTCGTTTCTTGTTCTCAGCATGGAAACCATTGTGTAAAATTCTCCCAAAAATTTTTTCTTTTCGAATTCCGTTAATTGATTATATTTTACTTTTCCCGACATATTATTTCCTTTAATATTTACTACCCATGCACCAGTATACCAGTTTACTGGTGTGGACGCAATTAGTATTATAAAATTATTTTTGTTCACGACTTTTTTTTCAAGAAAAAAGCAGGGGTGGTTTTTGAGACCGCTCCCCCGCCTTGTTTTGAGCCGAAGTGAAATTCTGTTTGGCTAGGCCACCTCTCGAAATTCCACCATGGCCGCCATATAGATAGGAAATATAATCGTCGCATCGGCTGGCACTTCGCTGAAGCGGCCGTGGACAATATCTGTTTTGCACCAAGAAGCATTTTCTTTATAGGTACATCCAGAAAGATGACCCATAAATACCGGGTCCGGGCATATCCGGCAACCATAGAAATATTTAAACTCCGGATATCTGATTCCCAGCCGCGCATTCATTATCTCAATGAGCGGAGCGACATTCTGCGTCCAGTTGCGTGGCACGCCCCCTCCGAGAGTGAAAATACCGACTTTTTTCGCATTGGTTACCATATCAATAAGTTTGTAGTTATCCATCTCCTGATCCACATTAATTACCGATCCTCCACTAGTTTGCTGGCGGTAATTGTGAATCATTAGATCATTTCCCAGCTCCGAGTCATAAAACGCCGGAATGAAAATCAGGACGTCCTTATCGAACGCCGAACGAAGAATACTGGGCTGATCCGGAAAATTCTGTTGGAGATGATAGCCAATCTCCTTGAGAATTTGTGAGGGTGAAAACAGCGCTTTGCCAAACACCGCCTGACGAAGTACTTCTTCCGCGTGATCGAGATTTTCCTCCGGCTCCACCGTATCGGTGATCCGATTGAGTTTTTGCTCGGCCATTTGAATATCGTCGAAACGCGGATCGTACTTGAAATGCTTGAGACCGACACCTTCGACGAATCCGTGACCGATAAGTGCACCCGTTGCTACAATCGCCTGCGCCCAATTCTGATCGATCATATTCGCTATCAGTCCACCCATTTTGGCCATGGTCATAATCCCCGACATCGTGGCAATCACTGTGCAATCCGGATCTTCGACCATCCGCCGGAAAGTTTCAAAGCCGTGGGCGGCCTGGTGGCCTACTCCGCCACACCAAGACCAGCTGTTCAGAAGTTTCTTGAAACTCCGACCGATACTCTTTGAGAGTCTTTCTTTAACTGCTAGGTTAAGAACAGGAACGACCAGCGTTGGGTCAGCATTCACGAATCCTTTGAAATAACCATCGCGGACCCAAGGAGGCGTCAGATTCAAATTATTTATGAAGATTGAGTCTTCCACTCCCCTTTCAAAGAGATGGTTTTCCCAACGACCGAAAAAATGTCCCAAAACGATTACTGGCATGTCTCCGCTTGCTTTGGCATACCGTTCGGAATTTATGAAATGTCTCCCTCCTCGCAGCGTATTCCAGCTGAACTGGTTTACGAGACTGATAAATTCCTTATTCGAACGATATGGATCGTCGAAAATTACCAGCGGAGTTCTTCCCGCCTCAACCCACTTGACGATTGTCTCCGCCGCTTCGCCGACCATCCGCGCGCCGATGGCGCACTTGGCCATCTGCTCGACAGTAGTTCCAACTGTCTTGCATTTTTTGATGGCGAGAAGTTCAAGCGGTTCCAAATGATCACGTATGTTGATTGTTGTCACGGCAATCACCTCACTTGCAGAATTTAAGTCAAAGCAAATGATAAATCAGCTTCGCGGCATTGTAGGCTGTCCTGTCGCATTCAGCCCGGCTGAAATTGTCGCCCTGGGCCACCTCGACTACATCAAAGCCAACTACATTTTTTCTCCGGAAAAGATCGCCGGCGAAATGCAAGAACGTATACCACTCCCATCCTCCAGGTTCGGGTGTTCCAGTTGCCGGCATTACTGATGGATCGAAAACATCGACATCGATGGTCAGGTATACTTTTTCATCGGCAATGCGATCAATGATTCCGCAGTGTCCAGCGAACGAATGAGCATAATGCACATTATCCTGTAAACCGTTTTGGATGATGAATTGACGCTCTTCCAAAGATTCAGACCGTATTCCAAGCTGGTAAACCGGGCATTTTAACTTATCGATAACTCGCCGCATAACTGTGGAATGCGCAATTTCTAGCCGTTCATTTTTATAATCAGTTGCATTGCGCAAATCTGCATGGGCGTCAAGCTGGACAACGGCTATATTACCAAATTTTTCTTTCGCGGCGCTGATTAGCGGCAGGCTTACCGTATGCTCGCCACCCAAGCCGACTAGATACTTCCCCTTGGAAAGTATTTCTAGCGCGACTTGTTCTGTTTCCAAGCACATTTCGCTCGGTTCAAGGTTGTCAATAAGTTCAAGATGAAAATCGGCAACGCAGATATTTTTTGGCAGGCTTTTGTCAAGTCGGCAGTCGCGATTTTCGAGCTGATCTTTCATCTGAAAGCAAATCGCTCTAGGTCCAAGTGCTGCACCGGTTAGATTGGATACTGTTTTCTTATAAGGAAGTCCCAAGAGAACTATATTGGCCTCATCCGGATCATGAACAATTATATCGGGTATATTGCTATACATCTCCTGCTCACCTCCGATCAAGATTTTTTGTCAAGTTGCTGAATTGAGCGTAGCAAAAAACCGCCTGGATTTGCAAGCGGAAGCCTTATTTGAAGAATACCCTATGCTCTCGAAAACTCCTGCTGGATCTTGATACCGTAGCCCTCAAGCTCAATCAGGATGTCTCGGCGGATTTTTGAGCTAAGAGCTTCAGATGGGAATACTCCGTACTTTTTTATCTTTGGAAAGACTTTTATAAAAGACGCAACCGAAACTGCGGTTGGATAGGAGATATATGTCGCTCCCGGCATTTTTTTCATAATCTCTTCTAAGTTGGGGTATATAACTGTGTTTTTGATTTTCATTTTCTTTCCACCCTGTTTCCCAGTTATTTCCACAACCGCCATATAAAGCGCTTCCTCAATCACTCCCTTTTTCATCATTTTCACCATTTCTCTTGGAGAGGGAACGGACGGGGCAATTTCCTGGAAGAAATCTACCGGAACAATCGACTCTTCTTTATACTTAATTGGTTTTTCGCTAAAAAGGCCGAGATGACTCAAGGCGCCAGCAAAGTCGATATCAGTCCCACAATCTTTGCAATCAACGTTTTTAGCTTTTATAAATAGTGGAATTGTAGCAATTTCGTCGCCGTATATACTCACAACCCGTTTTTTTCCTATTGGGGCCGGAAATTCATACCTCTCGCAATCACCGAAAACTTCTGTTTCCGTAAATTGCCCATTTTTGAAAACCAAAGGACTTGACATTAGTTCGTAAAGTGCTGATTCCGGTGACCAGGCGAAAATCAACTGAGAGGCTTTTTGTTCCTCGACGGATCTAAGTTTTATTTCATCAATCGAGCTCAATTTGTCCTTCCCCTCAGCTGCCAATATATTTGTGATTCCAGGCGCAATTCCGGCGTTAACTAGCGCCAGTAGTTTGGCTTTCTTGAAAGAGTTGTGATATTTCAGTTGTTCAGCTGTTTTATTATCTTTAAGATAAGAACATAAATCTAGGTAATTGGCTCTGATTTGAAGAGCTGCTTTTATTATCGACTCATTGAAATTGGCGAGACTAGCGTTGACAATTAAATCAAAACCTCCCGCCACTTTGGAAATTTGCTCTGTTTTTGAAGCGTCTATTTTTTTCGCGAGCAGTTTTATTTTTTTGCTAGTTCTAATGAATTCTTTCGCTCTTTTTGGATTGTTCGAGACACAGACTACTTTCTCAATATTTCTTTCCTTTTCTAGACATCGGCAAAGTGCTGAAGCAACTGCTCCCGCCCCGACAATAAAAATCTTCATATTAGATTCCCGAGTCTTTACAGACGTGATGCTAATTAATTATACAGAATTTACGTAAAACTATAAAAATACCCCCCTCTTCGCCTCAACCACGTTTATTTTTTTCGGTTGGAACGTTTTTTTGAGAGACTCTAGCGCCAGATACGGGTTTTTGTCTCCGCAAACAAACACGTCGAGTGCGGCGTAATCGTGCTCCGGCCAGGTGTGGATGGAAATATGAGATTCCGATACTATCGCCACTCCGGATACTCCCTGCGGCGAGAATCTGTGAAGGTCAACATTGAGAAGAGTCGCCTCGCAGGCCTCGACGGCCGAAACGAGCGCTTTCCGGCAAAAAGAAACCGAGTCGAGATTTTTCGCCCCCCAGAAATCGATCAGGAGATGAACTCCGGCTGATTGGATTGCTTCGGTGCTTCCGGCACCCTTTGTCTTTTTTTTCATCAGATAATTTGAGCAACCTTCGAAAAAACAAAGAGTTTAGTTCTGAAGAAAAATATTTCAAAACAAACAAAAAAGGTTGCTAAGGGGAATTATAGGTTATTTGAAAAACTGGTGCAAGAAGATATACTTTTAAAATGTTATCTCGCGTAGCAAGATACCTAAATTTTGCATTTTGATTTTTGAATTTTGAATTTTTTCAGAATCCCACAAACTGCACCTCCTCATCAAGTTGGACGCCAAACCGGTTTCGGACTCTTGTCTTAGCTATTGCCACTAGAGTCATAACGTTGTCAGCCGTGGCAGATCCGGTGTTCACGATGAAATTGGCGTGTTTTTCGCTCACCATCGCCCCGCCCATTTTTTTTCCGCGCAATCCAACCTGGTCAATGAGATATCCGGCTGGGATTTTGCTGTCTTTGATTTTTTTTCCGGTATCGGTTTCAAAATCCCTAATCAATTTTTGGTCCTTAACAACCGGGTTCTTGAAAAAACTCCCCGGACTCGCGTACCGAGGTTGACTCTTTTTTCTTTTTTCAAAAATTTCTTCAACTTTGTTTTGAACTTCCTTGAAAGTACTTTCCTGAAGCTTGAGAGTTACGGAAAGAATTATCAAATCCGGATTCTGCTTGAAAATACTGCTGCGATAAGAAAATCTGCAATCCTGTAACTTGCAGCTTGTAACTTGTAACTTGGGGTTTGGAATTTTCGATTTTTGTAATTGGAATTTATTTGGGATTTGTTGTTTGGAATTTGGAATTTCCAGAGCTCTTACGGACTCCACCGTTTCAGCCATCGAACCTCCAAATGCCCCCGCATTTCCCCGCACCGCTCCGCCGATAGTCGCCCTTGGAATCCCCGCCGCCCACTCCATTCCCTCCAGTCCGGCCTTTGCACTTTCATTGACTACCTTACTTAACAAAACACCCGCTCCGCATTCGATTTTTAAATTGTAAATCGTTAATCGTAAATCATTTATTTTTATGACAAGACCGTCGAAGCCTTTGTCGCCGACCAAAACATTGCTTCCTCCGCCCAGCACGAAAACGGGCAGGTTTTTTTCTTTGGCAAAATCAAGCGCTTTTTTCACTTCATCCTCATTTTTCGCCTCGACAAAAAACCTCGCCGGCCCGCCGATTTTGAAAGTCGTAAACGGCGCTAATGGAACGTTTTTTTGGATATGCATGGTCTAGTGATATTTTTTTTGAGAATTGGTTGCAAATTCATTCCAATCCCTTTTAGAGACATTTCTTTTTACCGCTTTATTTATTTCGTGAGCAAAATTTATACCTTTATCCGACCTCCTTGTCCAATAAGCCGCCTCTCCACGTACAGTCTCAATTCTAGAGAGGATCCCCATTTTTTCGCGCGTATTCGTTAAATTCCCGAAACCTCGCAAAATTTCCATAAAATTATTGTACATATCGCGAAATTGTACCGCCCTCTCGGCATCACTAATTCTCTCGCCTCCCCCGTAAAGCGGCACGGATTCATCCGGAACATGTTCTAAAAAATCATCGAGCTTTTTTCGATAAAGAGAACCTAGCGATAAACGAGGTGGCTTTTTTCCTTTTTCCTGTTTTTCCAATCTTGGAGCCATATGTATCTCGGCTTACGACTAAATACTCTTAATCCAATTGGGAAGATCGATATCTCTGTTTTGTGGATCTTTTTTTAACTCTTGGACTTGTTTTTCAGACAAGTGATTCTGATTTTCTGCTGTCATTGCCTTGATTATTGCCTTTCGTGTTTGAGGAAAGTCATTGAAACCGTTCAAGTATGGATCAATGAACCCTTTTCTGGTTTTCCACGTCTCGTCCCAATCATCCGGGAGACTGTTTCTGTCTTTTATGCCTATTTGAGGAAATTTTTGAAACATAAAATTTAAAACAACCGCATGGGGGACATGACCGTCAGCATAGAAACGCTCGCCCGTCTCTCTATTTTCCAACACCATAAAAATTCTAATCTCACGCTTCTTCCCTTTAATTTCTGGAAATACAGCGATATTGTCGGGAGAGATTTTATAATGCTCGACTATTTCCTCTCTAGCTTCTTCGGCCGAATCTTCATAATATCTTCCTTTGGTAACTTCGCGATGCGTCTCACTGTAAGCGGCATCATAATTTTTTCTGCTTGCCTTTATTCCTAAAGGCGAATCATCTATAGTTTCAATCGTCATAGAAATTTGTGAAAATAATTTTTATTCCTTCAATCCCTCTGCCACTTTCCAAACGTCTCCGGCGCCCATGGCGAGAACGAGGTCTTCGCGGCCGATTTGGTCTTTCAAATATTCTATCACTTCTTCGATGGATGGAATATACTCGACGTTCCGGTGGTATTTTTTGGCCAGCTCCACCAAATCCTTCGAATGAACACCGCCTTGAGTTTCCCGGGCACTGCCGTAGATGTCGAGAATAATAACCCGATCCGCGTCCTCGAAACTCTGGGCGAACTCGGAAAGAAGGGCTTTGGTGCGGGTATAAGTATGGGGATGAAAGACGCACCAGATCCGGCGCTTCGGAAAAAAATCCCGCGCCGCCCGTAGAGTCGCTGTTATTTCCTCCGGGTGATGGGCGTAATCGTCAATCAAGATCGCCCCGTTCCGCTCTCCGATGTATTCAAATCGCCGGGAGGTGCCTTCAAAGTTCCGGAGAGCTTCCCGGATGCTTTCCGGCTTGGCGTTGAATTTGTGGCCCATGGCCGCGGCCGCGGCCGCGTTGAGAACATTATGAGCCCCGGGCAGTTCGATTTCAAAATTTCCCAAGTCCTTTTTTCCATACCATAAGTTGAAGTGCTGCTTCCCTTCTTTGAGCGCGTGATTCTTTATTTTGACATCATTATCCGCGCCGAAGCCGTATTTGATCACGTTGCACTTGGCGCTTCGGGCAATTTCCAGAGTCTCGCTCCGATCGCCGCAGACAACCAAGAATCCGTGGCGGGGAATTTTCTCGATGAATTCCGCAAAAGCATTTTTATAATCCTCATAACTCTTGAAAAAATCGGGGTGATCATAGTCGGCGCTGGTGAGAATCACCGCTTGAGGCAAAAAGTATTTGAATTTCCCTTGATATTCATCGGCTTCTATGATCATGAAATCGGAGCGGCCGACCAAAGCCGATCCGTGCCACTGGCGGACTTGGGATCCGACGACGGCCGTCGGATCCAATTCGGCCGTCCGAAAAATTTCCGCTGTCATGGCCGTCGTGGTCGTTTTCCCGTGCGTTCCGCAAACGGCGATGCCGTATTTCTGGCTGAAAAGGATTCCCAGCATCTCCGGGTAGGATACCATCGGAACCATTTTATATTCCGCCGCTTTCATTTCCTCGTTGTTTTCGCGGCTGTAGGCTGTCGAATATACCACCAAGTCAATATCCCCGGTCACATGATCCGCACTGAAACCTTCGTGAAATTTCACGTACAATTTTTTCAGTATTTCATCAGTGAAAAATTTTTCCTCCGTGTCCGATCCGCTCACTTGATATCCCCAGTGCAAGAAAATTTCAACCAAGGCCACCATTCCGGAGCCCTTGATGCCGATCATGTATATTTTTTTCACTTTGGAAAAATCAAACATCTTTTCGCAAATTCCAAATCCCAAACGCCAAAATCCAAATAATTTTCAAGTTCCGAAATTCCAATGATCACAATATTTCTTTTAATTATTTGGTAATTGGTTATTGGAATTTATTTGTTATTTGAAATTTGATATTTGGAATTTCTAGGACAGTAATTTTTTTATCTCCTCCATCTTCCCCTGTGTCGCTTCCCTTCCTTCTTGAATCAAATCCCGCGTTTTCCCCAAATCCATTCTTTTGAAGTGAAGGACATTCGGACGGACAGGAACGTCGCAATCGCTGTCTTTGAAAATTCCCCGCATATAGTCAGTGCTCATGGAGCGCAGGCCAATGAGATAGGCTTCCAGAAAATTGAATTGGCAGTTTTCGTAGTCGTCCAGGAGATGAATTTTTTTCATGATTTCTCGGGCTCGACCCCAGAACTTTTTCTCGTCAAGATCAAAAATTCTGTCTTTGGCCTGGAAAATGGGGCGGGCCCACCGGGCAATGTCGCTTTGGCTCATCGATTTCCTTACTTCACCGACGATTCTGGTCAAAAAACTGCGATTCGCGCCGACATTCACTCCGATGACAATATCCGCTCCGAGATTATAGGCAACCCTGGCCGGCACCATCATAGCTGTCCCGCCATCTATGACCAATCTTCCCTCGTACCTCTTCGGAGGCGTGAATCCCGGAAGAGCGACTGTAATCTCCAAGGCTTGGGAAATGCTCCCTTGATTGATTACAACTTCATTGCCCCGCAAGGCGTCTGTTCCCACAAAAGCCAGTTTCGGGCTCTTCACGTCCTCAAATCTTTTCTCCGCCGTCAGATAATCAAAAAGAGACCTCAGTCTCCTCCCTTTTATCAGTCCTTCGCCGGTGAGAGTGAAATCAAGAACCCGGCGCCGGCTTTTGCCTTCCAAATCAAGTGCTGTTTCTTTCAGCTCCTTGAGTCTCCCGCTGGCATATGCTCCCGCCACGATCGCGCCGCTGGAGCATCCCACCAGGACATCCACCGGAATTCCGTTTTCTTCCAAAACTTCCAGAACCCCGATATGGGCCATACCCCGCATGGTCCCTCCGCCCAAAGCCAGGCCGATTTTTTTTCTTTTCATAGAATTTCTTTCGCGTCCTGTATTTGTTGATAAAAAAAATTAAGTTCCAGTTTATCGTGCCAATTGGATTATTTCTGTCGCGATCGCTTCCGCCGCTTTCGGATTATATAATTTTTCAATCCGTTTTCCAAGCTCGTATTTCATCTCTTCGCTTTCCACCACTTCTTCAATTTTTTCCGCAAGAATATTTTCTCCCAAGTTGTCCTGTTCAAGCACAACCGCCGCGCCGGCTTCCGCGAACTCAAAGGCGTTCAGTGTCTGATGATTGTTGGCTGATTCTCTGATAGGAATGACTATGGCCGGTTTTTTGTTAGCCGCAATTTCGGTGAGGGCATTGGCTCCCGCCCTGCTCACCACCAGATCGGCTGCCGCCAAGGCGTGAGGCAGTTCTTCTTTGAGAAAAGAAAAAGGGTGATAGCCGCCGTGCCCGGCTTTTATCCCAAGCTTGCCTGCTTCGTGAATCGACCGGTCATATTCAGATTGACCAGTGACATGAATAATCTGATATTTTCCAAGAAGCCGGGGCAGAATTCGAATAACAGCTTCGTTTATGGATCGGGCTCCTTGACTCCCTCCCACGACCAAAATGGTTTTTTTTGCGGAATCAAGATGAAAAATTTGCTGACCTTTTTCGCGGCTCCCGCCCGCCATTTCCTCGCGGATCGGATTGCCGGAAAGAAAAATCTTTGCCGGATTGAAAAAGTTGGCCGCCCCGGGAAAAGAAATCGCTATCCGGGTCGCGAATCGGGCCGAGATCTGATTGGCTATTCCCGGAGTGACATCCGATTCGTGAATAAGGACGGGGATTCTGTATATCCAACCCGCCAAGACCACGGGAACCGAGGCAAAGCCGCCCTTGGTAAAAATTGCATCCGGCATAAAAACCAAAAGATGCCAGAGAGACTGCAAAAATCCAAGCGGGACCTTGAAAATATCCGCCAAGTAGCGAGCAGAAAAATAGCGCCGCAGTTTTCCGGAAAGCACCCTTCTCGCTTCGATGAATTCAGCGCTCATAACTTCTTCCTCCAGCGGCCCGTCGGGACCGAGAAAAAGAAATTGAACCTCGTCTTTATTCCGGGAAAGCTCCCTTATTTTTTTCGCGACGGCAATGAGAGGATAGAGATGGCCCCCCGTTCCACCGCCGGTTAAAACTATTCGCATAGCATCTACATCTTATCGCATTTTTTCGATATATTCAACAAAATTCCTACCCCAACCATTGAGAAGACCAGAGACGTTCCTCCATAGCTGATGAAAGGCAAAGTCACTCCCGTGAGGGGTATCAGCCCCGTAATGGCGCAGATGTTTATGAGAGCTTGAAAAACAATCCAGGAAGTTATTCCGACGGCCATCAGCCGGCCGAAAGTATCCGGCGCGTGCTTGGCAATCTTGAATCCCCGCATGGCAAAAACCACGAAAAGAAGCACAAGGAGCGTTGCTCCGACGATCCCCAGTTCCTCCGAAATAATCGCAAAAATAGAATCACCGACCGGCTCGGGAAGATAATTGAACTTCTGCCGGCTATGTCCCAGGCCTACGCCGAAAATGCCCCCCGATCCAATGGCCAAGAGCGCCTGATTTATCTGGTAGCCGATCCCCCTCGGGTCAATTTCCGGGCGCAAAAACACGAGGAGACGGTCCATCCGATAGGATTCAACCTTGACCAAAACGAAAAAAGCCGCCATTCCGGCCACAAGCATAGCCATTAGATGAGCAAGGCTGGCTCCGGAGAGAAAATAAACTGACACAGCAATGAAGACAATTACGCCGAGCGTTCCCATGTCCGGCTGCTTAATGATAAGAAACCCGATCGCTCCGAGTATGGCCAGAAAGGGAATGAATCCTTCAAATAAGTCAGTTCTTTTCTCTCTTTTAGCCTCGAGCCAGGCCGAGATATAAAGAATCAGCGACAGTTTGAGCATTTCCGAGGGCTGAAATGAAAAAGGTCCCAGGCCAATCCATCGGCTGGCCCCCTGGAATTTGAGCCCCAGGCCCGGGATGAAAACTAGAATCAAAAGGCCCAGGTTGACAAGGAAAAACAGAAGGGCGATTTTTCGCCAGAATGAGTAATCAATCTTTTGCACGAAAAACATCAGAATGAGCCCCGGTATCACGCCGAAAAAAAGCTGGTGCTTGAAGAAATAGTAGCTGTCGTCAAAACGGTATTTGGAGACAGCTACTCCGGCGGACGATATCATCAAAAGACCGAACACAACGAGGGCAAAAGTGGTGAAAATGAGTATTTGGTCAGGCTTAGCTTTTAATTTCATTGAAAGAATTATCGACTTACAATTTACAGTTTCCAATCAATTCTCAATGTCCAAATGATTCAATTTTCGAAACATTACGCGATTGAAAATCTCCGCCGCTATTTCCTTCTTTTGCTATGCCCTTTTCTCCATTTTTCAATTTCCCTGTGGTTCCCGCCCAACAACACTTCCGGCACCTTCCATCCCCGGAAATCGGCCGGTTTGGTGTATTGGGGATACTCAAGATAATTCTTTTCGGAGAAGGATTCAAATTCAGCCGATTCTTTGTTTCCCAATACACCGGGGATAACTCTTGTTACCGAGTCGACGACTGTCATTGCCGGAATCTCCCCGCCGGTGAGGACATAATCCCCCATCGATATTTCCTCGTCAGCCAAATATTTCGCTACCCGTTCGTCAACGCCTTCGTACCGTCCGCAGACGAGAATCAAATTTTCGTACTTCGCAAGCCTCACGGCATCGGCTTGGGTATATTTTTTCCCTTTTGCGGAAAATAAAATAATTCTTGTTTGTTTGGTGTTTTGAGTTTTGTATTTTAGATTTTTTTTGGATTTAATGTCTCCAAGACATTTGTAGATGGGATCAATCTTGAGTACCATTCCCGCTCCTCCCCCGTAGGGCGTATCATCAACCGTCTTATGCCTATCCTTCGCGTAGTCCCTAAGGTTATAAATTTTTATATCGATAGTTTTCTTATCTCTGGCACGCTTAACAATGCTCTCGGAGAAATAAGAGTCAAAAATTTTAGGGAAAATTGTGATTATGCGGAAAGTCATAAATATGATGCTAATCTGCTAATCTTATGCCAATCAACGAATTGCGAATACGCAAACGAGCATTCGTGATTCGCAGATTGGCATTCATTCGCGAATTCGCATCATACCACACAAAAACCGCACTGAAATAGTAGCACGGCTTTTGCACGAGATAAAGTCTTTTTACGGACTTTTACACATTGATATCGCCGACAACCTCGTCAATGCTCTTTTTTGAGCTGCCTCTTTCGCCTCTCTGGGAGCCTTCCGGCTCATTGATTTTGAGGTTCACGCGAGCATTGTTCTTGGCACCGACCACTCGAAGAAGAGTCCGGATTGCCTTGGCTGTTGCTCCCTCTCGACCAATAATCATCCCCATGTCCTTCGGATCAACATCCAAAGTGATGAGAACTCCTCGCTCGTCAATTACCCGGTCGGTTTTGACGGAGTCAGGATTGTCAACGAGGGATTTCACGACGAATTCCACAAATTCCTGGTCTTTTTCCATCTTTTTCAGTTTAAGGTTAATTTCGGAACTTGGCTATTCGGGATCGACCATCGCCCTGCCATCTTTCCGATATTCTTGCGAATCATTATATATAAATTTCTAAATTTGTCAAATGAAAAATATCCACCATTTATGTCATCTTCACTCAACACTGATGAATTTGATCATCTCATCGTCATCCGCAAGCTTTGCGTAGATTAGAATTATTTCTTTCCCCGGATATTTGGCAAGAATTTTTTCTTTGGCCTTTCGGAGCTCCCCTTCATGAAATCTTTGTTCGGCCTCCGCGTCCCCGGAAAACTGTCTGGAACCGCCGTAGGCTCCGCAGTCGGCATGGTTCACGACCACTATTTTCCGGACGTTATGCAGTTTACACGGAACGCCGACGCATTCCATCGCCACATCAACTTCGTTCAGGCAATCGTTTATGGCCTTGGCCGCACCCGGAAGTTTCGGGAAATCATATGACTCGATGCCCAGTTCCTCTTCGACAAATTTCATCGTCTCTTTCCAGAAGCGAAAATCAATGCAGGCAAGGACGACGGCCTCGCAGGAGTGGATATTTTTGTACTTAAATTCTGTTTTCATATGGTTTCACAGATTCGACACAAATTCTTAACAGATTGAACACGAATTGCGCAGATTTCATTTGCATAATCCGCGCTATCCTATCTTCATCCCCCTTTTCGTCAGATGCTTTTTGGCCACCCGGATGCGGGCCAGATTTTTTTCAAGAATCGCGGCGGCCGTGGCGTACTGGGCCTCGTCAAGCTGAATTCTTTTTTCCTTGAGATCTTCCGCGCGCTTTCGCGCTTCTTCGGCACGGCTAAGGTCAATTTCTTCCGCCCGTTCGGCCGTATCGGCAAGAACCGTGATTTCGTTTTTCTGAACCTCAATCATCCCGCTTGAAACGGCAATATCTGTTTCTTCGCCGCCTTTTTTGATCACTAAATCTCCTGCCTTCAAGGTTGATATAAGCGGAATGTGGTTCGGAAGCACGGTAATCTCCCCCTCCGCCGTGGGAAGAGTAGCTTGGTCGATTTCATCTTCGAAAACGGTTCTCTCCGGTGTCACTATTTTGAATTTTATAGTATCTGACATGATCTTACTCAAGTTTCTAATTTCTCATAAAATCCCAATAGCTGGATGACAAACGCATAAAATTTTAACCTTAATATGAATATTTCGTTGGAAATTGGGGACTGGGAATTGGAGATTGATTAGGTTAATTAGAAATTAGGTCAATTAGAAATTTATATAACCTCATCAATGCTTCCCTTCATATAAAAAGCCTGTTCTCCTTTTGCGTCATGCTTTCCTTCGAGAATTTCCTTGAAACTGCGGATGGTATCGGCGAGTTTCACGTATTTCCCCTCGGAACCCGTGAATTGTTCTGCCACGAAAAATGGCTGGGAGAGGAATTTTTGTATTTTTCTGGCCCTTGTCACGGCGAGCTTATCCTCGTCGGAAAGTTCTTCTACGCCGAGAATGGCAATGATATCCTGAAGATCCTTGTATCTCTGAAGCACTTTTTGCACTCCGCGGGCTACTTCGTAGTGTTCTTCCCCGACAACTTTCGGATCGAGAATGGTGGATGCCGAATCAAGCGGATCAACAGCCGGATAAATTCCGAGCTCGGAAAGTGATCGGGAAAGCACAACTGTGGAATCAAGATGAGCGAAAGTCGTGGCCGGCGCCGGATCGGTCAGGTCATCAGCCGGAACATAAACCGCCTGAACGGAAGTGACGGATCCGCTTTTGGTTGAAGTGATTCTTTCCTGAAGCCGTCCCATTTCTTCCGCGAGATTCGGCTGGTATCCCACCGCCGAAGGAATGCGCCCCAAAAGCGCCGAGACTTCCGATCCGGCCTGCGTAAAGCGAAAAATGTTGTCAATGAATAATAGCACGTCTCGATTCTCCTCGTCGCGGAAATATTCCGCCATCGAAAGCGCGGAAAGCCCCACCCGCTGACGGGCTCCCGGCGGTTCGTTCATTTGGCCGAAGACCAGCGTCGTCTTTTCAAGCACTCCCGAATCTTTCATCTCGTGATAAAGGTCGTTCCCTTCGCGGGTCCGCTCTCCCACTCCCGCAAAAACGGAATATCCGCCGTGCTCCGAGGCTATGTTTCGGATTAGTTCCTGAATAATAACCGTTTTTCCGACTCCCGCTCCGCCGAAAAGGCCGATTTTTCCGCCCTTCAGAAACGGACAAATAAGATCGATCACTTTTATCCCCGTCTCCAGAATTTCCGCCTCGGTGGATTGGTCGATGAAAGCCGGCGTCGGCCGATGAATGGGATAAGTCTTAATCTGCGTCTTCTGCGTTGAATCCGCTTTTAATCCGCGTGAATCCGCGAGCGGCGGCTTCCCGTCAATCGGCTCTCCCAAGAGATTGAACATTCGTCCCAGCGTTCCCTGGCCAACCGGAACGGAAATCGGCGCTCCCGTGTCAATCACTTCCATCTGGCGTTTGAGACCGTCAGTCGAACCCATCGCCACTGCACGAACCCGGTTCCCGCCGAGATGCTGATGGGCCTCCAGCACTAGTTTATTGCCTCCCTCGAGCGGCACCTCGAGCGCCGAATAAATCTCCGGAAGATTTTCCGCGAATTCAACGTCAACGACCGGACCGATTACCTGAGATATTTTTCCTTTATTCATAAAGCGTTTACGAATTACAAATTTAGTACCAATATACGAATCAATATCATATACTTAAATTCATTCGTATATTCGTATGTGATTCGTAATTCGTAAAGAAATCAACCTTCCAACGCCGCTCTCCCTGCGCTTATTTCCGCGATTTCTTGCGTAATTCCAGCTTGGCGAAGCTGGTTGAAGATGAGCGTCAGATTATCCGCCATCTCCGTTGCCGCCTCCGTAGCATTCCTCATCGCCACCATTCGCGCCGATTCCTTTGAAGCATTCGACTCGAGAATGGCATGATATATCTGCATCTCAACCAAACGCGGCAGAATATTTTCTAAGATAGCCCTCGCGTCCGGCTCCACTTTATATTCCATCGGCGGTTCTTCGAGCCCTAGCTCATCAGCGTGAACATCCATCTCTGCGAGCTGTTTCTCTAAGTCTGCTTTCGACACCGGCAGAATCTGGCGCAGTTTCGGCTGCTGGGTGATGGTGGAAATATAGTCGGTGTAAGCGATCACAACCTTATCATATTTTTCGGCCGCGTAATCATCCATAACGAGACGCGCCAGCGACCGCACGTCTTCCGCTTTGGGAAGATAAGTTAAATCATCAAAGGTAGCAATTATTTTTTTCCCGATTTTCGAAACAAGTCCCGCGCCTTTGCGTCCGACTGTTATAAATTCAATATTAATTTGTTCGTCCGGTGCAGCCGATTCAATTCGGCGCTCCCCGGCCCGGTTTACTTTGAGAAGCGTCGGTTTTTTCACCTGCTGGACGACTTTCCGCAGCAGCTGGGAATTGAATCCGCCGCAGAGTCCCCGGTTTGAGGTGATGACAATAATGCAAATATTCTTTACTTCACGGGCTGCCAGAAGCGGCGTTTCATAGGTCTCAAAAGCGCGCGCCATATTGGTGAGAATTGACCACGCCGAATGGGCGTAGGGCCGAATTGCCAAAACAGCCGCAACGGATCGGCGCATCTTGGATGCGGCCACCATTTCCATAGCCCGCGTCATCTTGCGGGTATTTCCGACTGATTTTATTCGCCTTTTTAGTTCTCTTGATCCTTGAGCCATAATCCTAAGGTTCGACCTTAGGAGCTCCTAAGGTCGAACCTTAGGAAACTCCGCCGCCGTATATTTCTTTATATTCCTCAATCGCCTTTTTTAGTTTCTCTTCCGCATCTTCCGTTAATTCTTTCTTTTCTTCGATGAGCTTCAAAACATCTGATTTCATATCCCTCATATATTTGTGAAATTCTTCTTCCCATTCCCCTACTTTTTCCGCTTCTACATAATCAAGGTGGCCGTTAATGAGCGCGTAAATAATCGCCACCTGTTGAGCCACCGGCATCGGTTCGAATTGGTCCTGTTTCAAGACTTCCACCGTTCGTTTGCCGCGCTCAATTTGGGCTCTCGTCGCTTCATCAAGGTCTGATCCGAACTGGGCAAAAGCCTCAAGCTCGCGGTACTGGGCCAAGTCGAGCCGCAATTTTCCGGCCACTTTCTTCATGGCTTTAATTTGGGCGGCTGAACCCACGCGGGAAACGGAAAGTCCCACGTTGAGCGCCGGACGAACGCCTTTGTAAAACAAATCTGATTCAAGGTAAATCTGCCCGTCGGTGATTGATATAACATTAGTGGGAATATAGGCGGAAACGTCTCCGGCTTGGGTTTCAATAATTGGAAGCGCTGTAAGCGACCCTCCGCCGTGTTCCTGGTTGAGTTTTGCGGAGCGCTCCAGAAGCCGCGAATGCAGATAAAAAATGTCTCCCGGATAAGCTTCGCGTCCCGGCGGGCGCTTGAGAAGAAGCGAAACCTGCCGATAAGCCCAGGCGTGTTTTGAAAGATCATCATAAATCACCAAAACGTCTTTTCCCTGATCCATGAAATATTCGCCGATCGCGCAGCCGGAATAGGGCGCGATGAAAGAAAGGGCGGCGGGATCCGACGCGCCGGCAACCAATACAATTGTGTGGCCCATAGCGTCATATTTTTCAAGATCGGCCACGATGCGCGCCACTTTCGATTCCTTCTGGCCGACGGCGACATAAATACAGATAACATTTTGATTTTTTTGGTTGATAATCGTATCAATTGCCAGAGCCGTTTTTCCCGTCTGCCGGTCTCCGATTATGAGCTCTCGCTGTCCTCTTCCAATGGGAATCATTGAATCAATAGCTTTGATTCCGGTCTGGAGAGGTGTATTCACCGACTCGCGCTCAATGACGCCCGGAGCGATTTTCTCTATGGGATAATACTTAATCTGTGTCGAATCTGTAATTTGACCTTTTCCGTCAATGGCTTCCCCGAGAGGATTGATTACCCTTCCAATCATCCTCTCATCTACCGGAATAGAGAGAATTTTTCCGGTTGATTTCACCGTGTCTCCCTCTTTAATCTTCTCATATTCCCCCAGAATCATGGCTCCAATCTGATCCTCTTCAAGGTTCAGCGCTACCCCATAAACCGATTCTTCCGAACCCGAGGAAAATTCCAACATCTCATTCGCCAGCGCGTCCGAAAGGCCGCTCACTCTCGCGACCCCGTCACCAACTTCAATAACTTTCCCGACTTTTTCCGTCTTGGTTTCCGCTTTGAAACCGGCAATCTGCTTTTTGAGTGATTCGATTATGAAGTCTTTCGACATAATTCAAAATTTAAAAATCAAAATTCAAAATGACAATTCAAAATGTAAAATCATCTCTCTCACCTACTACGGACATTTTGAATTTTATATTGTCATTTTGCGTTTTGAGATTTGCATTTTTAATTCCTAAGTCGACAATTCTATTCGAAGCCTAGTTAGTTTGCCGTTTATGCTTCCATCTATCACCTCATCCCCGACCTTTATCAAAATTCCCCCTTTTATATTTTTGTCAACAGTATTTTGAATCACCACTTCCTTCGCCTGATACTTGTCCTTCAAAAAATGCTTCACTTTTTTCACCATAGGCTCGTTCATTTTTTCAGCCGTCGCGACATCAGCCTCAACAACTCCTCTCTTCTTGTTATATATAGCCCCGAAATGCTCGACGATTTTCTCCGCCAGTTTCAGCTTCCTTTCATCACGCAGATACCGCGCGAAATCAGCGACGGATGTCTCAACTTCCGGTTTACTTTTTCCATCTGTTAGATCATAGAGAATCTGGGCATATTGTTTGGCAGTGATTTTCATCCTAAGGTTCGACCTTAGGGCTTCCTAAGGTCGAACCTTAGGAGAACCTTAATTTATGTTTAATCCGTTGTTAAACTTTTTTCAATCAGTTCTTTATCCTTCTCCACATCAATCTTCTCATCAATTACTTTTTCCGTCGCCGCGGCAACCAGACTCCCGACCTCGGACTTTATTTCAGAAATAGTTTTTTGCTTTTCCCGTTCGATCTCGACACGCGCGCTCGCGATTATTCTTTCAGCCTGCTCTTTCGCGGAATCTGCCATTTCGGACTTCGATTTTTCAGCTTGAGCATGCGCTTTTCCCACTATTTCTTTGGCCTCCGTGCGAGCTTTTTTCAGAATATCTTTTTGCCTTTCTTCGCTTTTTTCCAGCTTCTCATGCGCTTCTTCCGCGTCTTTGAGCCCCTGTTCGATTTTTTTCTGCCGTTTCTCCAGCATCGCCACAATCGGTCCGTAGGCGAATTTATACAGCACGAAAAGCAGCACCAGAAAATTGACTATCTGGGCAACCAGTAACTTCCAGTCTATTCCTAATTCGGTTAATAGTTCTGACATAATTTTTTTCACTTAATCCTAGAGCTAAGCTCTTGGAGCCTCCAAGAGCTTAGCTCTAGGAGAGCACGAGGCTCTCCTGAAT
>CAZFIH010000007.1:0-29215 GCA_964519445.1 uncultured Bdellovibrionales bacterium | reverse complement strand
CCGCTTGGCGGGACCCTGCTCATCAAGCCACCGCCTTTGGCGGGGGTGTCTAACTCTCTATCCCGATAAAAACCGGGATCGAGAAGCCGCAAATCAATTTTTTCTTCCATTGTCGAGACTCCTTTTCAGCAGTTTCCTCCCGCTTCGCGGATTTGGTCGCGGAGCTTCTCGGCTTCGCGGGCGGCGGCTTTGGCATAGTCTTCCCCGGCGCTGGCGAAGGTGATGCCAGAGCTGGAGTTGATGGCGATGGAACCGGGGCCAACGAAAGCGGTGCGGATAGTTTCTTCAACAAACCCGCCTTGGGTGCCGATGCCGGGAACCAAGTACCACAACCGGTCGCTGATAATTTCTCGCACCCGGGAAAGATGGTAGGAGAAGATTTTTTCGGGATCTTTGGGATCTTTGTGAGCCGCGGCCATAACCAGTCCCGCATCCTTAATTACACCCAACTCGCTTGCCCAGTTGTGAATGCAAATTCCCATAAATTCCCAATAAGGCCTCTTGGTGTCCCCATGTATCACCATGATATCCTGAACTTCACGGGCGGACTTGTTGCTGGTGTAACAGAGTCCGACCAGTGCCCGACCAGGGTATTTTTCCTTATTGACGAGGAACTGCATGCAGTCCTTGCCCATATAAGGCGAGAAGTTCATTCCATCGACCATGTCAAGGCCGAGGATAGCCTCGCAGTAGCGGACCTGAGTGCGGTCGATGTCGCCGCGCTTGCAATCCTCTAAAACGGGAATGTCAGGATATTTCTCATGAGTGTAAGCCACGACTTCCCGTAGAGCCTCCTTAGCGCCCGAAAACGATTCCCAGTGGGCGCTTTGAGGCTTGAACATCGAGGCAAAGGGTGCGGTGGCATCCACTATCCTGATCATCCATTGGGCGATGGCAGCAGCTTCCGGTGGTAGAAAAAAGGGTCTAAGATTTGCCTCTTTGACAATGGATGCTGGCAACTTCTCCGACAGGGGATCAAGCCCCACGCAGACCAGAGAATTGACCGCTTTTTGTCGCGCGGCCAGCATTTCCCGAAAACCAGAAAATCCTCTCAAAGTACTCATAACTAAACATTCCTCCTCGTTCTCATTTTTTCAAAGAATTCGCAAAAAAAAGAGGCCGTTGCCTCCTTTTTATGCTATATATTTTCTATCATGAACTACTCTTTCACGCAAACATAGATAAAGGCCGGGGGGAAGTTGAGAAGCACGAAATTGATTCCGATTTCGGAATAGAGCATTTTGAGATGCTTGCGGCTAAAGAGTGAATACTGAATCTGAATAAATTTCCCGCCCGCGGCGAGATACTGAAAAGATAGACTCAAAAGCCCTTTCAATTCCCGATAGGGAAGGGTCGCCAGAGGAATTGTGGATATAATGTAATCGGCTGTGTCAATATTGGATTCTTCCAAGTATTTTCCAAGATTATCGGCGCTTTCCGGAATGATTTTCACGCGAGGATCCTGGATTTTTTTTCCAATCTCGGCGGCCAAATCCGGATTTATTTCAAAACAAAACAAAACGCACTTCGGATGCATTTTTTTGACTATTTTTTTGGTGATGTTTCCGGTTCCGGCTCCCAGCTCGACGATACAGCGGGCTTTTTCAAAATCGATCGATTTTGAAATTTCTTTCGCGACAAAAGGCGAAGTCTGGTTCAGGGCTCCGACCTGCCGGGGATTTTTGAGAAAAGCTTTTAGAAACGTATTCTTCCCTCCCATAAGCACTTAATTGGTTATCCACAGCTCGTTAGAGCGAATTGGATTTTTCTGCTATAATCATTATAACACAGATTAAAAATAAAACCCCGCAACAATCCCAAGCATGGCTTATGGGCATAATACGCTATTAGCGCGGAGCGGCTTCGCTTTCCGCTTTTGGTGTTCAAAATTTGAAGCACGGATTTGTGCGGGGAAAGCTAGAACGGAGGTGAATAAATGAATTCAGTTCAAACTTGGGGAGAAGCGATAACCATGTCCCTTTTGAATCTTTGGGACAGGTTTATCAATTTTCTGCCGGCGCTCGTTGGAGCGGTATTGGTTTTTGTTGCCGGATGGATTGTGGCCGTCGCTCTCGGAAAAGTAGTCGAACATATCGTGAAAATGGTGAAAATTGACGACGTAATGGAAAAAGCGGGAACCAAGGCGCGACTTGAGAAAGCCGGCGTCACGCTGAACGTCGCGAAGTTCATCGGCGGGCTGGTGAAATGGTTTTTGATTCTCGTGTTTTTGATGGCAGCTACCGATATCTTGAAGCTTACGCAAGTGACGAACTTTTTGAACAGTATCATTCTTTATCTCCCGAATGTCGTCGTGGCGGCCGTCATTTTGGCGGTGGCATTTTTGGTGGCCAATTTCGTCTTCGCGGTCGTGAAAGGCAGTTCGAAAGTTGCCGGACTCGTCTCGGCTACGCTTCTGGCGACGATAGCCAAGTGGTCAATTGTGGTTTTCGGTTTTCTGGCGGCGCTTATTCAGCTTGGAATCGCGTCCTCGCTCATTAATACCCTTTTCATCGGTTTTGTGGCCATGCTGGCTTTGGCGGGCGGACTGGCCTTTGGATTGGGCGGAAAGGAAGAAGCGGCTATGATACTCAAGAAAATCAGGCAGGAAATCACTGAAGGCCATCACAAGGAATAAGGCGTATTGCTATAAATATAAAGGGGATGACAGGCAGTTCACATTTGCTTTTTGTGGGCTGTCTTGTATTTCGTAAAGATATACGTATTTACATTCCCCTTAAATTGAACTAAGCTGAATGTTGTAGAAGAAAGAAATCATGATTCTAAAACGCTTATTCGGTGGTCCGGAAAAACAGGCAAATAAATTGAAGCCGCTGGTGGATGCCGTAAACGCGCTTGAACCGGAAACGGAAAGGCTGTCAGACGAAGAACTAAAAGGAAAAACTACCGAGTTCAAAAATAGGCTTGTAAAAGGTAAAAAAACGGATGATATTCTCCCGGAGGCTTTTGCCGTGGTTCGGGAAGCGATAAAAAGGGTGGACAGAATCAGGCTTTTTGATGTCCAGCTAATGGGCGGAATCACTCTCCATGAGGGGAAAATCGCCGAGATGAAAACAGGTGAAGGAAAAACTCATACGGCCACGCTGGCGGTATACCTCAACGCTTTGTCCGGAAAAGGCGTTCACTTGGTGACTGTCAATGACTATCTCTCCAAGCGGGACACCAATTGGATGGGCCCGATCTATCATTTTCTTGGCCTTTCCACCGGATGCATCCAGCATGCCAGCTCTTTTATATACGAACCGAAAGTGATTGATTCCGACGAGGTCAGCATTGAAGAAGAGAATCTGAAACCAGTCAGCCGCAAGGAGGCCTACGCGGCCGATGTAACCTATGGAACCAACAACGAATTCGGTTTCGACTATTTGCGGGACAATATGGTTCAAAGCTTGGAGCAGATGGTCCAGCGGGATCTGAACTATGCAATCGTCGACGAAGTGGACAGCATCCTTATTGATGAAGCCCGAACGCCGCTCATCATCAGCGCTCCGGACACGGAATCTACCAATCTCTACCGGCGCTTCGCCCAGATTGTTCCCCGCCTCAAGGAAAATGACGATTTTACGGTCGACCAGAAAATGCGGGCGATATCCCTCACCGAAAAAGGAATCGCCAAAGTGGAGGAAATGCTCGGGATGGGGAATATTTACACCGCCGGAACGGTTGCCTATGTCCATCAGCTCGAACAGGCCTTGAAAGCCAATATCCTTTTCAAGCGGGACCGCGATTACGTCGTTCGCGACGGGCAGGTTGTCATCGTCGACGACTTCACCGGGCGGCTGATGCCCGGCCGGCGCTATTCAGAGGGCCTTCATCAGGCCATTGAAGCCAAGGAAAACGTCGAAGTCCAGCGGGAATCGCGGACGCTGGCGACGATTACATTCCAGAATTACTTTCGGATGTACGGAAAGCTCGCCGGAATGACCGGGACAGCCCTCACTTCCGCCGAAGAATTTTCCAAAGTGTATGAACTGGATGTCGTGCCTATTCCGACCAATAAGCCGATGATAAGAGTCGATCTTTCGGACACGGTTTATAAAACGGAAGACGGGAAATTCCGGGCTATCACAGAAGAGATAAAAGTCCGCCATGAGGCCGGCCAGCCGATACTAGTTGGCACAATAGCCATAGAAAAGTCGGAAATATTTTCCGAAATGCTCTCTCGTGAGGGTATCGAGCATGAGGTCCTGAACGCCAAGAATCACGAACGGGAAGCGCTTATCATCGCCAAAGCCGGGCAAAAAGGAGCCGTCACTATCGCCACCAATATGGCCGGTCGGGGAACAGACATCAAACTCGGTGAAGGCGTGGTGGAAGCCGGGGGGTTGCATATCGTTGGCACGGAAAGGCATGAAGCCCGGCGGATTGACAACCAGCTTCGGGGCCGTTCCGGGCGCCAGGGAGATCCTGGATCTTCCCAGTTTTTCGCTTCTCTTGAGGATGAACTGATGGTTCGCTTTGGAGGAGACCGGGTGAAAAATATAATGGACCGGTTTGGTCTTTCCGAGGACCAGCCGATTGAGAACAAGGTCATCACCAAGTCAATTGAAAGCGCCCAGTCCAAAATTGAAGGTTTCAATTTTGATATCCGGAAACACGTTTTGGAATACGACGATGTGATCAACAAACAACGGGAAGTAATCTACAAGAAGCGCAAGGAAGTTCTCACCAAAAAATCTCTGAAAGGTGACATTCTTCATATGATTGAAGAGGAAATCGAGCAAGTGGCCGGGTTTCACGCAGCCGGACACGCTGAAGACTGGAACGTCGGAGAAATCAAGGAAAATCTCAATCAGATTTTTCCGGTGGAGGAGGTCGCCTTCAAAAAAATTCTTGAAATCAAGCAATCCAAGGATTATTCCAGTGATGCCCAGAGGGTTTCCGCGCTCGTAGAATATTTGAAAGGCGTGGCCAAGGAAGCCTACAATCGCAAGGAAAAAGATGTCACGACCGAGATAATGCGCCGGATTGAAAAAGCGATGTATCTTCATACTGTTGACACTTTTTGGATGAATCATCTGGATGACATTGATTATCTTCGCGAAGGAATCGGTCTCCGGGGCTACGGACAGCGCGATCCGCTGGTGGAGTATAAAAAAGAAGCTTATCTCCTCTTCCAGAACCTGATGGGAAACATCCGTATCACTGTCGTCAATTCCATTTTCAAGGTTGGAGTGGCCAAAGCCGAGCCTGCGCCGCAGAAAAATATTCTCGATGACGCCAAATACCAGGGCGCCAAAGGCCAGCCGGAACAGTTCGGCGCGGCAAAAAAAGCGGAAGACCAATCCGTCCCCTCCGGCGGGCAGACGATTCGAAACGCAAATGTTGTCGGCAGAAACGACCCATGTCCATGCGGATCTGGCAAAAAATACAAAAAATGCTGCGGGAAATAGACCAGAATACCAGTTTACTGGCGCAAAGGAATAATTTTTCAATTTGAAATATGTTTTGGAAAAAGAAAAAAGATAATAGCGACGAAGAAAATAATATCCCGAAAATGGGTATGCTTCAGCGGCTCGCGATGAAGAAGTTGGAGCGGATGGATCCGAAGGAGCGCGAAAGGCTGATGCAAAAAGCAATGTCTTCGGAAAATATCGAAAAGAACAAAGACCAGATTCTAGCCACACTCGAGCAGATGAAATCTTCCGGCCAGCTGACGGAAGAGCAGGTCAAGACGGCCAAAGAAAAACTGGGTTTATAATTTTTGCGCTCATTCCAGTTCTCTAGTGAACTGGAATCCATGTCGCGATTTGAAAAATGCCGGTGCTCTTTGCACCGGATTTTTTTATGCCTTGAATATTGCGCCGAATCAAGCTAAAATGAAAGTAAAGAAATCTTCCAAGAGAAAAATAAAAAAAGATTTTGATTTTCAGTATGTGGAATACCTGGCACACAAAAACAAAAAAAGAGGTATTGAGCCGGCTCTATTCGTCAGGAAAAGGCCTCACCCAGAAAAAAGCCCGGCGCCGGCTCAAAGAAGACGGCCCCAATGTTATTCCTGAAGGAAAGCGCGATCCCTACTGGAAAATATTTTTGCGTCAGTTCCGAAGCCCGCTCATATACATTCTTCTGGCCGCGACGGTGATTGTTCTTCTTATGGGAGAAACGACCGACGGCATGATCATTCTTTTGGTCATGCTGTTCAACGCTGTCGTGGGGACAATTCAGGAAGGACGGGCCCAGAATACGCTTCTCGCTCTCAAACGGGGCGTGGAAACAAAAGCCCTCATAATCAGGGACGGAAAAAAAGTAGTGGTTCGGGACAAAGAAATCGTTCCCGGGGACATAATCATCTTTCATGAGGGCGACAAGGTCCCGGCTGACGCAAGACTGCTGGAGGCCAATCATCTCCTGGTCAACGAATCTATGCTAACGGGAGAATCTCAAGCTGTTCTCAAAGAAACGAGAATTCTTCGAAAGGCCAAGATTCCCATTCAAAAGCAAAGCAACATGGTATTCAGAGGAACGAATGTCGTTGGAGGATCAGGATTGGCCGTCGCCGTGGCCACTGGACTTGACACGGAGATTGGGAGAATTTCCGCGCAGATTTCTCGCATTGATACGGAAATTCCGCTTCACCGCGAGCTGAAAGATCTCTCCCGGCTTATCATATTCATTGTGGCGGTTGCGGTGACGGGATTGTTTTTTCTCGGTATTGCGCATAATCAGTCCCTGGATGAATTGTTCACGACGGCTGTTGCTTTGGCGGTTTCGGTTGTTCCGGAGGGTTTGCCGATTGTACTCACTTTGATTTTGGCCAGCGGGGTTTGGCGAATGGGAAAAAGAAACGCGCTTGTCAAGAAACTTCACGCGGTCGAAGCGCTGGGTCAGGCTGAATTCATAGCCGTTGATAAAACCGGAACCATCACGGAGAACGAGCTCGTTGTCACAAATGTTTTTGCGGGCGGAAAACTATATCAGGTTCGGGGTTCAGGATACAATCCGGAGGGAGAAATTGCGTATCAAGGGAAAAAAATAAGCCTTGAAGAAAATTCCGTTCTGTTCCAAATGGCTAGAAGCGCCAGTCTCGTTTCGGAAGCTCAAATCTATTTCAGCGAAGAGGAAGGATTTTGGAAGTCCCAAGGGGACCCGACGGAAGCGGCCCTTTCCGCTTTTTCGGAAAAATCCGGAGTGGAAAAATCAGTTTTGGAAAAAGAATGGTCAAGAATTCAAAATATTCCCTTTGATTACCAGAAAAAATATCACGCCGCACTGTTCCATAGCCGGGAGAAAAATCTTCTGGCTGTTATTGGCGCTCCGGAAAAAATTTTGAGGTTATCAAACAAGTACTATGAATCCGGGACAGTCAAGCCGCTGACCAAAGAGAAGGAAAAAGAATTTCACGAAGTGTTTCTCAAGATGGGTCGAAAAGGACTGCGCGTGCTGGCTGTGGCGCAAAAGGAAAATCATATAGGGAAAATCGAAAATGAAAAGCTGCCTCAGCTTGTCTTTCTGGGTTTTGTGGGAATGAAAGACTCGCTCAAGCCCCGTGTCCGGGAAGTTATTCAAGAAGCTAGAAAAGCCGGGATGCAGATAGCTATGATTACCGGAGACCATCGCAATACGGCCCTTTCAGTTGCCAAGGAAGCAGGGATCTATCGCCGGGGATCTAAAGTGATCACAGGGGAAGAGCTTGATGAAATGTCGGAGGAGGAAATCAAAAAAAGCATCTTCAAGACAACAGTTTTTGCCCGTCTCACGCCGGATCACAAGCTCAAGATTATCCAGGCTTGCCGAAGTTTGGGGAAAATCATCGCCATGACCGGTGACGGAGTGAACGACGCTTTGCCGCTGGTGGCGGCTGATCTGGGAATCGCAATGGGTAAAAAGGGAACGGAGGTTGCCAAGGAAGCCTCCGACATCGTACTCCTTGATGACAATTTTCAAAGCATCATCGCGGCGGTGGAAGAGGGGCGGGCTATATATCTCAAAATAAAAAAAGTCGTCCTTTATCTTCTTTCAACCGGATTGGGAGAAGTTCTCTCGATTATGGGCGCGATGGGAATGGGTTTTCCGGCTCTTGTTCTGCCTTCACAGATCATTTGGCTCAATTTCGTTACCGACGGATTTTTGGATATGGCGCTGGCAATGGAGCCGAATAACCCCCAAATCGGCAAGGGGAAGTTCAAAAGGCCCGGCAAGTATTTCTTTGACGCGCTTATGTTTGAGCGGCTGATCGTGATGGGTTTCGTTATGGCTATCGGAACGCTGTTCTTGTTCCTGCAATATATCGAATTCGGGCCTCGGAAGGCAATGACGGTCGCTCTCACGACCCTGGCCGTTTTTCAGTGGTTCAACGCCTGGAACTGCCGAAGCAAGAAAAGGTCTGTTTTCAAAATGAATCCTTTTTCAAACAAGTATTTGGTTGGTGCCACCCTTTTAGTCATTGGTTTGCAGTTTGCCGCCGTTTACAATCCTTTTTTTCAGAGGATACTCCATACGGTTCCGCTTTCCGCAATGGACTGGGTTGTCATGATTGCCATCGGCACATCCATTCTGGTCGTGGAGGAGATACGCAAAATATTTTATAAAAGAAAAAAAAGACCTAAAAAAAGCGCGAAATAATTGCCTTTCGCGGAATTAGGTGATATTATTCGACTGTGAACACGAAGGCTCAAAAAATAAAAAAACTCCTTTCTCAAGGCGGGATCGAGGAAATAATCGGTCGCGAAGAATTGAAAAAAAAGCTGGCTTCAGGAAAGAAGCTCATCGTCAAATTCGGGGCCGATCCTACGCGGCCCGATTTGCATTTGGGCCACGCGGTGGCTCTTCGCAAAATGCGCGAGTTTCAGGACTTGAGGCACAAGGTGATTTTTCTCATCGGAGACGCGACAAGCAAAATCGGAGATCCCACGGGCATGGACAAAACCCGGCCCATGATGACGGACGCCCAAATCAAAAAAAATGCCCAAACCTACGTGAAACAAGCCTCGAAAATATTGAAAACAGATAAAAGTATTTTTGAAATAAAATACAATTCCGAGTGGTTCTCCAAAATGAGCTTCTTCGATTTTTTGAAACTGATGACGATGACGACGGTAGCCCGGGTACTGGAGCGGGATATGTTCGAAGAAAGGATGAAAGCCGGAAAAGATGTCGGTCTTCACGAAATTGTTTATCCTATCATGCAGGGTTACGACAGCGTCGAGCTCAAAGCGGACGTGGTGCTTCTCGGGAACGACCAAAAGTTCAACGAGATTTTCGGCCGGCACTACCAGCAGAAGTTCGGCCAGGAGCCGCAGTGCATGATGATTATGAAAATTCTGGTCGGAACGGACGGCAAGAAAAAAATGAGCAAATCTTTGGATAATTACGTCGGCATTACGGAATCCGCCGATCAAATGTACGGAAAAATTATGTCCATTCCCGATTCGGCAATGCAGGAATACTTCGAACTGGCGACTGATTTGGGCTATAAAAAGGTGAAAAAGCAAAATCCGCGCGATACCAAGATGCGGCTTGCTTGTGAAATCGCGAAGATATATCACGGAGCGACCGCGGCCAAAAAAGCACAAGAGAATTTTGTGAGAACTTTTCAGAAAAAAGAGATGCCGAAGGAAATCAAATCCATGGAAGTAGGCCCCGGTGCGCTGAAGCTTACAGAATTAATAGTGAAAGCAGGAATGGCCAGCAGCTTAAGCGAGGCAAGGAGAAAAATAGAGCAGGGCGGAGTTAGTATCGACGGTGAAAAAATAAAAGATTATAATTATAAATTGAGCGAAACGGATAACGGTAAAATCTTGAAGGTTGGTAAGATAAATTTCCGCAAGATAATCATAAAGTAATTTTGGATTTTACATTGTCATTTTACATTTTGATTTTTGCATTTTGAATATATAATCCTATGGCCAACAGACACCTGCTTCGAAGCATTGCGATGCAATCTCTCTACGAGTGGGATTTTAGAGGAAAGGAAAAAGACGGGGCGGAAGAAATAATTGAGCACAACGTCCAGGAATTCGGTCCCGGGACGGAAGACGTTTCGTTTGTGCACTATCTCGTGCGCGGGGTCCTGAAGAACCGTCCAAAAATCGACCAGCTCATCGAGAAATGCGCCCCCGAATGGCCGCTAGAGCAAGTGACCATCGTGGACCGCAATGTTCTCCGACTGGGCATTTTTGAGCTGGTTTTTGGAAACTACGAGGAAGTTCCGCCCAAAGTGGCCATCAACGAAGCAATTGAGATTGCCAAAAAATACGGCGGCGAATCCTCCGGCCGGTTCGTGAACGGAGTTCTCGGGACGATTTATCGCGAAATGGGCGAGCCGATGAAAGATGACAAGAAAGAAGAAGCGGAGAATGACAACGAAGAAAAAGAAAAAGCTAAACAATAGGCTTTTCAATTAAATAATTTTTAATAAATCCAAATTTCAAAATCCAAATGACAAATCAAATCTAAATATCTAAATTTAAAAATTTGGATTCGAGGATTTGAACTTGATTTGACATTTGAGCTTTGGACTTTGTGCTTGAATTTTTATGCCCGTTCAAAACATCGAAAAACTTGAAGAAAAAATAAAGATAAATTTCGAAAACCTTGATCTTCTGCGCACAGCCGTGACGCATCGTTCTTATCTCAACGAGAACAGAAGTTATCGGCTTGATCACAACGAACGCCTTGAATTTCTGGGAGACGCGGTTTTGGAGCTGGTGGTGACGGATTATCTCTACCAAAACTACCCCAACCCGGAGGGAGAACTCACCAACTGGCGCGCCGCTCTCGTGAACAAAGAAATGCTCTCCAAAGTTTCCCGGGAACTGAACGTGGAAAATTTTCTTCTCATGAGCCGGGGGGAGGCCAGAGATACCGGCAGAGCCAGGGACTATCTGATCGCCAACGCGATTGAGGCCATAATCGGGGCTATTTATCTCGATCAGGGATACGAAAAGGCTAGAGATTTCATCACTGAAAATATTCTTTCGCGTCTCGATGAAGTCATCAAGAGCAAGGCATACCTGGATCCAAAGTCCAATTTTCAGGAGGAAGCCCAAGCTCGCGCGGGTGTCACTCCAAACTACCGCGTTCTCTCTGAGTCGGGCCCCGATCACGACAAAAAATTCGTCGTTGGAGTCTATCTTGAGGATGAAGAAGTCGCTCAAGGCGAAGGCTCCTCGAAGCAGGAAGCCCAGCGAAACGCAGCCAAAGAAGGACTCAAGGTGAAAGGATGGTAAACCCTGAAAATCCAAAATCCAAATTTTCAAATTCAAAAAATATCCAGATCCAAATAATCGAAATTCCAGACGTTTTTAACATTTGAATTTGGAGAGTCGAAATTTGTTTTGGATTTTGAGCTTAGGGCGTTGGTATTAAAACAAAACTTTGTATTTGCGCAAAATAGAACTTTCCGGATTCAAATCTTTCGCGGCCAAGACAGTCTTGGATTTTTTGCCGTCCTGTCCCGTTAGAAGTCGGGCTTCTAACGGGATAAACTGCGGTATTACTGCGATAGTTGGCCCTAACGGGAGCGGCAAATCCAATATCGCCGACGCCGTGCGCTGGGCGATGGGCGAGCAGTCGCTCAAAAATTTGCGGGGAAAAAAATCAGAGGACGTCATTTTCGCCGGATCCGGCAAAAAAGCCCAGTTCGGAAGCGCCAAAGTCTCGCTTTTTTTCGATAATTCCGACAAGCGCATTCCCATCGAATTCGAGGAAGTGATTATCACAAGGAAAGTGCACCGGAGCGGAGAGGGCGAGTATTTCATCAACAATTCCCGGGTGCGACTCTCGGATATCGCCGACCTTTTAGCCAAAGCCGGCATCGGTCAAAGGAGCTATTGCATCATCAATCAGGGGATGGCCGATTCCGTGATTTCCGCCACGCCCGTCGAACGCCGGGTTATTCTCGAGGAGGCGGCCGGCGTGAAGCCGTTTCAACTCAAAAAAGAGCGCTCTTCGAGGAAACTCGAATCGACAAAGCGGAATTTGGAGCGCGTTTATGATCTTGTCAGAGAAATCGAGCCGCATCTCAAAGTTCTCAAGAGGCAGTCGGAAAAGGCGAAAAAGGGAAAAGATGTCATGCAGGAGCTTCGAAAAAAACAAGAAGAACTGTTTAGTTTTCTCTGGAAGAAAATTGCGGCGGAAAGACGCCAGGCGGAGACGGATAAAGAAGAGTTGAACCGGGAATACGCCAAAATGCAGAGAAAGATCGATGATCTTGAAATAGAGATTCAAAAAGAAAGCAAATCCAGCATTGATTTTGAGGGAAAACGGGAAAAATTGGAGTCGGGGAGGCGGGAAACGCAAAGAAAAATAAACCAGACGGAAAAGGACATTTCCGTCATCGAGGCTAAAATCGAAATCGAAAAAGAAAAAGCCAGAAACCTATCTCTGGTTCGGGAAATGCCGGTTGATTTTCCCTACGTCAGGAAAAAAATAACCGTCATTCAAGCCAGATATCAGGATCTTGCCGCGAGAGTCAAAACAGCCGAAAAACCGGAAGATTTGGAACTGCTGAAAGGCGAATTTTTCGCCTTAGGAGAAGAAATCAGCCTGCTTTTCAAGGAAGTTTCTGAAGGAAAAAAGAAGGAAGAGCATGAGGAAAAAAGAGAAAATATTGTGGATCTTCGCGTTGTCGGAGATCTCGAAAAGAGAAAAAGCGAATTTATTGCGAACTTGACAAGGCTCAAAAAGGAAGAAGAAGAAAATAGGGAGGAAATCGAAAAGCTCATCAAAGCCGACCGCGAAATCCGCAAGCACTACTTCGAATTGGAAAGTGAGCTCCGGAAAAAACAGCACGACCTTTCGCATCTTCAGGAAAAAATCAGCGAGATACGCATCAGTCTCGCCAAGGTAGAAGTGCGCGAGGAAGATCTTCGAAAAAGAATTCTGCTGGACATGGGAATATCGAGTCCGGAGGAGCTCGCACGGGGGAAGGAATCAGAAAACCAGCTCGACATTGAAAAATATGAGCGGGACATCGGACGGCTCAAAACCCTTTCCGAACAGATCGGAGCGATCGATCCGATGATTATCGACGAATACGAAGAAACACAGAAAAGATATGACTTTTTGACCGGTCAGTCAGAGGATTTGGAAAAATCCATCGAGTCCCTGAAGGAAGTCATCAAGGAGATGGACGAAAAAATAAAGGGATCTTTCGAGGAAGCTTTCCAAAAAGTGAATAGCGAATTTTCGAAATATTTCAAGATAATTTTCGGCGGAGGAAGCGCCGAGTTGGTGAAAACGAAGATTGATACAAGGAGAAGCATCAAGGATGTTTCTGCGGACGCGGGGGAAGAGGCGGATTATGCGGATGAGAACGACAGGGAAGCAGAGACAGAAAAAGATCATCCAAAAGAAATCGGCATTGATATCAAGGCTTGTCCTCCGGGAAAAAGAATTTCCGGACTCAACATGCTCTCCGGCGGCGAGCGGGCGCTCACTTCCCAGGCTCTGCTTTTCGCGATTATCTCCATCAGCCCGCCTCCCTTTGCCGTTCTGGACGAAATCGAGGCGGCTCTCGACGAAGCCAACTCAAGACGATTCGGGAGGATTATCAAGGAACTGTCTCACGAAACCCAGTTTGTTCTCATTACCCATAACAGAGAGACGATGCGGACGGCTTCCTTTCTATACGGCGTCACCATGGGCGCCGACGGTGTTTCCAAGGTTTTGTCAGTGAAAATCGACCAGGTTGGGAAGGAGGGGGAGTTGAAGTAATTGACAAAATACGCTCTGGTTATTAGACTGATTCAGTATAAAAATTATTCACTTATAATCCATGCTGATTATCCGGCTAACCCGAAGAGGAAAAAGGAATAAAGCGTTTTTTCGGGTGGTGGTCGCCGAACATACCGCTCCAATCAAGGGAAGGTTTCTAGAATCTTTGGGTTTTTTCAATCCGCACACAAAAGAAAGGAAATTTTCTAGTGAAAGAATAAAACACTGGCTCAAAAAAGGCGCCCAGTGCTCTGACACCGCTCACAACCTTTTTGTCGCCGAGGGTATCATCGAAGAGCCGAAAAGGCCTGTTAAAATAAGGAAAAAAAGCAAAGAAGATGAAAAAGAAGACGCTCCGGAAAAAAAGAAAAAAGAGGAAAGCGCTGTAGAAAAAAAAGAGGGAGCCGCCAAAGCAACCGAAGAAAAGGCAGAGAAAGAGGAAGCAAAAAAGGATGAAGAACCCAAAAAAGAAAGCAAGGAAGCGAAAGGCGATATCGAGAATACTAAAAAAGAAGCTAAGTGAATTCTTCTATGTTTAATTTTTTGACCAAAAGTCTATAAGCAGAAGACCCGCTTTTTTGTATGAAAAAAATTCGCTTTTTTTTGAAAGGCGCAAGCGTCGATGAAAATACGAAAGGTTACGTGGAATCCAAGATTCGAAAACTGGGCAAATTTTTTGAATCTTTCCATGACGATGCCGAAATCAGAACGGAGGTCGAAATCGAACTTGATAAAAAAGGGAAGTTCCGAGTGGAAATAATGCTCCATACGCCCTACAAATCCTATCGAGGAAGCGAAACTTCCGACTCAATCGAGGGTTCGACCGATCTCGTCTATGAAGAGCTTGAAACCCAAATCCGCCGCGATATCGAAAAAATGATCACTCTTTCCCGCCGGGGAGGAAGATCGGTGAAAAAGAAAATGGTGATTGACGAAAAAGCGAGATTCTGAAGTCTTTACGAACTACGAATCAAGTACGAATATACGAAAATGAGATCTAGGCTTCGTATGCGTAGAATACAAAAAGCAAAATATTCAATACTTTTTATTGCTTCTTTTTCCTTTTTTATTAGTTCTGCTTTAGCGCAGAGCAATGTCGCTGAAAAAATTGACAGTTTTACAGGGGAAATAAAGATCAATTCCGACAGCACAATCGAAGTCACGGAGAATATCCAATACGATTTCGGAGAAAACGAAAGGCATGGAATATACCGATTCATTCCGGTGAAATACAAGGCCCGGGGAGGAAACTACAATCTCCGCGTATCAAATGTCAGTGTCACGGATGAAGCGGGCAATCCGTATAATTTCACTACCTCCTATCAGGGAAACAATATTCAATTCAAAATCGGCGATCCGGACAAATACGTGAGCGGAACGAAGAATTACGTAATTAATTACGTAATTCGCCGGGCGGTGAATTATTTTCCCGACCACGACGAGCTATACTGGAATTTTACCGGTGACGAGTGGGAAGTATCGATCGAAAACGCTTCGATGCGGGTGATATTGCCCGAAGAAGCCAGCGGGAATTTGCGACACGAATGCTTTGAAGGCCGTTTCGGCAGCAACATTAAATGCTCGGCTGAATCAGAAGGCAATTCAATAACTTACACCTCCAACGGAGAGCTAGCTCCCGGAGAAGGCATGACGATTGTCGCCGGCTGGCCGAAGGGAATCACGCCGGAGCCGACGCTCGCGCAAAAAATATTGGATATTGCCCGGGACAATTGGACGCTTATCGTCCCCGTTTTTGTTTTTGTGTTGATGTTTCGGCTCTGGTGGAAAAAGGGGCGCGATCCCAAGGGGCGGGGGACGGTCATCGCGCAATATGAGCCGCCTGACAAACTCACTCCCGCCGAAATCGGAACAATGCTTGACGGATCAGCTGACAGCCAAGATGTATCGGCGACGATGATTGATCTGGCGGTCCGCGGTTTCTTGAAAATAAAAAGGACGGAAAAGAAAGGTTTTTTCAAATCAAGCGCTGAATACACTTTTTCGAAACTAAAAGACGAAGAACCGGCCGAAGAATTCGAAAAGAAGATTATGCAAGGAATTTTTGGAAATGCCGGAGAAAAAAAACTAACTGACCTCAAGAACAAGTTCTACAAAACACTCGCGGAGGTGAAAAGCCAATTATATAAAAATGTCACCGAAAAAGGCTATTATACCTCCAATCCGAACCGCACCCGAATAGCCTGGATTCTTGGCGGAGTATTTGGCGGAATATTTCTCGCAGTGCTTTTCGGGATTCTTCAGGGGGGATGGGGCGTATTCGGCGGGATTATTTCGGGGATTATTCTGGTTGTCTTTGGCTGGCTAATGCCCTCCGTCACCAGAAAAGGAGCCGAGCTCAAAGAAAATATTCTCGGGTTCAAAGATTTCCTGTCCGTCACCGAAAAGGACCGGCTCAAATTCCACAACGCACCCGAGAAAAATCCTGAAATGTTCGAGCGGTTTTTGCCTTTCGCAATGGTGTTGGGCGTCGAGAAAGAATGGGCCAAGCAATTCGAGGGAATATACAATCAGCAGCCCGGCTGGTACGAGGACTCGTCAGGGCGGCCGTTCAATGCTATAATTCTCGCGGGCGCCGTTTCCGGTTTCTCGGATTTGGCAAATACCGCGCTTGCCAGTTCTCCGTCGAGCGCCTCCGGCGGCGGATCCGGATTTTCCGGCGGCGGATCGGGTGGCGGTTTCGGCGGAGGGGGAGGAGGAAGCTGGTAAAATTCCAAATACCAAAATCCAAATTTCAAATAAGCTCCAATCCTCAAATTCAAATTACCCAAACGAGTTTTTTTCGTGATTTGAAAATTGATTATTGATATTTATTTGTTATTTGGGATTTGGCCATTTTATGAGGAATAATAATTAATATTTTTGTATGCGTATCGTTAGCCATTTAATCAAGCTCAAAACCGCGACGACTTTGGATTTTATCGACATCACCGACAAAGTGAAAGCCAAGCTCAAGAAAGCCGGAGTGAAGAGAGGCGTAATAAACATACAGAGCCTTCACACGACGATGGCCGTTCTTGTCCAGGAAGCGGAGCCTTTGCTCATCACCGACATCAAGAAAGTGCTCGACAAGGTCGCTCCCCGGACGACCAAGTATATGCACGACAACTTCGACATCCGCACCGTCAATATGTGTGACGGGGAATGTGCCAATGGCCACTCTCACTGCAAGGCGACTTTCCTTCCTACCAGCTGTTATCTCAATATCGTGGACGGCGACATCCAGCTCGGGACGTGGCAGAGGATTTTTGCCATTGAACTCGACCGCTCCCGCCCGCGCCAAATCGCTCTGCAGATAATGGGGGAGTAGAATTCAAATAAAATAGTAGATATAAATAGTAATACGCGGAGTTGACAACCTTTTCAAAGTCTTTTACTTTTGCATGAAGTAAAAAGAGGGCAAAGCTCTTTTTTAGTTTAATATTAAGGAGGAATCTATGCAGGGTAATAGCAATGGGCGTCCAAAGCGGATGCGGTTGATGATGAGACGCGAACCTCTCGGCAGTGTAGCTGTTGAAGATTTTTCTCCCGATAGGGGAGGTATCGGAGGAGTAGGTCCGCACAAAATCGATTCTTATCGCAATAGAACCGACCAAAACGGGCCGGGGAAACGCAACGGACGCAAGTTCTTTAACGGTACCAAACCATGACCTTAGGGAGGAGGTTATGAATGAAAGGCCAAAGAGAGGGGAAGTCTCTCCACCCCTAAGAGTTCTTAAAATTCTTGCTTCAAAAGGAGTAACATCTCCTAATGAAGTTAAAGAATGGTTTAAAACATATGCCACAATTGCAAAGCAATTTATGAAATAAAGAACCTGAAGTATTGAACTTTAGGCATAAGCGCGACGCCAGGGAGGACCGTCGCGTTTTTCACTTAAAAAATTTGTCCGGAGGCGGAAATTTTGGTATTATTTCAAAGCTCCCAGAAGAATTTCAAGGAAAATATCGTATTAGAAAAGGGCAATATTTTTTCTCATATATGGACATCAAATACAATAGAAACAATTACCAATTTTCTCATCGACAAGAGCTGCCAGATCGCCATCATGAGCCGAAAAGAAAACCAGTCAAAAAGATTTTTTTTATTATAGCCATCATAATTGTAGTCGTGCTTGCTCTCTCGGGCATCTGGTTTTACCGCCAAGCTTATTTTTCCCGCGGCGTTGGCGATATCGAGCAGACATTCGAAATAAGGTCCGGCGAGGGAGTGAAAGAAATCGCCAGAAAACTTGAGGACGCCAAGCTCATAAAAAACGATCTTTATTTCAACTACTATATTTGGAGAACAAACAGCCGTGAGAAACTGCAGGCGGGCGAATACGAACTTCGCGGTTCAATGACCATTCCGGAAATCGTTCAAGTCATTTCCATCGGGGAAATCGTTCCCAATGAAATCAAAGTCACTTTTCCGGAAGGAATGAGCTCAAAACAGATGGAAAAGATTCTTTCCGAAAAAGGATTCACGAAAGACGGATTCTTGGAAAAGGTGAAAACCGGGGCGGGAGCAAAGACCGACTACCAATTTTTTTCCGACAGGCCGGCCAAGGCGGGTCTCGAAGGCTATCTTTTTCCGGATACGTACATTTTCTTCAGAGAGGCCGGCGCCGAACAAATCATCAGCCGGATGCTCTTCAATTTCGACGAAAAACTCACTCCGGAATTGCGAGCGGAAATAAAGAGGCAGGGAAAAACGATATACGACGTTGTCACGATGGCGAGTATTTTGGAAAAGGAAGTGAAATCCGAAGAAGATATGAAAATAGCGAGCGGAATTTTCTGGGACCGAATTTCCTACGGCCAGCCGCTTCAGAGCTGTGCCACAATTGCCTACGTTCTCGGAAAAGAGAAGGCGCAATATTCCTATGAGGACACTCGGACGCCGTCTCCCTACAACACCTACATCAACACTGGTCTTCCACCGGGACCGATCAACAATCCGGGAATGAAAGCCATCAAAGCGGCAATTTTTCCCACCGAAACTAAATACAACTATTTCCTGACTGATCCGGAAACGGGAAAGACAATCTATTCCCGAACCAGCGAAGAGCATGAGGAAAACAAGGCGAAGTACGGGCTGTAGGCATTGTTCAAGTCCATTGTCGGGGACGCGAATTTCGTGAGACTCTTTTTTTCTTGGATCCCGGAAGCGGGATTTTTTTGACATCTTTGGAAAATTCGAGATATTATAGGTCAAACGAAAAATTGTTCTTGAACAATTGAAGATATAATCATATTCTCATCTGAAAGGAGAGTTATCATGCTAAGAGATACAATCTGGCTCCCAAAAGTCATCATCGATTCCCACTGCCACGGACGGGACTTGGATCAGGAATACAAGACCACTATTGTTCAAGTCATAAAAGAAGGCGCACAGGGGCTGATTTCAACCTCCGTTTTTCAACCGAATACTAATCCGCCCATAATAGACATTGAAACCTTGAGATTATGTCTCTTAAAGATATCAAGTGCTAAAAAGGAGACTGACAGCTTCTTTCGGCAATATGTCTATTTTGGCGCCACTGATGACAATTTCTTCCAGTGCGAAAAAGCGCTTAGATCGAAATCTGTTCTAGGAATAAAAGTCTATCCCAAGAGCAAAGATGGATTTGTTGTAACCACTGGAACCATCGGAGTGGCGCATGATGAGTCTCTCATCAAGCATATGGGAATCGCGTATTTGGCGAACAAGGTCGCGGCTTTTCACTGCGATGATCCGGAAATCATTGATCGGGAAGGGCATACCATTGCGGCAGAAGTTTCTTATGTGCGGAAAATATTGAAACTGGCCGAGCAGTTTCCGAGACTGACAATCATCATTTGCCACGTGTCCTGCATTGAAAGCGCCAAGCTCATCCTGGAGGCGCAATGGAGAGGCAGACGCGTGGTAATCGAACTTACTCCCCACCATCTCTGGTTCAGTTCTGATGGAATGAATTGGAATCCAGATCTGGACCCTGTTTTCTACCATTGTTACAACCAACTTCGTCCACGCATCCATCCGGTTTGGCTTGGAGAAAGGATTCTAGCTTCTGATAATAAACTCGTCATTATCGGATCGGATAATGCTCCCCATACCCGGAAAGAGAAACTTGAGAAAGGATACGGGGGGATTCCGTCCAATCAGGAAATGGTGCCGGTGATTCTTACGCTGGCAAAGCGACTAGGGTTATCGGAGTCGCGGGTGACGGACCTTCTATGTCTCAACGCCAGCCGGGTTCTTAGAATTCCACTTCCGAAAAAGTTCCGCTACAGAAAATATCTTCTTGAAGAGTGGATTGATGATCTGGAATACAACAACGGGATAGTGGAGAATCCTTTTCGAGGATCGAAACTTCTCTTTCCCGTGCCGACGGAAAAATAAGGAGGACGAGACATGATTGATTGCGGATTTGGTTTTACTATTTCCAATGTTGGAATTTCCACAGCCTTTGGTCATTCTGGCGGAGGAATGTTTCCCTATACTCTTCGGCCCGCTTATCGCATGCTGATGCATATTGCGCGAAAAACCAAAACATCCATAATTGCCAAATCAGCCACAAGATTTAGCAGACAGGGAAATTTCAATCTCTACGACTGGAGAACCTGGAAATATGTCCAGCGCATCTCCGGAACTCAAACCGGCATGCTGAATGCCTACGGCCTCACTAACGACGGGGTAGAAATTGAAGCCTCTCGAATTTTGAAAGCATGGAAGAAAGGCCTCTTTGTCATTCCGAACTTCTTTCCCGAATTTGCCAAGGGAGAAGATGCTGCAATACGGGAAACATTGGAGGCTATCGAAATATATCGCCGAATCCTGGGTTACTGGTTCTGGATTATGGAGATAAATTATTCCTGTCCCAATTCCGAAGGTGCACCAGGGCGATAAAATCGCAATATCCAAACCTCTTTCTGATCGCCAAGATAAGCTATATGCATGAATACAAATTCGCCCAGGAACAGGAACGTGCGGGCGTGGATGCCATTCATGCCATAAATACTATTCCATATGCCGAAGTTTTCGGCCCGAAAGCTGTATCACCCTTGGCAAATGTTGGAGGAGGCGGTGTTTCCGGCGGACCTGCCAAGTTCAGGGCCTATGAATACAACAAGGGATTGCGGAGCATGGTGTCCGTGCCCTTGATTTTCGGCTGCGGGGCTGAAAATGCCGATGATGTTCACCGATATATGGAGGTCGGTGCCGATTCCGTCAGCATATGCTCTCTAGCGATCCGGCAGCCTAGAGAAGCCATAAAGATCCTTCAGGAATTCAACAATGGCTAAGAAAGCCATTCTTCACCCAAGGCATCCAGTCTCCGATTGGGGGTATATCCTATTTGGACTGGATGCTTTTAATTTGGGGCACTTGACATATATTTACTCGTTTAATAGAATGAATAAGCTGAAATTAAATATATTTTCCGCAGAAATTGGGCAGTCATTGCGGCAGAAGTCCCAATGAGGAAATCGGTGCGAAAAGCACTTCTTTTGCCTGCGGAGACGCAGGTAATTTGTTTTATATGCTGACCCGAGCGCAAAAGGAAAAATTAGTAAAAGACTTGACGGAGAAAATAAAAGACGCCAAAGTGGCCGTTTTTTCCGATTTTTCCGGCACTTCCGTGACGGATATGCAAAAATTGCGCCGCAAACTGCGTGAAAGCGGAGCGAGCTACAAAGTAGCCAAAAAAAAGATTATCGAACTGGCTTTCAAGGAAGCCGGAATTGCCATCGACGTCAAGAATCTGGAGGGCCAGGTAGGAGTGGCTATTGGGGGCGCTGACGAAGTGACGGCGCCGAAAATCCTCAAAAAGTTTTCCAGGGAAAATAAAAATTTTCAGGTGCTTCAAGGCGTTTTGGAAAATGAAGTTATTCCCGCTGAAAAGGTGTCAAACCTGGCCGATATTCCCGGAAGAGAGGAATTGCTCGGACAGCTGGTCGGTACCGTGAACGCGCCGATTTCCGGATTCGTGAATGTTCTGGCCGGGAACTTGAGAAATCTCGTCGGGGTTTTGAAGGCAATTGGAGAAGCAAAGTAGTTTTGCCGGTGAAGATATAATATTTTTCGAGCAGGCTAACCTGTACTGCGAAGCAGTCCAGAAGGCGATATTCTCTAAATATTATATTTTCACCTCGTAAATATTTATTTAATCCATTAACCTAAATTTAAATCTATGACAGAAGAAAAAAAATCAGAGACTCCTTCAGCTGAAGAAAAGAAGGAAGTCGAAGTGCCCGAAAAATTCAAGCCGCTCGTGGAGCAGATTGAAAAATTGTCCGTGCTCGAGCTGTCGGAGCTCGTGAAAGTTCTCGAAGAAAAATTCGGAGTGAGCGCGGCTGCTCCGGTTATGGCAGTTGGGGCTGCTCCGGCGGCAGGCGGGGAAGGCGGAGGAGAAGCAGTTGAAGAGAAGTCCGAATTTGACGTTGAACTGGCCGCGGCGGGGGATTCGAAAATAAACGTCATCAAGGCGGTTCGCGAGATTACCGGAAAGGGTCTCAAGGAAGCCAAGGATCTTGTTGACGCGGCTCCCAAAGTGATCAAGGAAAAAATTGCCAAAGCCGAAGCAGATGAGATGAAGAAGAAACTTGAAGACGCCGGTGCAACCGTGAATTTGAAATAATTCTGAAAATATAAAAAAAGAAAGAGGGGCGACCAGCTCTTTTTTCTTTTTTATTGATTTGATATTGCACGCCAGTATACCAGTTTACTGGCGTGACTTATTTTTCTATTCGCTGGTAAATTTTAGGATTTCGTTCCCCTTAAGAAGATAAATTGCCTGATTGTTTTCATCAACTGCAAAGTCCTGTATTCCGGAGATAGATTCGTGCATATATTGAGCAGTGATTTTTCCATCTCTCGTGAATTGGACGACGCGGTGATGACTGCTGTCGAGAACCCACACAAATTCCATTCCCGGATCTGATATGATCTTATCGACCGCAAGGGCGGTTCGCGGAAGTTCGAAGGCTGTATCCCTTTTTTCTCTTCCTTGAGAAAAAACAAGAACATTATCCGCGTTTGCCAGGTACAAGTCCTCGTTCACGGCAAAGCCTTTCGCGCCTTCCAGATCAACCGCAATTCGGAACCAGGGAATTCCTTCGCCGAACCCGCCTTCAGCGCGTGGGTAGCGGTAGATTTGATTATTCGCCGTGTCGAGAACATAAAAATACGTCAAGAAAGCCTTAATGCTCCGGATTCGTATGTCGGGGGGAAAGGAAATGCTGTTTTCATGAAACCTCTCATCAAGAGGCATGAAGGTGACAACCTCTCCATTGTTTGTGAGGATAAACAAGGCTCCCAGATCAGGCATCGCCGTCAGGAGGCCGAATTGGCCGAAGCTTGAAGCGCCTTGTATTTCTTTCACCTCTCTCGATTCAACTTTCAATTCGAAAAGGGAATTGCTTTTCTGGGATACGACGTATATCTTGTTGTCATAAAAAACCATGTCGAATCCCGATTGAGAAATATCAGTCAGTGTTTCAAGGTTTTCAATTCGTCGGGCCTCTTTGTCAGAAAGCATCAAAACCGGAGTCGCTTCGGATGAGATTCCCTCTTCCGCCGTAAGTGATTCTGAAGCATCTCGGCTTCTTATCGAAATAGCAACGGTTATTGTGATAAAAACCAGAGAGACTCCAATCAATTTGAAATAATACCTTTGATTTTCGGTGGTTTTTTGGAAAAGGCCGGATATTATTTTCGAAAAATTCAATACTTTCGACCGAACATTGAACGATTTTTTGGTTGGTATGCCGAGACTGGCGCTCGCGTTTTTTCTTCTCACGGTCAGGCGCCGGGAAAAAGCAGCGCCTTTTTCCCGAAACAGGATTGCTCCATCTCTTGTCATCACGATAATTTTTTGGAAAATCCGCTTGAGCTTTCCCAAAAGGAGCGCGTTTTTGCCGGCTTCTTTTGTTTTTTCGGCTTTGGTGGCGGATGAGATTTCCTCTCGGATGTCGCTGACAAAGGAATCAATTTTTTTTATTTTTTCCTCTCTCGCGAGAGGAGCTTCAATCAAAGTCCTTTTTGGCTTCCCTTCTTCGACGAAATCCAGAATGACGGATGCCGCCAAGTCGCTGTTTGCATGGAGCGACATTTTAATGAATTCCGGAAATTCTTCCCGGGAGAAGTGTTTGGCGTTCTGGCGAAGCTCGTCAGGAGAGAAAATTTCGTTCAAATCCCCGGTTGTAAAAATAACTTTGTCGCCTTTTTCCAGTTTTCCGCTTGAAATATTGGAGAATGTTTTGAGCGGATGCGTTTCTTCGTCTTTTTTTTCTTCCAAATCCCGGCTAATTTCGGCAATTTGATTGCTTCTCAATAGATATACGGAAACATTTCCAAGAGAAGCAAAATGAAGATTGTTCCTTTCCAGAGCGCCGCAGACGAAGTTCAAATTGCCTGACCAGGCAAGCGATCCGTGACGGGCCAGTTCGGCCAAAGCCAGATTGGCTTTCCTCATTGCCACCTCGAAACTTTCTTCGGAAAAACGGCTTGACTTGGAAAAAAATTCTTTTTTTATTACGGATGTCAGGAGATTGACGACATATGATGATTCGCGAGAAGTGTCGTCGAGTTTTATCGCTCCGAAAATTGTGCCAAGTTTTTGCTCGTCAAAATTCTCCGGTCGGAAAACGAAGACATTCCCAAAGGGCGACAATTCATTCTTCGCGCAGACGATAATTTCGCGCAATCTGCCCTTCGGCCACCCGGTTTTAGCTTTTTTCAAAGGCATAGCTTTTTTTTCGGCTTTTGGAATATTATAGAGAAAAGAAGGAAAAATATCAATTTTTTTCAAAGAAACTGTCCCAGCGGGCAAAAAAAGAAAAGCGCAATCGGAAATAGCGGGAAACAAGCAAAGAGTTTCCGGATAGGAATAACTAGACATTTTCCGGGATAAATATTATACTACTACCAGTTTTTTTCGATTAAGAGTGTTAATTTTTGAAAAAGATGTCGGAGATATTTTCACAACTTTTCGATTCCCGGGTGAGGGCAAGACTCATCAAGTTTTTCATGCTGAACAACAAAGATGAGTATCATTTTTCGGAGATTGTCCAAAAGAACAAGACAAACGCGGTTCAGGTGAATCGCGAGCTCGCGAGGCTCGAAAAAATCAAAATGATCGTGAGCCGGACTCGAAAAGGCCGAAGGTATTTCAAAACCAACCAGGACTTCATTTTTTTTCCTGAACTAAAAAGCCTGGTTGTGAAATCAAACACTCTTCCCGAATGCCGCAGTCTCGGAAGAGTGAAAAATATTGGACGGGTGAAGTTGGCTCTCATGTCAGGGGTATTTCTCAATTTTCCGAAAAGCCGGGCTGATCTGCTCATTGTGGGCGACGAGCTTTCCCAGGCCAAAATCAAACATCTCCTGGAAAACCTCGAGGCGGAAGTAGGGAAAGAAATAAACTACTCAATATTGAGTTCCGAGGAATTCAAGTACCGCACCGATATGCTCGACAAATTCATCATGGAATTTCTGGAGGGGCCGTACGAAGAGATAGTGTGCAAAATAAAAAACCTAAAAGAAATTGCCAACCGGAGGAAATAGCAGTCGGTCAGATTCTCTGCCGCACTCGGCCGGCTTTCGCCGAACCGGTTTTGAAAATCCCGGACGACTCGGGGTTTTATTTAGATTAGCTGTCGAATTATGCTCAATCAGACGATAATCACAATTCTGATAACCATAGTCACCGTTTCCGTCCTACTCTTTTTTTTGAGGAAGTATGTTTCGAATTTGTTCGACAGTCTGACAAAGAAAGTGATTGATGACACGGATTTCAAAACAAAAGAAGTTCTGGAAGAAGAAAGGAAAAGGATATCGGAACTCTACAAATCGGAACGGGAGATCGTCTCGGAAAAAATGAAAGCCGGACAGCAGTTCCTGGACGGCAAAAAAGATGCCATCAAGGAGCTGATCGACAAAATAAGCGACGATCTTCAAAAAAGCCAGAAAAGAATGGACCAAACGGAGAAGGACAGGCTTCGCGAATTCAACACTCTCCGGACGGTCATAGAAGAGCACAAAAATATCACTGGAGGATTGAAAGAATCGGCCGATAATCTGAAGAATATTCTTTCGAACAACCAGCTCCGGGGAAAATACGGCGAGGAAGTGGCGGAAAACCTCCTGCGGTCCGTTGGTTTCGTGAAGGGCCAGCACTACTCGGTGAATCTTGAGCAGGATACCGCTTCCACGAGGCCGGATTTCACGATATACCTGCCGGACAAGACGAAAATAAACATAGACGCGAAATTTCCCCTGCAGGCTCTCATTCGTTATCAGGAAACCGAGGTGAAGCAGGAAAAAGAGCGGCACTTGAGGGAATTTACTTCGGACGTGAAGCGGAAAATAAAGCAGGTCGCCACGCGGGACTATATAAACCCGGAAGAGAACACGGTTGACTTCGTTATACTTTTTGTTCCGAACGAAATGATATTCAGTTTCATCTACGATCGATTAAACGAAGTCTGGAACGATGCCATGAAAAAAAAGGTAATTTTGGCCGGCCCATTCAGCTTCACCGCGATTTTGAGAATGATTTATCAGTCCTATAAGAACTTTTCTTACCAGGAAAATCTGCATTCCATCATAAAACTGATAAATACGTTCGCGAAGGAGTACGAGAGTTTCAATGCCGAACTGGATAAACTGGGAACCAGAATTGAAGCTGTCGGTTCTCAATATAACAAGGTATCCGTGACCCGAACGAAAAAACTGACCGGTGTTGTCGAAAAGATTAGAAACGAGGATATTCTGCTGGAATCCAAAAACAATGAATTAATCGAGTGAAAAACATAATGTTCAGCTGGAATCAAAATCTCAAGGACAAATTTCGGAGATTTTTTTGGCACGGCTACTGGACTGATCCGGTCATTTTTTTCTCTCTGGTTTTGTCGGTTCTGGCCAACGGAGGTATTTGGCTGGCGCTTTACTTCACGGTGATTCCCACTGACCATCCCATTATTCTCCACTACAATATTTATTTCGGAATCGATGCTATCGGGAATTGGAAACAAGTATATTTCATGCCGACTTTGGCTCTCGCGCTCCTGGCGGCCAACCTCATACTCTCAAGATTTTTCTATTACAAAGAAAAACTCATTTCTTATCTTTTCGCGGGAACGGCTCTTGCCATCCAGCTTTTGATGGCGGTTGGTGTGATCAGCGTGATAATAATTAATTTCTGAAAATTTTTACGAATTCCATGTTTTCATATCCAGATCCGCGAACAACCGACGAGCGGGCGCACCGAATTCAGAGATTTTTCGAATTGATACCCGGCACACTGTGCTGGTTCACCCTGATCGGAATTTTTTTGTTTTCCTTTTTCCTTCCTATATGGGTGGCGATTTTTATAATTGCCTTCGATATCTATTGGATACTGCGGACAATCTATATCGCCGCTTATTCAATTTCAGCCTACCGGAAAATGCAAAGGTACAAAAAAATCGACTGGTTTGAAGTTTGCCGTTCCACGGAAGATATAGGCGGCTTTCTGGAACGGATACAAAATGAAGCCGAATCAGCCAAAAAGGAATTCAACCGTTTCCGCTTGCGGTTTTTATCGAGAAGGCGAAAAGCGCGAAAAATGAACTGGGCGGTCAAGAAGGAACTGGTGAGGGAAGTCAAATTCGTCCAGTCGAACGAGAAAAAATTCATGAGCTGGAAAGACGTTTATCACGCGATTCTTCTTCCGACGGCCAATGAAGACCCGGAGGTGATTGAGCCGGCTATTCAGGCAGTCTATGATTCCAAATATCCGAACGATAAGTTCATCATCGTTCTCGCGACCGAAGAAAGGGAAGAACCGGAAAAAAGGAACAAAAAGATAAAGTATCTCAAAGAAAGGTTCGACGGGAAGTTTTTTGATTTTCTGGTGACGGTTCATCAGGTCGCGCCCGGTGAAATGAAAATGAAATCAGCCAACGCAACCTATGCCGCCAAGCATCTCAAAAAGTATCTGGAAGAGAAGCGGATACCGCTCGAGAATGTCATTCTTTCCAATTTCGACTGCGACACTTGCGCCCATCCGCAGTATTTCGCCGCTCTTTCCTTCAAATACGTCACGGAGCCGAAGCGCCTTCAGCACGCCTACCAGCCCCTTCCGATGTACCACAACAACATCTGGGACACCAACGCTTTTGTTCGGATCATTGTCACCGGTTCGAGCTTCTGGCATATGGTCGAGTCGATGCGGCCGGAGCATATGGTGACTTTTTCCTCCCATTCGGAAGCCTTCAAAACCATAGTCGACGTCGGTTACTGGCCGGTGAACGTGATTTCCGAGGACAGCCTCATCTACTGGAAATGCTACAACTATTTCAACGGGGATTATATGGTAAAGCCGATTTATCTCCCGGTTTCTCTGGACGCTGTTTTGGCCCGGACCTATTGGAAGACGATTGTCAATCAGTACAAGCAAAAACGGCGCTGGGCCTACGGGATCGAAAATTTTCCGCTGCTGGCGCGGGCGTTTCTCAAAAACAAAAAAATACCCCTTGGGAAAAAGTTTCGCTATCTTTTCACGATGCTTGAAGGGCATTGGTCCTGGGCGACCAACGCCTTCATTCTGGCGCTTCTCGGATGGCTGCCGGTAATCATCGGTGGCAGCGAATTCAATCAGAGCGTTTTGGCCCACAATCTGCCTTTTATAACCAGAACCTTGATGAATGTCGCTCTAATAGGGTTGCTTATCTCGATGTTCTTGAGTCTTTTGCTTCTTCCGCCCCGGCCAAAGCATCACCGCCGGCGCCGCTATATCTCGATGGTTCTCCAGTGGGTGATGGCGCCTCTCATCGCTCCCTTTCTGGGCGCCGCGCCGGCCATCGAATCCCAAACGCGCATAATGCTCGGAAAATACTTCGGCGAGTTCTGGGTGACGGAGAAAGTGCGGAGGCAGTGATGCATCACTGATAATGAGAATTATAGTAAGAATCTCTTCACACCAGTAAACTGGTATACTGGTGTGAAGAACTTTATTTTGTCAATCCTAAATGAAATTTCTTCTTCCATTTTTTCTATCTTTTTCAATCTCGGTTTTTGTTTTTTTTGTGCTGATTTCAGCGCTCGGTGGGAAATGGAAGCGGCTCGGCGGGGGAGTCATGGTCTTGGTGTTCACTACTCTCCTTGCTCTCAATCCTGATTTGGTAATAACAAAACCAATTGCCGGAATAATCATCGGGAGCCTTCTCGTTCTTTTTTTCGGACTTTGGGACGACCTTAAAAATCTAAATTGGAAATGGCAGCTCTTGTTTCAAGTTGTCATCGCGCTGGTCGCCATTTCTTTCGGCGTCCGAAGCGAATTTATCGGCAATCCGCTCGGCGGGGTAATTTTCCTGACAAGTCCGATCATTTATTCCATGCTTTTTGCTTTATTTTTCTTGCTCTTCATAAACTCGCTCAATTGGCTCGACGGCGTTGACGGGCTCGCGGGCAGCGTGACGCTGGTGGCTTTAGGAACGATATTCATATTGAGCCTCCTGCCGCACGTCAACCAGCCGGCAGTGGCGATTATTTCGGCTATCGGAGCGGGGGCTGTTATGG
>CAZFIH010000006.1:4314-29439 GCA_964519445.1 uncultured Bdellovibrionales bacterium | reverse complement strand
AGGTTAAAACGCCATGAGGGTGCTACTCGTATATCCAAAATGCCCGGAAATGACTTTCTGGAGCTTCGACACTTCGATTCAGAAATTTACGGATAAGAAAACTGCTCATGTGCCGCTTGGATTGCTGACGGTGGCTTCCATGCTTCCAGTGGATTGGAATCTGGAGTTGGTGGATGAAAATGTCAGGCAGCTTGCTGATAAAGACATCCGTTCAGCCGATCTGGTTCTCTCGAGTGCTATGTTGGTTCAAAAAGACAGCGCCCGAAGAATAATTAATCAATGCTACGATTACGGCAAAACAATCATTGCCGGAGGCCCGTTCTTTACCACCTGTCACAAGGAAGAGCTAACTAGGATAAATCATGTTTTGCGGGGCGAAATCGAAGATACTATCGATCCATTTCTTGAGGATTTTCAAAGGGGCGTTGCAAAACATATCTACCCTATTCCCGAAAAAAAGCCAGATTTATCGAAAACACCAATCCCGATGTGGGGATTGATCAATCCCAAAGATTATGTTACACCATCCGTCCAGCACTCGAGAGGTTGTCCTTTTAAATGCGACTTTTGCGACATCATCGTTATGTATGGAAGAATTCAAAGGGTAAAACATCCCGAACAAATCATCTCCGAAGTCCATGCACTTTACAATGCTGGGTGGAAAGGTCCTCTTTTTTTCAGCGACGATAACTTCGTGGGGAACAAGAGGCAAGTGAAGCGCATGCTTCATCGGCTTATCCACTGGCAAAATTATTACGATTATCCATTCCATTTGATCACCCAAGCCAGTATCAACCTTGCGGATGACGACGAGCTCTTATCGCTTATGAGGGCTGCTAATTTCCGCGAGGTTTTTATCGGCATCGAATCCGTAAGTGAAGCATGTCTTGAGGAGTGCGGAAAATCCCAGAACTTGAATCGGTCTCTGATTGATTCCGTAAATAAAATTCAGGATCAATATGGAATTCAGGTTATGGGTTCGCTTATCATCGGCTTCGAGAACGATCCGCCGGATAACGCTAAGCGCCAAATTAATTTCGTTCGTAAGGTACATACGCCAATTGTTCAGGTTTCAAGACTTTGTGCTCTTCCCGACACACCACTCTACAATAATTTGCTTGAAAAAAACCGGATTAAGGGCAGCGGAACAGGGGAAAACACGGACGGAAGTACCAATATCCAGTATTCGGATGAAGTTGAGGAAAAGTTAAGCAAAGACTTTTGTACAGTCATCACGACGATCTATTCTCCTCCCGAGCTCTATGACCGAATCTGGAGACTGGTCAAAAATCTCCCGCCCAACACCAAAGGCAATGCTTTAACCAAAAGTGGCCTAAAAACTTTGCTAAAAAGCTTCTGGAAGATTGGCGTTTTAGCAAAAGACCGAAGGCTTCTTTTTTGGAAGCTGATCGCAAAAACGCTCCTTTTTTATCCAAAAAACTTCCCTGTTCTTGGAAAACATCTCGTTTTCGGGGAACATCTAATGTTCCTCGCGGACAAATTCCGAGATTAACCAAAGCCGCCCCTGCGCCGAAGCGCGGAAGGCGGCTTTTTCTTTTTTATTTGACCCCGGAAGCCAAATTTACTAAAATTTATAATAAACACACCATAAATCTTATTCAAAAAATTATGCCAAACGAAAACGAAGCCAGCTCCCAGGAATCCCAGCCGCACATTCTCGTTGTCGAGGACGACGCTTTTATGTCCGGCCTTGTGACCAGAAAACTAACCCAGGAAGGTTTCGAGATCAGCTCCGCTACCAGCGTCGACGAAGCCCGAAACATCCTGGAAAAAGAATCGATTAGCCTTATTCTTCTTGACATAGTTCTGCCCGGAACGGATGGATTGACTTATCTGAATGAACTCAAGAAAAGTCCGCAATACAGAGCTATTCCGGTTATCATAACGTCCAATCTGGGACAGGAAGAGGAAATCGAAAAAGGTTTGAAAGAGGGAGCAGCTGATTATTTTGTAAAGGCAAATACTACCCCCGGTGAAATAACCGGCAAAGTAAAAGAATTGCTGGGGAAAAAATAAAAAATGGAAGAAAAAAATAACGGTAAATTCGATGAAAAGACCATTCCCGGAATTGGGTCTTGGCTGTTTTTCTTTATCTTGGGAATCTTTACTGTTAATTTCCTTTTTCTTGTTTACCGCCTCTTGGAAAGCGAGAGCTACTTCCCGCTTTTTTTCCTGGCCATCTGGCTGATTACCATTGGAATCATAATTTTGGCAATTCTCAAAAGAATCACATTCAAAAAGAACGTGGCTGAATATCAGGAGAACCTCAAAAAAAATTACGAAAAGCAATGCTTGGCCCAACAGCAAGCCTGCGTTCACGAAGATGGACTGCGAAAATCCAACGAGGAACTAAAGAGAATCAACCAGGAATATCAGGAAACGACAAAAAAACTTTTTGACAGGGAAATGGAATTGACCAAAGCCAACAAGAGACTCCAGGAACTGGACCAAATCAAGTCGGAATTTGTCTCGGTAGCCGCCCACCAGCTTCGGACTCCCCTTACCGGAATAAAGTGGTCCTATATGGCGCTGCTTGACGAAGAGAACGGCACTCTCAACAAGGAGCAAAGGGCGATTGCCGAGCAAGGGCTGGAAAATATCAACTATTCCATCGATCTCATAAACGACCTTCTCAATACGGCTCGCCTTGATGAAGGAAAAGTGGAGCTCAATATTACCAAAGAATCGATTGCGCCAATTATCAAAGAGGTTGTTTCCCAGCACGAACCGGTCATAAAGGAAAAAAATATTGCCTTTGATATCGATTATCCTCCTGATTCAACACCGCTTTTTGATATCGACAAAGAAAAAATTTCTATTGTGTTTGATAATATTCTGGCAAACGCAGTTAAATACACTCCCCCGAAGGGGAAAATTACGCTTCGTCACATCAGAAAAGGAAATAAAATCCAGTTCAAAATAAGTGACACCGGAATTGGAATCCCTGAAAAGGATTTGCCAAAAGTGTTTACCAAATTTTTCCGATCGAAGAACGCCGTCAGTTTTCAGACCTCGGGGTCGGGCCTGGGCCTATACGTGGCAAAAAGCATCATCGAAAAACACGGCGGAAAAATCGAACTGGAAAGCATTGAAAAAGGGGGAACTTCGGTCATCTTTTCACTGCCCCTGAAATAACTCCTTGGATCGAGCGGCAAAAAAACCGGCCCACGCCGGTTTTTTCAGTTTTTTCTATTTCCGCCCGCTCTCCCGCCTGGATTCGCCTGGCCATCTGACTGGACATCCCTTCGAATGACGGGGCGGGCAACAATCTTCAATCTCCCGCACAAGGCGCGCCCACTAGGACTCGAACCCAGAACCTTATGGTCCGAAGCCATACGCTCTATCCAATTGAGCTATGGGCGCGCGCTATGCGGGATAAACTCCGCCAAACGAACAGTATAAACGTGAATCGCCGCAAGCGCATTCAATCAATCTATCAAAAAACGACCAACCGGTCAATATTTTATAAACTGCAGAACATGCTAAATGTATAACTCGAAAACAGTTAATAGTGAATCACCGAGCGGTTATGGAAGCCGGAAAAACGGAGATTGGCATAACCATCTTGCAATTTATATTTTCTATTTCTGCTCTTTCATTCGCGGTTCGAAAAAATCAAAATCCTTCCGGAAAGAAGATATCTTTCCCGGAATATATTTCTGAATTTTCCGTCTTGTTTTGTTTTTTTTCCATAAGCTCTAAAGTATCCTCAAATTGTTCCCGATCAAAAGAAAAAACAGCTCGCTTTTCAACATATTCCGCCTTCTCTTCCTCACTCCAGCCTTCACTGAAGATGTAATTGTAAAAAATATAAGAAGCATATGCTCCAGCGACAATCAGGAGAAGAAAGTATGACCAGCGAAGCAGAAAGTTTTCCAGCGGTTTGAGTTTTTCCTTGATTTCTATTTGCTTTATTTTCATTTTCGGAAATTTTCGAATTATTCGTTTGAAACAGCAACGGTTAAATTCATTTTGAGTTCATTTTCGCTCTGCCCTTCTTCCGGCTGTTTGCCAGACTGTTCATTATCACCGACTACCAAAGCATTCACTTCGGTATTCACTGCTTCTCTCTTATTCACGGGAACTATGTCCAAAACAAGTACGTGAATGAAATAAGGAGCCCCTTCCATTTTATCGAGAAAACCAATGATTGACCTGTAATCTCCTTTGGCCTCGACAGACAAACCAAGCATGTTGCGGTATTCGGCAAGATTGTCCTTTTTTTTCTTTTTTTTCGGCAGTGTTCCCGCCGGTGGAGGATTTTCAGCCTCTTCCTCTGATTCATCTTCCTCAATTTCCTCACTTTCCTCCAGAGTAGCTTGTGCTGCTGCTATTTTCAGCCTCTTCAAATCATAAGATTCGATTTGTATCCGTACTTTAGTGTCGGATGCCGCTTGTTCCAAAATCCTGAACAATTCAACTTGGTTTTCTTGGGAAACATACATGCTTTCCATCCTTTTTTTCTGATTTTCGATTTCACCCATGTCTTTCCTGAGCTGTGAAATTTTATCTCTTTTTTCCTCCTGAACAGCAGTTTCCAGCTTTGCGCGCTGAATATCCTCGTATCTATTCATGATCTTCTCTGTTTGATAAAAAAAGCTAAACCAAACCAGGAAAATTAGTGCTGCTATTACGCCCGCCCAATAAAAAATAATTTTCTTTTCTCCTAGTTCTTTCATTTATCTGCAAAATATTTTTTATCCAAATCAAATTCAACTTCGAACTCGAAATTTTCCGGAGCGACTATGTTTGAAACCGGTGAAACGATATTTTTCATTCCGCTGGACTTCAATCTTTCTTCGAAAGTTAGAAAAGCCTCTCTCGTTTTGGAAAAACCCGAGAGCTTGACATGCTCCAGTTCCGCGTGAACGGAAGTAATTTTTATCCCGTCGGGACAGGCGCTGGAAAGCTCTTCAAAAATAACGGTCCAATTGAGTGTTTCTGAAACCGACTTCTCAACCTTTTCGGAAATTTTATTTGTACTCGTAAGAAGATTTTCGCTTCCCTCGATATCCATGTCAATTTCATTGGCTGCTTCCGGCTTTTGGGAAACGGCCCTGTATTCAATTTCCAGAATCGTGCGCATTGAAATGAGGATTAAAAGAAAAAAAACAAAAACAAAAAAGGTCTTATAGCCAAACCTAAGAATAGCACCGATTCTTTTTTGAAGAATCCTTTCTTTTTTGCGTTTTTCGGGAATAATATTCAGCTTAATCTTCATATTGGGCCGCTCTTAAAGCTAAACCAACAGCAGTGGCGTATGGACAAATATCTCTTTCCAATTCATCTGGCAGGTTTTCCGGAATTCCCAATCCGATGGCGGGATTGCCCAGTTTCACTTTTCTCCCCAATCTTTGCGTAAGATATCCCGTCAATTGGCGCAGCAAAGCTCCTCCACCTGAAAGGATTATTTCCCTTACTTCTTCTTTGGGGTTTATTGATTCTGAATAGAATACCAACGATTTTTCTATCTCGCGGGCCAAATTCTCAACAATCGGGCTGAATATTTCATAGAGTGTATCATCTTTTTGCATTTTGCCGATCCCGTATTTTGCCTTGATTTCTTCAGCTCTTTCCCAGCTCACGCCAAGTCCCTTGCGAAGCGCCTCCGTGAATATTTTCCCGGAAAGAGGAATACTCGAAGTAAAATAAGGAACTTGCTCTTTGCATATAGTCAGACTAGTTATGTCGGCTCCGATATCAGCAATAAGAACCGGATTTTTGTCTCGTTCCGAAGTAAGGCTCCGAATAGTAGCTACAATATCAATTTCCCCGGCCAGAGGAAACAGCCCCGCCGATACCAGCGATTCGTAATATTTATCAACAGTCTCTTTAGGAACCGCACAAATGAGAATTTCGTCTTTGCTTTCTTTTGAACCTATTACCTGCCAGTCCAGATACACCGCCTCCATGGAAACCGGAATATTTGCTTCAGTCTCCCACTTGATAGCCTCTTCAGCTTCATCACGGCTCATTTTCGGAATTTGGATTGTTCGAACAAAAGACTTTGATTCCGGTATCGAAAAAACCACGAAATTTGACTTTACGGGTTTTGGTTCCGAGTGCTTCAGCAGTTCCTTTATTTCCTCTGCCAAGACCTTTTGATCCTTGACTTCACCTTCCTGAATAATGCCTTTTTTGATTCTCCGAACACCGCATGAGACTACTTTTTTACCCTTTCTGCCGCTATTGATCATTATGCATTTCAAAATACTGTCCTCTATCTCTAATCCAAAGCCACTGGGCCTTATGCCGAACATATTGTGCATCGTTAGATTCATAATATTGAACTAGCAAAAAATTCTATAGCTCCTCCCAGAGGTCGATTTGGTATTTGTCTCCCGTGGGAAAAAATGGCGGTGGAAAATAGATCAGATTGTTGTCGAAATGCAGGTTTCGAATATTATATCCTGTCCCGTCCGTCCAGGCGAAACCATAGCGCAGTTTCGTCACGATGGAGCCGTAGACTGTTATAGTATCCCTGTGAACATAATCCACCGGCCAGGTCGGCCAGAGGTAGTGGTTGCGCCCAACTCTTCCCTTTTGAGCGAGAAGTGCGGCGTCTATTTCCAAATCGTCCTCGCTGTAAAGGCCCACCGATACGTTGTTTTGGGCGATTAGCCCGAGGACATCCGGCCCGTCTTCGTCGCCTCCAACCTTGTCAGCATACAGTATGTCATTTGTAAGGTAAATATCCTTGTAAACCGGATCGGGAGAAAGATCGGCGGCGGCAATAGTCAAATGGTCTCCATCTATATTCCCCTCAACCCAAGTGAAGTTTTCAACGAATATTATGTCATTTTCGGGAAGCGGATAATTGACCGGCTCCGTCTCTTCCTCAATTTCATAACTGCTGGTGTTGTAATCCAGGACCATGCTCACGTCAACGCTGTGAGCCGGGTTTGTCTTGAGAACCAAGTGGTATCCTTCAACCGGGACTTGAACGTCCTCGCATTCCCAAACCCAGCGCAATCGCCAGCCTACCAACCTCAAGACCCACCGGCACTGCTCAACTGTTGTTGTAGTCTCGCCCAGATACAAACCATCAGCGGTATTAGCCTGCTCTTTCATGAGACTGAAGTTAGCGATAAGGGCGTTGAAATTTTTTTCCGGATCCGGAAATTCCCGTCCGGCGCCGAAAACATCCGGCCGGTCCGGAACGGGATTGGGGGGCAGAGGATCTACCGGAGAAACGTGAGTATGAACCCCGAATTCCGGGTCTCCGCCATGATCGGGGTCATCAAAATCCGGTACGTGGCTGGAAATTACATTATGCGCATATCCGTCAAAACGGATCCCTTTGTTTGAGTGAACCATGCCGTATACCTCTGTCCCCTCGCCGAAGCGCATGAAGTCGTCCGCGACGACTGCGAACTCGCACCAAGCCGGCTGACGGAAGCGCACCTGAATCGTCCGCTTGACGTTCGGAGCATCGTATGTCCATCCGGTGGATTTCACAATAACGATCGTTGAATCCACCCCCGGGGCAGTCACCTCCAGTTTATACTTTCCGAGAACTCCGCCCTCCGGATCGCTCACTTCCGCTTCGTACGGCTCATCAACACCGTAGGGATTTCCGCTTTCCCAGAATTCCCTTTTCTGCTGAACTGTCTTTCCTTCAACTGTGTGGGCCAAATACCATCGATACCAGTAGATGCCCGCTTCGGCTATCTGAAAAGATTGTTCTTCGTGGCTGACCCGGTGGCTGTTCTTGTTTTGGGAGGCTATGAAGATGGAAAGACCCGTCAGAATCGTCGCCCCAATAGTTGCGATTACGACGATAAAAACGAGCGATGAACCGCGGTTATTTTTGTATTTTTTGTTTTTCATTGCGCAGTTCTTTCTCTTCGAATTACGAGCTCTTGCGAAGGTACGAACGTACGAATTTGGAATTTCATGCTAATCAGCAAATTATTCGTCGTTCGTATATTCGCAGAAGCGAAGCGAATTCGTAATTCGCAGAGATTTCACCAGTTATCTTTCAAATTTCTCATTTCCACGAAGGATTCCAATCGAATATTGTCGGGTGAGCGGAAAGGATCAATATTAATGAAAATATCAATCTTTACCAGTCTGATATCGCTGACTTGAGTCACGGGAACTGAAAGCGGATTGTTTATTTCATCTTGGGGATAGTCCGAATTATAAAAAGAAAATAGGGGTTCACTTCCGGTATTCTGAACATATTGGGCAATCGTTGATACCGTTTGATCTTCAGCCGGATAAACCGGCGGCGTACCAGCCGGGTCTGTGACTCCTTTTTTTATCTCTTCATTTTCCAGGTAATAGTGGATTCTCTCGGTGACGTTGTCTCCGTCAATATTCGAGTAAAAAACAAAATCGTCCTGATCCGCGCTTTCGATGGGATAGGCTCCGTTGTCTGCCTGCCGTGTCCGTCTTATTTCTTCAATCATTATTTTCATTGCTCTTTCCGTTTCGTTGACGGATATACCCTGTTCCATGGCAAACCCGTAACGCTTGTAGATTTGATTGAGAAGAAATACCGAGCTCGTCATCATCATCAAGAAAATAAAAATCGCAATCAGCATTTCAATAAGAGTCAGGCCGCTCTCGCGTGATATTTTTGGATGATTATTTTTCATTGGCCTGGCAAATAAATTAAGGAATCGGAACCAGACTGATATCTTTTTGCGTTAATTGATTCACGTCAACCGTATCCGAGTAATTTTCATATCCTGTGGCTGTCACTTCAAGATTGTAGCTGCCGGGGTCCAGAACAGTCGGGGGATCAGTATTGGGAGGGAAATAAACTTGACCCATTTCACCGGTCACCAGAGTCGTATCAAAATCAACCCCGTCGAAAACCCTCACGCCGGCTCCCGAAACAGCCAATTCCGTTTCAGAGTCCTTCACTGTCACAATCAGAGAATCTTCGCCGTTACTCGCAATGATGAGATTGACTGTCTTGGATTCATCGGGAGTTAGGGCCATCGGAAAAGTTACATCGGAACCGATAAGGGTATAACCGGGCTCATTGAGCGTGATTGTATATTTTCCCGGCGGAATGTCAGTGATATCAATGTCCCCCGCGGCTCCGGTTGAATGATCTTGGTCATAATTGGTCGCATCGTCACCATCGGGTACTGTCTTTCCGATGACGCGCCCTCCCTTCAGATTGAAATCGGCTTCAAGGAAGGCCTCGTCCAAAATATTTTTTGAATAGACGTGAAGATCGCTCAATCTGTCGATAATGATGGCTTTTGTGTTCAGCTGATCCTCAATGACCGAACCGTGAACATCAGTGGGATCAAAGAAGGTATCCGGATAGGGAGGAAGAGTAGTTACTGACTCATGGTCATTTTTGGATACAGATATTTCATAATTCCTGTCACCGGCCTGAACGCCCGTCAAAAGAACTGATCCGTATGAATCGGTAAAAGTGTTTATGCTCACGGGGGGATCAACTTCATTATTCACTATATCCACTTCGGCATTGGAAATGCCGAGTCCGCTTCCATTCATGACGTTCAGGCGAAATGTTCCTCCGCCAACGTCGGTTTCGGCGCCGTCGGGAACAAATTTCGACACAACTTTTACCCCTTGTCCCGCTTCCAATTCCGTCCATGTAACCTCCACTTTGACCTCCTTGTAGTCCGTCGGCACCGTTTCTTCGGGGTCGCCGTCCAGGCCGTCAAAAGGATCATCAGCGTAGCGCACGAAAGTGTGAATGTTGAATTTTTGATTGCTTTTCCAGACAGTTTCATTTTGCAGCAGAACACCGCTCGGAACGCCTCCGACAGTGCCGATATCGCCGTAACTCATATTCCGGATGATCTCCATTTTTTCATTGGCCAGTTCCGAGGCTGATATGCGATGTTTTGAACGAGACAAAGATTTGAGCCCGGCGGAAAAAGAACCGTATATGGCAAGTGTGATTATGGAAAAAATAAAAATCGCCGAGACGACTTCCAATATGCTAAAACCGTTTTTACTTTTTATTGCTGTTTTCATTTATATATTGCTCGCTATTTTTTTTATCATTCGCGATTAGCTGATTCGCATTTATTCGCAAATTCGCATCATACTACATGTTTTCCATCACCGAATACATGGGAAGAATCATGGAAACGGCGAAAAATCCGACAGCCACTCCGATGATTACCATTAAAACGGGTTCGATTATCGAGGAAAAATTCTTTGTTATCTGGTTTATTTCACTCTCGTAAAACTTGGCCAGGTTCAGAAGAATATCCACGGTTCTCCCTGTCTCCTCTCCCACATCAACCATCTGAATCGTCAAGACCGGAAAAAGTTTCGGATATCGGGCCAGTTCTTCGTGAAGCGGCTTGCCCTTTTCCACTTGAGTGCTTATATCTTGAAAGGCTTTCTGGTAGGCGCTGTTGGAAAGGGTTCTGGACACGATTCGCAGTGATTCGACAACTGACACGCCGCTCTTGGTGAGAGAACTGTAAATTCGCACAAAGCGGGCGTTGTTTACCAAAATCATTATATTTTTTATGCCCGGCATTCTAAAAAAAATAATGCTGACCAGTTTCTTGCCGTATCTCGTTTGAAAGAAAACCAGGACGAGAATTATTATCAAAACAGCGGAAATGAATATCAGCAGCTGATTTTCGTTCATGTAGTTGCTTACGGCCATAATCACTCTGGTTGAAAGGGGAAGTTCGGTCTGAATATCAGAGAAAACTTCCGTCAGTCTTGGAACAACGTAGGTCATCATGGCAATTCCCACGCCCACCATAACCAGAAGAATCACCGCCGGATAGTACATGGCTCCCCGTACCCGGGTTAGAAGCGTGTGTTCCTTTTCGAGCTGATTGGCCAGAAGCCCTAATACTTCTTCCAGATTGCCCCCTACTTCTCCTACCCGGATCATGTTGACAGACAGCTCGTCAAATACAGGATACTTGGCCAGACTATCCGCCAGACCATTCCCCATTTTTATGTCTTCGCTCAGTTTCGCCAGTATATTGCGGAATCGCCTATTTTTGGTCTGGTTGGATATGACGTCAAGGCTCTTGGGGACAGAAAGCCCGGAAGAAAGCATAACCCCCAAATGCCGGGCAAACATCATTTTATCTTTGAGGGAAATAGCCGAAAAAATAGGCACTCGCTTTTTTTTCCTTTCCTTTTCTTTTTCGGCAATAGTCGTTACGAAAAAACCTTTCGTTCGAAGAGCTTCAACGATATCCCGCTTGTTTTTTCCTTCCGCTTCCTCGTTTATTGTTTCGCCTTTGGCGTTTTTGGCAATGTATTTGAATGTCGGCATAATGAAAAAACTAGAAACTAATCTTTTGTCACCCTTAGTACTTCTTCGATGGAAGTCACTCCCTGGATGGCTTTTATCATCCCGTCCTCTATCATTTTTATCATCCCTTCCTCGCAGGCTTTTTTTTCAATGTCATCGCTAGTAGCACCCTTGGAGACCATGTCAGAGACGGATTCCGTTATCTCCAGAACCTCGTAAATGCCTATTCTCCCTTTGTATCCTTCCTGTCGGCACCGGGAGCATCCTACCGGCCGGTAAAAAGTCACCTGCGACCAGTCTTTCGCCAGGGAAATGTTTTTTTCCAGAAGATTGTTTTTTCTCGCAAGATCAAACACTCTTTCCAAGTCAATTTGGCCCGTCAGGCTCGCGATCAAATCTTTATCCAGTTTGAAGGCTTGGCGGCATTCGGAACAAAGCCGTCTCACCAGCCTCTGGGCCATAACCACATTCACCGTCGAGGCGATAAGAAAAGTTTCCGCTCCCATATCGGAAAGACGCGGTATCGTTCCGGAAGCGCTATTGGTATGGAGAGTGGAAAGAACAAGGTGTCCCGTCATGGCGGCGTGAACGGCGATGTTCATTGTCTCCTCGTCGCGGATCTCCCCGACCATTATTATATCCGGATCCTGTCGGAGAAGCGCGCGAAGTCCTTGAGAAAAAGTGAGTCCGATTTGGGGATTGACTTGGGTCTGATTAATACGGAACATTTTATATTCGATCGGGTCCTCAACAGTTGAGATATTGACTGCGGGCGTATTGAGAATATCCATTATTGTGTAAAGAGTGGTTGTTTTTCCGGATCCGGTTGGCCCGGTGACCAGAATCATGCCGTTAGGCCTTTTGATAGCCTGGTGAACTTTTTCCAGAGCTCTTCCCCAAAGCCCCATCGCCTCGAGTGTCAATCCTTTAGAGGACTCATCCAGAAGACGCATCACTACTTTTTCTCCGGAATAAATGGGAAGGATGGAAACGCGAAAAGCCACTCGATGTTCATCCTGTTCAATCTTGAATCTTCCGTCCTGCGGAAGGCGATGTTCATCGAGCTTCAGATTGGACAAGACCTTTATCCTCGCGACGATTCCGTCAATGACCGTTTTCGGGAGCGTCATCGCGTCATGCAGGATACCGTCGATTCGGTATCTGACGCGCACTTCTTTTTCATCCGGTTCAATGTGGATATCGCTTGCCTCCTGCAAAATGGCATGTTTGAGAAGAGTATCAACAATCCGAATCACCGGCAGATCTTGAGCCGCTTTCTCGAGATTCTCTTCCCCGGATACTTCCTCGGTACTTTTTTCAATAATTGACCCAAACTCGGCCTTCAGGCTTTTTTCGTATTGCTTCAGGGCATTTTCAATACCTTCTTCAGTCGTAATGCACGGATATACTTTGAGGCCGGTTTTCTTGCGGATAAAATCAATAGTCTGAATATCCTCCGGGTTGAGCATAGCAACCTTAAGCTCTAAATTTGCTTTCTTAAAGGCCACGACTTTATATTTCTTGGCGATGGGCTCCGGGATTAGCTGAAGAACTTCCTTTGGGATAATTTCTTTTTCCAAATTTACAAAAGGAACGCCAAGGATATAGGCATAAAGCTGCCTCACTTGGTTGGCAGAAAGCATTTTTTTCTCAACTAAAAAATCCCCCAAACGTTTGCCGGTTTCCTTGCTTTCCCTAAGGGCTTGGTTGAGCGCCTCGGAACTGACTAAATTGGCATCCAATATAAAATTTTTCAGTCGTTCATCATCGACCCTCATTTATTTTTGTTTTCAAAAAATTTCATTTCAATATTTCCCTTATTTTCCCCATCACGTCCTTTAGGCTGAAATCCGATTTCACTAAATAGTTAGTTGCTCCCAAATCCAGGGCTTTTTGGACATTGTCAACCTCCTCAAGATTGGTGAGTATCATCACTGGTATGCTTTTTGTTTCGGGATCCTTTTTCAATTTTTGCAGAACATCGTATCCATTCTTTTTTGGAAGGATTATATCAAGAAGAACAAGATCTGGTTTGTATTTCCCGATTGTTTTTATGGCTTCTTCACCGTCAAAAGCGCTTTCCACTTCAAACCCTTCCCGGGAAATGACTTCTGACAGGGCATTTTGAAGGGATTGATCATCCTCGACAATAATAATTTTTTTCTTTTTTTCATTTTCCATGGAAATGACTAAAAAATATTAAGAAATTAAATTGAGATTTTTTCGCTGCTAGATACCCGCTTCCGGAATAGTAACAAAAAAGGTGGATCCCTTGTTGGCTTCGCTTTCAAACCAGAGTTTTCCGCCCATATTTTCTATGATTCCTTTTGTGAGATAAAGACCCAATCCGATTCCGTCCGTCCGATAGCGAGCGTCGTTATCGCTTCGAAAAAACTTTTCAAACACCTTTCTCTGCTGATATTTCGGAATACCGACCCCCCAGTCTCTTACCGCAACAAGTATCTTCTTTTTTTCCGGCTTCACGTCTATTTCAATTTTGCCTTCTTCGCGGGAGTATTTGACGGCATTGCTGATTAGATTCCGAATCGCTGTCTTGACGGCAATGGAGTCGCCTCGGACGGACGGAAGATCAGGAGCAATTCTCTTTTTCACGTCAATTTTCTTTTGCAAGATCATCCCATTGAGCTCGGAAAGAATCTCATCGGCAATTTCCCCGAGATCAATATCTTCACTCCGAAAAACGGCTCGACCTTCGTCAATCCGATTCACCTCCAGGAGTTGGTTCACGAGTTTGAGCATTTTTTCGTTTGCGGATTTAACATTGTTTAAAAACAATTTTTTCTTTTCGGGGGACTCATTTGAATCCCATTCATTTTCCAGCACCTCGGCATTCCATTTAATAGCGGAAAGGGGGCCGCAAAGCTGGTGTGAAACAACCGATATAAATTCGTTCTTTATGACATTGGCTTCGGCGATATTTTCCACCCCTCTAATCACAAAACTCCCGATGGTTATGATGAGAGCCGCGACAATCGTCACGCTGACGATCGTAACCGCCTCACTGTCGAAACTTTTCGAGGCAAAAAAAGTAGCCACCATTGCTGCAATCGTCAAAATCCCCATCAAAAGAAACAAAAAATTCGGACATTCCCAGAGTCCTAGTTTATATTTACGGCAACGCGCGATGAAATTAAAGCCGTCAAGAAATTTCCAAAACATATTTTGGTTTTAAATTTTTATGGCTGAATTATACCACAAAAACAAAAAAGGCTAAAGGAAGAAATTCAGCCTTGAATTATCAATAAGGAAGCAAAAAAATCAGTGACCAAAGAATCCTCTGGCCAGCTTGTCCGGAATTTGCGCCAAGATGACATTTTTTCTTTGGCAGAGTTCTTGAGTGAATGCGTCATTAACCGATCCGGAAGTAGAAAATATACTTTTTACGCCGGCCTTAATCAAAAGTTCCGGACCGTCCGGAAAGGGAAAAAAGCTGTCGCTTGCGGCGACTGAACCGGATATTTTATGGTTCGCGTCTGTGGCTCTTTTTACGGCTAATTCGCAGCAATTGACCCGGTCCTGCTGACCGACGCCGTTTCCGATGAGCATGGAATTTTTTACGAGAGTGATGGTATTTGAATTTGAGGTCGCCGAAATCGCCCACGCCAGCAAAAGATCAGCTTGCCTCTTTGCATCAATTTCTCCAAAAATTTCCAATTCCGGATGTTTGAAATCCAAAACAAAATCATAGTTTGGCTGGGTCAGATACCCTCCTCGCACGTATCGGAATCTCTTCGCGTCATCGAGGCTATTCTCACCCAGCTTCGCCAATGCCGAATTGGTGATAAATCGGCACTTATCCTTCTTGCGCCGGAAAAGTTCAAGGGCTTTCTCGGAGAACCCGGGAACAACTATTCCATCCAGAAGCCTTCTTTGTCCTTTTTTTATTTGGTGAGTAAACAATATTTCCGCTTCTTTCTCCGAAAATTCAAAGTTGAACATTGCCAATCCCCCGAAAATAGCCCGGGGATCTCCTTCGACAATTTTTTTTATTACTTTTATTTTGTCATTTCCATAGGCTGCCCCGCAGCAATTCCCGTGTTTCACGGCCACTCCGAAATACGTCGCCTTTTCGCCATTTAATTTGAAGGCCGCGACTATATGCGTCAGCGTCTGGAGCATCCGGTCAATGTCGCAAAAATTGTTGTAGCTCGGAGCCATGTCGGTGAGCACCTCGAACTTGTCTAGGGAAAGCAAATCATTAGTTTTTACAGAATATAATCTCCCCGGCACTTGATAAGCATTTTCGCCATAGAGCGTCTCGCTTATTTGCTCGCCGATCAAGCCATCGTAACTCTCCCGGGAATGAAATTTAGCTGAAGCAAGACAATATTTGGAAACAACGTATTCCGCTTTGACTGCCAGTTCTTTTTTCTTTTCCAAGCTAATATCTTTCTCTTTTCCTAGTTCTTTGACAATCTCCATCCGGTCATCCGGATCGCAAATCACGATTCGCCCGCCTTTGGCCGCCGAGCGAAGGAGTGTCGGTCCGCCGACGTCGGTGGCTTCGATAACTGATTCATAATCAGCATCCGGTTTGGAGATGACTTCCTCTAGCGGATACAAATCCACGCAGACCAAATCAATAAGAGGGATTCCTAATTTTTTCAACTCTTTGACGTCACCTCTATTCTCTTTTCGCGCCATGAGTCCAGCGTGAATTTCGCGAGATAGTGTCACCACCCGATGGCCGAGAATGGCTTTTCCTCCGACCAGTTCGGCCACATCCTTAACCGGGATCTTATGCTCCGCTAAATACTTCGCCGTCCCGCCGGAGGAAATAATCTCCCAGCCCAAATCAACCAGCTTTTTGGCAAACTTCTCAACTCCCTCTTTATGATAGACGGAAATAAGAGCGGTTTTTTTCATAATATTTGCATCAGAAATAATATCTTAAATATACACAACATTTAAAAAAAATAAAGCCGAACTTTTTCAAGCTAGGCTCTATTTGATCGCGATCTCATTTTCGATTACCGCTCCATCTTCGCGTCCGGGAAAGCTTCCATCATGCCGAATTTGTTTCCTTCCGGATCTTGGGCGTAGACGAACTTTCCGACTCCGGGAATATCCTGCACGTCGCCCAACACTTCTCCGCCGTTTGTTTTCACAATTCCCGCATATTCCTCAATATTTGGAACATCCAGCGTGTTGACGACCTCTTTTGACTCGCCGTTCTTTCGGTATATGCCGCCGTCTATTCCCGGCTTATCTTTTTCGCCCGTCATGACAAGCCAATAGTCCATCGGACCTTCCCACTTTTTGATTTCCCAGCCGAAGCTGTCGGTGTAGAATTTTGACACTTTTTCCGGATCCTCGGCCGGAATTTCGAAATGTATGATTCTTGGCATTTGATTGTGAATAAATTAAGAAATTATAATTCTTTCGCCTGTTGATTCATACAACCCAAACTAAAAAATATTTCTCGAACAGAAAAACATCCCGCTTAGGGATGTTTTTCGAAAATATTCGAAATGGTTCAAGCTGCTACATACCCATTCCCATGCCGCCCATCCCGCTCATGTCGGGCATTCCGGCTCCGGCTCCGCCTTCTTTATCTTTCTTTTCGGGAATATCCGTGACGACCGCTTCGGTGGTGAGAAGCATCGCCGCCGCGGAAACCGCGTTTCCTAGCGCGCTGATGACGACCTTGGCGGGATCGATGATGCCGGCTTTCAGCATATCGACATAGGAATTGTTCTCGGCATTGTATCCCATTACCCAGTTGGCTTTCGGGTTCACCTCGTTCATGTGGTATTCCATTTCAATTTCTGATCCGGTTTCGATGTCCAGTTTCTTTCCTTTGGTTGTTTTTTTGAGGAAAGTTTCCTGAATATCCTGAATTCTCGAAACTACCACTTCCGAAGATTGACCGGCATTGGAAATAATCTGTTTTATCGGAGCGGAGAGGGCATCTACCAGAATTTGAGTCGCAATCCGGTCCTCATGAGACAGATTCTTGTGAAGATCAGCGGAGAGCTTCACCGACTGATTAAGAAGGGCAATTCCGCCGCCGGAAACAATTCCCTGTTCCAGCGCCGCTTTGGTCGCCTCCACCGCGTCTTCCACTCGGTGCTGTTTTTCTTTCTGCTCAACTTCGGTCGCGGCACCCACTTTAATGACGGCTACTCCGCCGGAGAGCTTTCCGAGTCGTTCCTGCAGTTTTTCCTTATCAAAATCACTGGTGGCATTTTCAATTTGGATTTTGAGCTGGGCCGCCCGGTCATCGATATCTTTTTTCTTTCCCTTTCCGTCCACGACCGTGGTGTCGTCCTTGGTGGAAATGACCTTCCCGGCCCGGCCGAGATCTTCAATGGTTACGTTTTCGAGCTTCATTCCCCGCTCTTCAGAAACCACTTGTCCGCCGGTAAGAATGGCAATATCTTCAAGCATAGCCTTTCGGTTATCGCCGAATCCCGGAGCTTTAAGAGCCAGAACATTCAGCACGCCGCGCAGTTTATTTACCACAAGAGTTGCCAATGCTTCACCTTCGACTTCCTCGGCGATGATCACCATTTCCTTCTTTCCGGTTTGGGCGATTTTTTCAAGAAGAGGCAGAATCTCGTTGATGGCTGAAATCTTTTTGTCGGTGATCAAAATATGCGGATCTTTGAGTTCCGCTTCCATCGATTCGGCGTTGGTGATCATGTAGGGAGAAATATAGCCCTTGTCGAAGCGCATACCTTCAACCACCTCTTCTTCGAGGCCGAAGGTTTGTGATTCTTCCACGGTGATGACGCCGTCTTTTCCGACTTTTTCGATCACTTTGGCGATCATTTTTCCGACCTCCGGATCCTGGGCGGAAATAGTCGCGACCTGCTCAATCGCATCGCCGGATACTGTTTTGGCCGAAGACTTAAGATCTTTCGAAACTCGATTGGAGAGCTTGAGAAGCGCGTTTTTTAGCTCGATCACGTTGATGCCTTTTGAAATGAATTTGGCACCCGATTCCACTATGGATTGGGTGAGAATCGTGGCGGTCGTGGTTCCGTCACCGGCCGCGTCGTTGGTTTTGTTGGCGACCTCCTTCACGAATTCGGCGCCTATGTTCTCAAACTTGTCTTCAAGCTCGACTTCTTTCACTATCGTCACGCCGTCGTTGGTGATAACCGGGGATCCAAAACCGCGGTCAAGAACCACGTTTCGCCCCTTGGGGCCGAGGGTGACGCGCACCGCGTCGGCGACTTTGTCGATGCCGCTCTTTATTCTTCGGCGGGCATCTTCATCGAATCGAATTTGTTTTGCCATTTTTTAAATTGACCATTAAGCATCGAACATTATTCAATGATCAATGATTGATGGTTAATGATTAATAATATTAGCACTCGCAGTGACAGACTGCCAACTGCAATTGATATTATAAAAAAATATTATCCGATGTCAATAGCTACCAAGCTTATGTCGGGCTTAGTTCAGTTCCAATCTCCGCTTCCACTCCCCCTCGATCCGCACGCCCTGCGGTTCGGGAAGAAATATCAAATTTTCATCCGTCGCTTCAACATACCCTCCTTTTTTATACGTCAGGGGATTGCGCTTTATTTTTTCAACCTGCTTCTTTTTGAGCCAGGCTTCTATTCTATCGCCTCCTAAAAAATTTATCAAGCTTTCTTTCCCTCTCTGCGCCGCGCGGGATAATTGGCTGTGGCCCGTGTAATATTTCGCCGGCTTCAAGTTCGGTATTTCCCAATTAGGCTTCAGTTTTTTTATCCAGCCGAAATTCTCGCGGCAAAATTTTTCGTATACCCGCCACCCAAACAATGGATATATGAACGTATATTCGTTGGCCGCGAAAAGATCTTTCTTTTTTATCTCAAGGCTCCCCGTAGTGATGAAATAGTTGAGACAAATGCGGTTTTTTATCTTTTTCCCGTACCGCCTCTTGCCAAGCAAATGAACCATCGCGGTCACAAGCAATCTTCCAGTCCAGATCCTAGTCTGCTTGAGTATCACCAAAAAATCAATGTCGCTGTCCCGCTCCGGATTTTTCATGGCAAGAGTCCCGGTCACCGCCGCCATCCGCACAAACGGCACGAACCGCAGCCACCACGCCACCCGTTCGGCAATTTTTAATTTTACGATTGAGTATTTGTCTTTTTGGATTCTTTCACCAACCAGCTCTTTCCTGCCCTTGAGAAAATAAAATCCGCTAAATTCTTCAATATTCTTCTTCATCTCATAGCTGTCCAATACTTCAATAGCTTCCCCTAAGGTACATTTTTTATACTTCTTTTCATTCTCTTTCCTATGTTCGATGTTCCATGACAGGAGATTTTTCCAAATTTCAAAAGCCGTCAGGGGATAATTGAGAATATCGTAGTAGATGATTGTTTGAAGGATGTTTTTAGAAAGAGACATTTTCCTGAATAGTCACCGGGAAATAGGGATAAAAGCAGTATGTCAAGTTTTAAGTCCGCGGTCGGAGGGAATTAGACCCACAACTTACTGCTTATGACCCGACTTACAGCCACTTCCCTATTTTCCTACGACTTTAGGTATTTTCCCGTCCAAGTCTTCGCCTTCGCCAGCTCCTTCGGCGTTCCCCTGAAAATCACTTTCCCGCCTTCGTCGCCACCATCCGGACCGAGTTCAATTACCCAATCCGCCGCTCGCATGACATCCAGATTATGCTCCACAATAAGAACCGTATTTCCTTTTTCCACAAGCCCGTCCATTATCAGGAGGAGCCTTGAAATATCCTCAAAATGAAGACCAATGGTCGGCTCATCAAGGACATAGAGAGCTTTTCCGTTTGACCGGCGGGAAAGTTCCGTCGAGAGTTTGATTCTCTGCGCTTCTCCTCCGGAAAGATTCATAGCTGACTGGCCGAGCTTGAGATAGTCCAAACCCACTTTGTTCAAAGTCTGAAGTTTTTCGACTACAAGCGGAAAATGATGAAAAAATTGGAGCGCGTAGTCGATACTCATGTCAAGCACTTCTGCAATGTTCGCGCCCTGGTATTCTATTTCTAGAGTCTTTTGATTGTATCTCGTTCCCTGGCAAGCCTCGCAGGGAGCATACAAGTCCGGCAAAAGATGCATTTCGATTTTCTTTTGGCCTTCTCCCTGGCAAACTTCGCAGCGCCCGCCTTTCATGTTGAAACTGAACCGCGAGGGCGAGTAGCCTCTTTTTTTTGCTTCTTCAGTCCCGGCGAATATTTCCCGAATGAGAGAAAAAACTCCCGTGTATGTGGCCGCGTTGGAGCGGGGGGTTCGTCCGATGGGCGACTGGTCGATATTGATAACTTTGGATATGTTTTCCAATCCTTTGATGTCCCGACACTTCCCGGGAATGTCCTTGGTGTTCCACAATCTGTTGCGAAGATTATTCACTAATATGTCATTCACCAAGGTGCTCTTCCCGGAACCGGAAACTCCGGCAATAACAATCATCTTTCCCAACGGAAAGGAAACGTCAATATTTTTGAGATTGTGTTCTTCGGCCCCGATAACTTCAATCTTTTTCCCGTTTCCCCGGCGAAAAGATTTTTTCTTGAAAACTTTTTTCTTCCCTTTCAAAAATTGTCCGGTGGCTGTTTTGGAGGAAAGCAGTTTCTTGGCCGTTCCTTCAAAAACTATTTCCCCGCCTTCTTCACCGGCTCCCGGACCCATATCAATGACCCAGTCGGCCGAGCGCATAACCTGGCCGTCGTGTTCAACCACAATTACGCTGTTTTGTTCTTGTTTCAATTTTCGGAAAGTATTTACGAGTTTCTCGGTGTCGCGGTCATGCAGTCCAATGGTGGGTTCGTCAAGGACATACAGAATTCCCGTGAGGCCGGATCCAATTTGAGTGGCGAGACGCAATCTTTGGGCTTCGCCGCCGGAAAGCGAATTGGCGTTTCTGGAGAGTTTCAGATACCCAAGACCCGTTTGGGATAGATTGATGACAATTTTTTCCGTTTCCGCGGCTACCTCATTGAACAGATCTGATTCACTCTTTGTCATCCTCGCGTCTTCCCTAATTTTTTGAAATTGGCTGTTGAAATGATTGAGGCTTATTTCGCATACGTCGAAAATGGAACGGCCGGCGATTTTCACTGCCAGCGACTCCGGCCGCAGTCTTTTTCCTTCGCAAGAGGGGCAGGTTTTCACAATCATGTATTTTTCAATTTCCGAGCGCGCAAAGTCGGATTGAGCGTCCCGGTATTTTTTCTCAAGAGACGGAATCACTCCTTCATATCCGAGATCCGGATCTCCGAAAAGAATGACGTCAAGATCTTTTTTTTCGAGACTTCTTACCGGCTTGTTCAAAGAAAATCGGTGCTTTTGGGAAAGCGTTTCCAACATTTTTTGCAATCCGTTTTGGTTTTGGCCTCGCGGTCCCAAACCGCCCCACGGTTTCACCGCCCCTTCCCGGAGAGAAAGATTTTTATTCGAAATCACCTGGTCAATATCGACTTCCAGCTTCGTCCCCAGTCCGCTGCAGGCCGGACAGGCTCCTTCCGGATTGTTGAACGAGAAATTGCGGTGAGTTATTTCGGGAATAACCAGGCTGCAATCCGCGCAAACCAGGAATCGGTTGTATCTTTTTTCCCGGCCGCTGTCGAGCGACGCAATAACCGCCTCTCCCTGTCCCAGTTTCATGGCTGTTTCGATTGAATCAACCATTCTTTCCCGGTCCTGGTAATCTTTCGAAATTGTGACGCGATCCACGACGACTTCCAGGCTTTCAATCTCTTTTTCTTGAGTCCCGAGATGGAGCTCTTTGGCGCTCACTATTTTTTTGTTCACCCGAAGCCGGGCATACCCGGACTGCCTCACTTCGGTTATTTTTTCTTTGACGCCGGCCTTTTGAAGAGGAATGGGCGCCAGGATGGCAATTTGCTCTTCTTTCTCTTTCTGAAGTTCAAGAAGCTCCTCGGCGACTTCCCGGGCCGTTTTTTTTCTCAACTCCCGCTGGCAGTTAGGGCAGTACGGCTTTCCTAAGCGGGCAAAAAGGACGCGCAAGTAGTCGTAGATTTCGGTGATTGTGCCGACGGTGGAGCGCGGAGAGCGGTTGACGTTGATTTGATTGATGGCGATGACGGGAGAAAGATTTTCGATCTTGTCGACATCGGGCTTTGCCATCACGTTCAAGAACTGCCGGGCGTAGGCCGACAGGTTTTCCACGTAGCGCCGATGGCCTTCGGCGAAAATGGTATCAAAAGCGAGAGACGACTTTCCCGAACCGGAAAGTCCCGTTATGATGACGATCTTGTCGCGGGGAATTTTGAGCGAAACATTTTTGAGGTTGTTCACCCGCGCCCCCTTGATGATGAGATGGGATTTGGTCATTTTGAAATAGGAAGAAAACTAATTGTTTATTGTAAAGGATAAAATAAATAAAGTAAAGACCCGCCTGGAACGGGTCTTTAATCAACAAAATTCCGCCTGATTATTTTATGCCGCTACACTTCAATCACCACCGGAAGGACCATCGGCCGGCGCTCGGCTTTGGTTTGTTACCTTTTTTCCCGCCGGTCCAGAGTCATGTTGAAATATTTGATTCCGTCTCTAACAAACGGTTTTTTCTCATCAATTGTCCATCCGCTTTTCCTGTGTTTTGCGATGAGAATATCATCTTCTCGAACGACAGCATGGAGCACATTACTCCGCGATTCTATTTTTTCCGTTGCTCCTGCGAAGTATTTGCCGACTGAATATCCGCACAGTTCTTTTCGTACATTGAGCGAAGCGGCATATACATGCCCGGGGTTTTTTTCAACCGGCTTGAATCGTACGAAGGCGACAACATTTCCTCGAAATTTCAAAGTGTAGGTTCTTTGTCTCGTCAAACCGTCAGGACCAAACAACACCCCCTTCAACTTATCAATCACCCTTTGCGCCGCCTCGGGATTGTTTTTGAAAACATCGTTGAAATAAGTGTCTTCCGCCAGTTCCAAAATTTCCATCTTTTCCTCGTCCGGCAAATCTTGGCCGATCGGCTTTTCAGTAAGCTTCAAATATTTCGTTTCTATGTAATCGATTTTCCCACCCGCCGCCTTTTCTGCTTTAAGCATTGATAACAAGAGTTCTTCGGCCTCTCGATAATAAATAATATCGAACGCACTCCCTTTTTCCGGAATGGATTCCACTAGGAAATCAACCGCTTTTCGAGATCCTATTTCGGCCAGCTTTTGTATCGTCAGGGCATTATAGGGATACATGGGATCGAATGCCGATTTTGCTTCTGCGTCAACAACGAATCCGCGGTCATTGAAAAATCCGTCCAAGCTTCCATCGTCTTCATGCAAGATATAATTTTCAGGACCAACGATCTCTCGCATGTCTGGGGCTTTTCCTTTTTCAAGATTATGTTTCAGAACATCGATCAGATAATCCTCCGCGTCTTTCCCGAATTTTGCCAGGGCTTCGATAGCTGCTGTGGTCATCATATCGAAATTCGCATCTTCCTCCCAATCCATCCTGTATCTAAACAGATAAAGGTAATCTAATTGATTGATATTGCCGCTTGTCGCTTCGCCATCAGCAAAATTACCAATCGCGACATTTTCAAGAAGAGAAAGCGCTCCGTTTTTTTCTTCCGGATAGGCAAATTTCGCCCGTGGCAGATTTTCTATGATAGCGAAACGCGTACCGACGTTGAGGGTCGAAGAAAATAGATCTATCATCTGTTGCGGCGATATCGCTCCAGTTTCGGCCGCTTTTTCCAGCGTCACCATCTGTACGAGGTAGTTCTCATGCGACAAAGTTTGTGCCAAAGCCTCTTGGTCATGAAAATCCATCCCCTCAAGTGAGATCTTCGAACGCAAAGTTTCGAGTCGCAAATCCAATTGTGCCTTTGCTTCTTTTCTCCGCCGTTCATTCTCCGCCGCGTATGCCAAAAATTTCTCGTTTGAGTGTTTTATTGCCTCTTCGAGTGGAATACCCGTTTGCCTCTCCATTTTATTCATATTTAAATTATACCACAAAAAAAGCCCCATTTGAATGAGACGGGGCACTCCTCAGCGCCCGCGGCAAGGCCGTGAAAATTCTTCGGAGATCAAGAGGTGAGTTCGAGGAGAGAGAAAGAACTCTCCGCCCTGATCTAATTCCGAAAGAATGATTCACGAGCCTTGCCCCGGGCGCTGATTATTTTTCAATGTTTTTTAAAGGAGCGATATAATCCTCCTTCCAAAACCACAAACCTTGTCCCGCACTTTTGAAAATAGTGCGCGGGCGAATTATGATTTTGGAAAAGGGAGGGAGGAGATCGCAAGTGGTTTTGCGAGAGCTCCTCCTGGTTAAGTCTACCCAATAATTTCAGATACTTCCTCGGGCAAGGAAGTATCTTTTGAATTCTCAGGAAGCTCCATGGCCACCAAGCCGCTCCCCGAGATAATTTTAAATACTGCCAGGCCAAATTCCGCAAGGACCTCATTATAGGAGGCATACTCGCGGTCAATTTTAGCCTGTGCTCGGTCGCAGGCCTCTTTGTATTCCTGTTGAGATGCGGTGAAGCCACCGCGAAAATCTTTCTGATAGTCGGCATCACCTGCTCTCAATCTTTCCTCAAGCTGACAAAGGGCTTGAGGAAGTTCTTTCTCGAAAAACCGAAGGCGATATAGTGAGTATTGCACACCCTCTAAGTTTTCGAGGATCTTTTTAACTATGTTTTCCATCTTTCCCTCCGCCCGCCGTCCTTGGCGGGCTGTTTGGTAATTTCTCCCGAACTCCGGCCAGTGTAAGTTTTCCTTTGCCGGAGTCCGTTTTTTTCGGCGACGAAGCCGCCGCGGGAATCGAAAATATTTTCACTGCCATATATGGGATTAATTTTTTTCCAACTCTCGCGGCGGCTTCGCCTATATATTCTCAAAGAACAACCTCCTTCCAAAACCACAAACCTTGTCCCGCACTTTTGAAAATAGTGCGCGGGCG
>CAZFIH010000006.1:0-4214 GCA_964519445.1 uncultured Bdellovibrionales bacterium | reverse complement strand
ATAATCCTCCTTCCAAAACCACAAACCTTGTCCCGCACTTTTGAAAATAGTGCGCGGGCGAATTATGATTTTGGAAAAGGGAGGGAGCGAGTGATGCACTCCCTCGATTAGAACCCAACGCCAAATGTTTACCCCGCACTTTTTCCAGATAGTGCGTGGGTTTCCCGCATTCGCGGCAGGAGCGGCGTTATCTCCTTGAAAAGAACTATAGCAGTCCCGCCTTCCGCATGGCCTGTGCCATGGCGGTGTCAGCGGGGGTTTCCGGCCGGTCCGGCCCGGGAGGATTGCTCGGGTGAGACCCGAGGAATTTCCAAAAATCCTCCTCGCGCCGGCGGAGCAATTCTTTCTGCTCCCGGCCGGCGATCTCGTTAAGCTGGGCCTCGGGAAGAGGCGCCAGCTCTCGGAGATCGTTTTTTATTTTTTCAAAGCCCGGAACTCCGCGGAATGCCTCTTTCAAAGCATCCCATTCTTCGTGACTGACCAAGTAATCGTGGCCTTTTAACCACGCAATAGCCTGGCCGGTCAAAGGACGGAGTTCCCGGAGAGCTTCCCAGTTGCCCCGGATAGCCGCCTCACAACGCCAGAGAATTTCATGGCGCCGCGCGGAATTTCCGAGACTGTTGTAGGGACGGCCGAATTGGGAGAGAATGAATTCTTTGGCATATTTCTCTTCCCAGTGAGCCGCCTTGCCCGCACCAGCAGGAGCGGGCTTGCCATCCGGGTTGCCCTCCCCCGGAGTCGCCAGCCATTTCCTGCGAAGATCCGGCAGGATCTTTTCCAGATCCACTGTCGGACCCCGCAAGAGGTCGGCGAGCACCGGTTGCCGCCCCGCGACTTTTTCCACCACCTGCTTGAGCAGGCCTTCGGTCAAAGCAGGCGTTATCTGCTTTCCCTCAACCTGCACCAAGAGGTAATCGTCAGCCGCGGAGCTGACAGGCCTCGGACCACCGGCAATCCAGCCCACAAGCTCAACGAGCCCATTGCCGGTCGCCGACGGCAAATGCTCTAACAAGAACAGGGCGGCTGGCGCCAGCTTGGTTCCATAAACTTCACCAAGCGGGCCGAAATAATACCAGCCGTAGCTCTCCATTTGCCGTAAGGCGGAAGAGTCCGCGGTTGCTTTCAGCACCGCTTCACCTTCCTCCTTTTTGAGCGGCTGGAGAGTCAAAAGCCCGCGCGCTTCCTCCGCAATCGCGGCCAGATAGTCCGCGTTGAGAGTCCGCGCGACAAGCCCTTCCTGCTCCGCGTACGGCCGGCAGACATCACAGACGAGATGACTATCTTTGACTGTGACCTTGCCTTTCTTGCTGCCGCACCGTTCGCAATCACTTTCAGCCCGGCAGAGTTCACATTTGCCGTAGCCGTCGGCAACTTGCGCGTCGCGGCGCTGACGTCCGCAGGAGCAGACCGGATACCGGGCCTCCTGCTCCGCCCGCCACCAATTGGGCATTTCGGCCCACTTGGCGACGGGGTAAACGGTTGACTTCCAACCACCGGTCGCTGTCTGTTCGCCGTAGCCAACATACAGCTTTACCGACCAGTCAGGATCATAGACGGCTTGCAAGCGATTGCGATACCAGTCGCAATCCGGCGCAGCACTCACCTCGATCACTGACATGGTCTTCACCGGCAGATTTTTCCGCGTCTCGCCGGCTTTTACCCAGACGAGCCGGCCGGCCTCAACCTTTTCCTCCTCCAGCGGAATGAGCCGGACTTGACGGTCTTCAACAACCGAACTTGCCAAGTCCTGCCCCCAAACAACTTGGAGTTTGGATTGAGTTGAGGAACTGCCCTCGCGGGCGCCGGCCGGCCGGATTTCCACGACGCCCAGCTCCACCTCATTGCCGAGCCAGTCAGTCACAACAGTCACGCGGGACAAAGTCCCGTCACCGCTATCGCGCCACTGGTCGGCGTAGGTGTCCGGCGCCGGCATGCCGCGATGCATCATCACACCCCGGCTGTCCTCGCGGATCTCCTGGAGTTCCACGCGGACATTTTTGCCGAGGTGCGCTTTGGCCGCGGCCGGAAGAAACACGATTGAACCCCTTGAGCGGCGCCCGCCGCCGTAGGAGCCAATCGGATCTCCCTTGGTTCCCTCCTCGACAAGGAGGGTGACAATGAGCCTGTCTTTTTCGTCGCTCATTCTTTCCTCCTTTCTTAGAGGTGGCGGATGATTTTGTTTTCGGCTTCGTCCGCCGTCAAAGCCGAGATGGGAATGATTTTGTCCGAGAACTCCCGGACGGTCGCATCAGCTGTTTCGCCAACATTCACGAGCACCGTGAAGATGTTCACTTCCAGCGCCCGCTTGACCGCGAGGAGTTCTTTCAAAAACTTCTCGCTCACCGCGCACATGCCGTCGGTGACCAGGAGAATGTCGGCCTTTTTGAGGCCTTGTTCTCTGATCACTTTGACAGCTTCCCGGAGTGGCCGCTCGAATGACGTTCCGCCTGCGTTCAGGAACGTCTCGGCCACTTCCAGGAGTTGACGCGGGTTCATCCCTCGCGGATAAACCCGGACGGTCGTCGGGGAATACTCGGCGCCGAAGTGGATCCATGCGAATCCGCGGCGCTGGAGCTTGGCATAGTGAGCCATCGCCAGAGTCATGGCTTTTGCCCACATCTGCTTTTCCCCGGCCATCGAGCCCGAGCCGTCTTCCGCGAGGATGACCGGCCCGTGTCCGAGTTTCCGGCGGGTTTTTTGTTCGCGTAGCCGCAATTCTCCCCGCGCCCAGCGCATTTGAGCTTTCGCCGCAAGCGCCGGATGAGAGAGCGCGAGCAGTTCGCTCGGAACCGCTCGCTTAAGATCGCGTCCGGTTTCCATTTTGGTCACGCGGACGCCCTCGCCCCGATCTTTCGGCCGGGCTTTGCGGGCGGCGATCTGGCGGAGCCGCCCAAGAAGAGTTTGAAACTTCTTGAGCGCCGGGTTGCGCTTGATCCGCTCGAGAATCGCCTGAACTTCAGCGAAACTCTCGCGGGTAAGCTCTCCCGGCTCAATCCCCCAGGCTTCCAGAGTGTCGGACACGTCCTTCACCCGCGCCTGGGCGGATTTCACCGCCGCCAGGCCCATTCGCCGGAGCTCCTCACTCCGCTTCTGGGCTTTTTCCGATCCCGGCTCGCCCATGAGGTCTTTAGCCAGCTCTTCGGCCAGAGCTTTCGCCTGTCCGAAGCTCATCCGAGCCGCTTCAGCTTGGCTTTGGGCTTGGCCGGCCTCTTGCGCCAGTTGGTCGACCCGGGTTTTTACCTGGGCCGCCTGCGCTTGGGCTTGGGCATCGCCGGGATTTTGAGCCGCCTGCTTGACGGCTTGACCGGCCGCCTCGGCCGCCGCGTCCGCCAATTGCTGGCCGGATTGGGCATTGGCTTCCGCTTCCCGCGCCAAGTCGTCGGCCGCATCGGCGTCGCGCGCGGCTTCGTTGAGCTCTTGGAGTTTCTCCTTATCTTCCTCGGGAACAATCGCGAAAATGGTTTCGCCCATCCCGATTGTCCCAAGAACAGACTGAAGCTCCTTGAGCTCGGTCGCGGCGTGAAGCTCCGCGTAGGCCGATGTTTCCATCGTCTGCCCGAGAAGCTCACGCCAATATTTCCGGTCCGGCGCGATTTCGCCTTCCTCTTTGACCGCCGGCTCCGGATTCCAGAGCGCGTGGTAGAGATCGGCGAGCGCGCCTTCCGCGCCCGGAATAACTTTCTGCCCCTCGTCTTCCAATTCCGGAAGGCGGGGCACGTTTTCCCGATAGCGCACATACCGAAGGGCGGTGAACGGATCAATATCCGTCACCGCCAGCTTCAGTACTTCCCGATGGCTGATCGGACGGATTTTTTTCATCGTCCACCTCCCTTAAATTTTCTTTTGGCCAGTGACCACCGCGATCACCTCGGCCTTGGCCGTCTCCACTTCCTGAACGAGATCAGCAATGGCCTGGCGCATCGCGTTGTCGGTCACCTCGCCCAAAAGGCGCTTCAGCTCTTCCCCGGCGCTTTCGCACTGGGTGAGAGCTTGCACGCCCTTTCCGCGATTGCCGTTGCGGACTTCCTTGACCACTCCGCCGGGGGCGAAGAGGGCGTCCGCAATTTCCCGCGCGTCCATGAGCGGCGTGCGGCAATAGGGAGCAATCTTTGCCCGCACCACCGCGATCTGCTCCGGGGTATCCCAAAGCAGCCACTCAAGGACGACGAGATCCTGCCGTTCGACTGCAGTCCTGCCCTCAAGAAGGGCATTGG
>CAZFIH010000005.1:27568-34439 GCA_964519445.1 uncultured Bdellovibrionales bacterium | reverse complement strand
CGCTGTTCAAGCCGCCGGCTCACCGGCGAGCCCTTGATTTTTTCAATCAGTATAAACACAATCCGCCCTCCGTCAAGCGCCGGAATGGGTAGGATGTTGATGATGGCGAGGTTGATGGAAAGAATAGCCGTGAAGCGAATGAGATAGTCCAGCCCCAACCGGGCCACCTGTCCGGTGAGAACGGCAATCCCGACGGGACCGGAAACGTCGAGTCCCGCGACGGGCTGGCCGGCCAAGAGTTTCCAAATGAGAAGCCCGAAAAAGGAAACAAAAAGCACGGTGAGATCAAAGGTGTGCTTGCCTCCAAGATATAGGGCTTCGTACCACGGATATCTCACATCCACGATTTTGGCCAGTCCGATTCCCAGCGCTCCTTCGCTTTCGGGAAAATCGTTTCTCGGCGATCCGGACAAATCAATTTCCCCCTTTCCCCGTAAAATTTTGAGAGTGATCTCCTCGCCTTTCATGCCCGCGATGTAGTTCTGAACTTCTTCAACCGAAGTGAATTTCATGAATCCGTTTTCTCCCGAAGCTCCCAGAATTTCATCTCCGACTTGGATTCCGCTTGCCTGGGCGGGAGTATTTTGTCCCACTTCGACAATCTGAATTCTCTCGTTCCCGGCCGCCCCGCCGCTCACTTCCTCCGCTGGCTGCGGAACCCCTGTCCAGAAGCCGAAGGAAAACAAAAGAGCCGCCAGAAGAAAATTCATAGCCACACCCGCGGCGAGAATCCTGATGCGCGCAAATGGAGGCCGGGAGGCGAAACTTTTGGGATTTCGGGATTCCTCCCCGTCTTCTCCCATTATTTTGACGAATCCGCCCAAGGGAATCCAGTTGATTGAATAGACCGTTTTTTCCTCGCCAATGCGCCTCGCTTCCCGGATTTCCTCGATTTCCCGATTGCCCCAGACCACTTTCCGCTCACCCTGTTTGTTCCAGTAAATTCCCAAAATCCTCGGTGGAAATCCAAACCCGAATTCTTCGACGCTCACGCCATTCCGGCGGGCAACCAAAAAATGCCCAAGCTCGTGGACAAAGACGAGAAGACCGAGAATTAATATAAAAATTATGACCGTAAGCATTTTATAAAAAAAGTTATAGGGAACGGAAGCCGTAGGCGGTAGGTTGGGATTTAAGTCGCTGGCAACAGGAAAAAATAACCTACACCCTACTGCGCACAACTTAACCTATTGCTTATTGCTCGTGTTCCCTGCTTCTTGAAATTATATTTCCATTATCTCTTTCCCCTTCTTTTCCCTGATCTCTTCAATTTTTCCGTTGAATTCATCAACCAGCTCCTGCAGCTTGTCCTTGCCTTTGAATTTCCCGTCCTCTCCCATCTTCCCGGTTTTGACTTGCTCCTGAATCTTATCCCAGGCTTCTTCCCGAGCTCGGCGAACGGCTACCCGGGCTTCCTCGGCGTATTTCCCCAGCACCTTCACAAGATCCTTTCTTCTCTCTTCATTGAGCTGCGGGATAGCGACTCGTATAACCTCTCCGTCGTTGGTCGGATTGATGCCCAGCCCCGATTCGCTGATCGCCTTTTCAATATCAATCAGATTATCTCTGTTCCAGGGCTGAATGACTATGAGCCGCGGCTCCGGCACAGTAATGCTGGCTACCTGCTTCAGAGGACTCTTGGCGCCGTAATAGTCCACTTGCAAATCCTCGACCATGGCCGGATTGGCTCTTCCGGCGCGCAGCTTCCCGACCTCTTCTTGAAACAGCTCGACGGCCTTTTCCATTTTTGGCCGAGCTTGCGATACAATTTGCTCAAGCATGGATATACCTTACGAATTACGAATTTAATACGAATATGCAAAATACGAATATTTGTATGAAAATTGAAAGACAGTTGAAAAACAGTAATTCGTAGTTCGTAAAGACTACTTGTTTACTCCTACGTATATCACCGACGGATTCTGTCGATCATAGGCCGTGACGGCGATGGACCTTGTCCCGCCGTACTGCACCGTTGACCAGCTCAATCCTCCGTCAATGGATTTGTAGAACGCCTGGCTGGCGCCGAAAATTATCTCATTGGAATTCTGCGGATTGATGCCAATGCCATGAACTTCCTGCTCCTGCGGCTTGAGAAGAATCCGGACTGCCTCCCAAGTTTCTCCCTCGTCTTGGCTTCGAAAAAGCCCTCCTTCCGAGCCGGCCCAGACCCAACCCGGATTGTGCGGATCAACCGTTATGGCAGTAGGATTCCGAAAAGGGCTCGCCTGGTCAAAGCTGAACATTTCTTTTTCGCCCAGGTCTTCAAAGGTATTTCCGCCGTCGCGCGTTCGAAGAATTGTTCTTCCAAACACGATGAAATAGGCAGTGCCGGTTCGAAAATCGTCAATGGCTATTTTGTATACTTCCGCGCCGGCAATATGAACATTTCTCCATGATTCTCCGCCGTTCTCTGAAAGAAGAATCAGGCCCTCGCTCGTCCCGGAGAAGATTCTGGACGGATTTTGCGGGTCAATTGCCAAACTCAAAACGAGAGTATTGTTTGAGGGCTCCGTATAAGTCTCCTTCCAATTTTCTCCCCCGTCTTCAGATTTCATTATTTTTCCCCGCCCGTCAATCACGGCCGTCGCGTAAACTACTTGGGAATTCATCGGATCAAGCGCCAGTGAGTATATTTTCACTGGAATTCGTTCTGCTGCCCGCAGCTGACGCCAGTCTTCAGCGCCGTTTTCTGACTTGAAAATGCCGTGCGCTTTTGTTCCTACATACACTTCCTGACCGTTTTGGGGATTCACCTTCAAACTCAAAACGTCCACGCCGCTGATTCTCGTATCTTCATCGACTGTCACTTTTTGAGAAAAACTTTTACCGCCGTCGTCGGAGCGGAAAACTCCTCCGTCGCTTCCTCCGGTGGTCAAGGAACAGCCAGAAAAGAATATCATCGCCGGCAACAGCAATATGAAACCAAGCTTTGAAATGTATTCCATATATTTATTATAGCGCTTAATATAGTCATAGGGAAATAAGGTTTAGGCGATGGGTTAAGCCATAGGTTTTAGGTTATATGAAACCTATATCCTGCAGCATACAATACAGCCTGACTTCCTGCTTGCGCCCTGTTTCCCTACATTCCCAGCATCAGCTTCTCTCCCGCCGCCCGCGCGCTCGCGTTTGAGTTTTCCAGCCTGACAGCGGCTTCTCTTATTTTCTCGATCAAATCTACGACTTTTCTGATTTTTTTCCTGTCCGCGTCGCCTGAAACCAGTTTGCGAAGACTTTCGGCCATTATTTTTTCCCAATCAGCCAGAACAACCTGCATCTGACTTTTATCTTTGGATAATTTTTCGATTTTTTCAAATTTTTCGTGGAGTGGCGCCGTCGCAATTTTCTTCAGTTCATCGCGGTTTTCTTCCTGCCACTCCGAAAGCTTCGTATCCGGAAAGCGAATAAGCGACGAGCGCGAGGCAATAGTCGGCAAAACCGAATCAACTTCATTGGCAAGAAGTATGAAAAAAGTGCTTTTGCTCGGTTCTTCCAGTATCTTCAGAAGGGCGTTTCCCGATTCCTGGTTGAGGCGCTGGGATTTTTTTATGAGGCAGAATTTCCGCTCCAGTTCGTATGGAAAAAATTTGAGCCGGTTTTGCGCCTCCCTGATCTGCTCGATTACGATTTCTTTTTCCCGGATTTTTCCTTTTTTATCCTCGATTGTTTCCGGCTTGACGATAATCACGTCCGGGTGAATTTCTTCCTTCGCCCGCCGCGTGAATTCATCATCCCTGTCTTTGCCTGCTAATCTCTGAATGAAGTAAAAAGCAGTTTCTTCTTTTTCTTTTTCATCCGAACCATGAAACAAATACGAACTCGGCCGCTTCTCGGAGGCGGCTAATTTGTCGAGATAAGCTTTTATTTTTTGGCTAATCATTTATTCGCGCATTTGGATCATATCTTGAATTGTCTTTCTAATATTCTCCACAAACTTTTCCTTTGAAAATCTTTCCGCCTGTTCGCGGATTTTTTGCGGATCATACGAACTTTCCTTTTCCATAAACCGCCGGACGGCGTCCGCCATCACCTCAACCGCCGGCTCGTCGAAAAACTCTCCTGTTTCGCCTTCGACAACTGTCTCTGCCGCTCCGCCCCGCCGAAGGGCGATTACCGGCTTTCCGAAAGACATGGCTTCAATCGGCGTTATCCCCAAATCCTCTTCCCCCGGCAGGATGAAAGCCCTGCACGCCGAATAATATTCTTTCACGTCATCATCTGATTTCCATCCCAGAAATTTCGTTTTCGATCCGGCGATTGATCCAAGATACTTCTCGTATTTCGGTGCTCCCTCGCCGATGACAACCAGGGGCAAATCCAGTTTGTTCATCGTGTCAACGGCCATTTCGATCCTTTTGTAGGGAGAAAGGCGTGACACAATCAGAAAGTAATTTTTTCCTCCCAGAGCTAAGCTCTTGGACTTCTCCAAGAGCTTAGCTCTGGGATACATATCAACCGGAGGATAGACCACCCGACTCTCCCGGCCGTAATATTTTTTGACGCGGGATTGGGTGGTTTTTGAATTGGCGATGAAAAAATCGGGACGGTCGGCCGCTACCTTGTCCCACATCCGGATATAATTCAAGAGCAACCGGGCAAAAATTTTTCTTTTTCCGCCGAATCCCTGCTCGCCGAGATATTCTTCCTTCCAGTCCCAGCTGAACCGCATCGGGCTGTGGCAATAGCAAGCATGAATGGTTTTCGGCTTCACGATTATCCCCTTTGACCAGGCGCCGGAAGAGGAAATCACAAGGTCGTAGTCGCGAAGATTGAACGTTTCCGGAGCGGTCGGCATGAACGGCAGAAGCCATTTGTGGCGCTTCTTCAAGAATTTCGGAAACTTCTGCAGGAATGACGGACGGACGTCGGAATCTTCAAATTTCCCCCGCATTTTATCCGGATCATAGAGCAACGTATAAACCGGCGCCTCGGGAAAAATCTCCGTGAGCGCTTCCAAGACCCTCTCCGCCCCGCCATATTGGTTCAAGAAGTCGTGGACGAGAGCGACTTTCAAATTTTTCAGCGAAAATTCTTTTTCCATGGTTGTTATTTTTGATTATTTCACATCCCCGCCGGAATTACGTATTTAAATACGTAATTATTTTTTCATTCCTAAAGTTCAGCATTGAGAAAAAAGAGAGCTACATCAAAAAAAAGTAATCCAGGGGAACAGATACAATCCTTAACTCCTGATCGAGCTTAAGTTCGGTGTTGGAGAAAATTAAATTATAATCTGAATTTATTTTTTTCATACTGTTTATAATCTGCTTTTTATCCTTGCTTCCCATGCCGACTTCAATAATAAGCTGCTTGTTATTCAATATCTGCAAAATAAAATCGGCTCCCCCTTGAGCGCTGTCATAACGGATCGCCCCTTGTCCTCTCAAAATAAATTCCCGATACAGGTGAGAACCGATTGAGTCCTCAAGCAGCTTTCCCTGTCTCGTCAAATATGTATTTTCTTGTCCCGTAAAATAGAAAAATGACATTCTGATCGCGGGCGCCATAAAAAGATATTTGTTCGCCTTTTTTGCCACGGTCATATTTGATCCATAGGCAGGTATTTTTATCAGCAGTTCAGCTTTTTCAAGTGCTTCGAACACATTGGCAATAGTCAAACGGCTGATTTTGAATCTGTCCTCAAGCGTGCCAAGGCTCGTTGTGTCATTCTCGGCAATTGCGAAAAGTATTCTCTTTACCGCTCCCAGGGTATCCGCGTCAAAATTGCCGAGTGCCGGCAAATCCAATTTTATAATTTTTTCCAGCAGCAGTGAAATCGAATCATAAACAGCTGTCTCATTCGGCATCATAAAAGAAAACGGCAATGTCCCGTACGATAGATATTCTTTAATGTCCGCTCTGTTGATTTTCGACCAATATTGATTGACTGGGGATTGCAGCTTCAATAAATTTTCATATGCCGTTTTAGCGTCCTCGGAAAAATATGCCGTTTGTCTGATTTTTTCCTTCAATCCGCTGGTTGGATATATATTATTTTTTATCATCTCGTATTCCGTGAAACACATCGGCGGCATTCTTTCGAAAATCGCCCGACGGGCAAGGTTCGTGGTAGTTTGCAAAATTACCGCCGATGATCCCGTGCAGCAAAAAAATACATTGGAGGTTTTTTCAAAAAGAGATTTCAGGGCAATCGCCCACTTGGGATCGCTTTGAATTTCATCCAAAAAAATCAAAGTGGGTATTTTTACGCTTTCCAGGTTTTCGCCCAAAATATTCTCATACGCTGACATAAGTTCCGAGATACCGGCATCGAAAAGATCCTTCGAATTTTCAACGGATAGAAAAAGGATGCGATCGACGCTATTTTTATATTCCGCGCACACCTGGGCTATCAGGGTCGTTTTGCCAACACCCCTGAATCCCGGCACAACAACCATTTTGTTGGAAGAAGTTTTGTCCAGAAAGCTTTCGATGTATTGCTTGAGCTTGACGAACATAAAGCGCCGCGGATGCTTTTTCCCGTCCGCGCCACACGTAAAACGCTTCAATCGCTCATCCGTGGTTCGTATTTGCTGCTGCAGGTATTGAATTAGTTCCGTTCTCATGTATATTTCACTATGCGAGAAATGTATGATTCTAGCATATTATACTATACAAGTAATGTCAACGGGGATGATTTAGGCTTAAATAAGTCAAATTTTATACAAGTTTCTTGATGGTTATCCTCATCTCCTTGCATTATACCATCGAAAATCTTTGGAAAAATTGTGGCGATATGGAAAGTCATAAAATATTCTTAGCTATTTCTCCCCGCCGGAAATATGCATTTAAATACGTATTTATTTTACTCCTAAAGTTTAACTTTGGGAGGGGTTGGCTTATTGCCCCCGCTCGAATTACGTAATTA
>CAZFIH010000005.1:0-27468 GCA_964519445.1 uncultured Bdellovibrionales bacterium | reverse complement strand
AAAGTTTAACTTTGGGAGGGGTTGGCTTATTGCCCCCGCTCGAATTACGTAATTATTATTCAAGGTTTATTTCAATTCCAAAAATTTGCAATCACACCAATTTCCTCTCCTTCATTCTTTCTAATTACATGCTTTTGCAGATTTATTTCCCTGACTTGGTCCGATTACATTGTTTGCATAACATCTGACAATTCTTGGCTATTGTTTTTCCCCCTTCGTGCCAGGGCTTTATATGATCGGCTTCCATTTCCTCGATTTCGAAATGTTCTTTGCATTTTTTGCATTTACCTTTTTGCCTTTCGTATGCTTCGCGTTTCATCTTATCGGTGAACGCTCGGATATTCAGATATCTTTCTTGCTTCGTCAAGACATACGGATAAATTCCGGATTTTTTTGTTACATCTTCATCCTGCATCAGCTCTTTGATTTCGGCTTCCAGTTTTTCGGCATTCAGTTTTTTTTCTTTGAATCCATTATACAACTCTCCCCATTCGACGCCGCTCATTTCCCGTCGATAATTCGGGAAAGTTTTCCGAGTCCAGGCAATCACATTTTGGAAATAATCCCATAATTTATCCGCATTCGCATCATGCTGGTGTTTGGCCATATAATCTTCAATTTTTCCGTCGTTGATCCAGGAAAGTGCGGTTTCGAGATATTCTTGGCGGATCGGAGAACCGCTCACCAGTTGCCCGCCATCATTCGCCAAAAGATACGCCGCGCAATGCGTTTTGCTGAATTTCAGTTTGGCGTCCGAGAGCCACGGACCGGTGTAAACGGCATTCCTAATTTCCTGATCTGTCAATTTTTCGCCGGCGATATTGATAATCCGAAACCAATCCAGCCGCTCCTTATCCGAGCCTTCGCAGAAATATATCATCAATTTATAGCCCAAAATCCGGTCTTGTTCCTCCTTGGTCAGGTTATGGAAAAAGCGGTCGTTCAGCGAAAAATCGCCATTGACGTATTGACCGATGCTGATCGTGCGCTGCTGACCGTCAAGCACTTCGTAGCCGCCATCTTCTCTAATCATCCAATACATCACATTCAGCGGAAAGTTATTTTTGATTGTTTCGATCACAGCATTGCGCTGCTTCTCCTTATATACGAATTCGCGCTGATATTTCGGGCGGATATCAAGTTTCCCGCCATAAGCCGCCACGCCTTCCTCAGCGCTGTCTTTGTATCCGGCGATTACTTTGCAAATTGGAATCGTATGCAGTTTGATTTCCATGGTATTTTTAAACGATACATATTAATTCTTATTTCTCAATCTTTTTTGATTATATTTCTCCAATTCAGCCCTTGCTTTTTTCTCCATTTCCAGATGCGAAACATTGCCGGCGTTTCGCAAAATTTCTTTCTCGTTCAAAGCTAGAAAATCATCTAGTTTCTTGATCCAATCTTTCATATACACCACTCTCTGCTCCACGCTTTGGAGTTCCGCGAAAGACAAAAATTGTTCCACCAGCAGATTCAACCTTTTTAATTCCAATTCTTCCAAATAATTTTTGGCGATTCGCGCCTGTTCCCGGGTGATAATTTTTCCTTTCCAGTTAGTGAGTCCCATATTTTCTTTCTGACTGTCCGCCCGGTTATTCACGATTTCTGCCGCCGTGAGTCCCGTAATGGCATAATGGAATTTGTTTTGCACGGTGGCGTAAAACATTTTGGCATAATCGGTTTTTGGATTATAGTCGGCGCTGGTGGCAAAAACATCCCGGACTTTTTGGTAAAAATTAGCTTCCGAGGTTCTGATCCGCCTGATCCGCTCTTCCCATTCTTCAAAATAAGTTTTTCTGACTCTGCCTTCAGACAATCTTTCATCATCTATCACAAAGCCTTTTATTATATACTCTTTGAGTTTCTGCGTCGCCCAAATCCTGAATTGAGTGCCGCGCAATGAATTTATCCGGTATCCCACGGAAATAATAGCATCAAGATTATATATTTTAACCAGTCTTTTCACCTTCCTTTTGCCTTCTTTTTGAACTACTAAGTAATCCTTAGCAGTTGCTTTTTCGCTTAATTCAGCGCTTACGAAGACATTTTTAAGGTGAAAAATTATATTTTCCACCGAACAATCAAAAAGCTCGGCCATTTGCTTTTGCGAAAGCCAAACGGTTTCGTCTTTCACTTGCACTTCAATCCTAGTCTCGCCGTCTTCTGTGTTGTAGATGATGATTTGGTTGGTTTTATCTCGGTTGGTCATGTAATTGTTTCTGATTTTTTTCTTTCTATAAATCATGAATCTTTAGCGCGCTTTTTTGTTTTCTTTCTTTCATCGCTTATGGTTTCAAACCTTCCTTTACCTGGGACTATAAAAACTTTCTCATTGGGACGGAATTTCGTAATGTATGAATTCTCTTCATGAAAATCAGAATAGCTTATCACCGCAATTAAATTCAAATCTACTGAATCAATGAGCCGTGTTAAATCATTTTCTATTTCATATTTTATTTCTTCACCATGAAATGTGATTACCGGAAAGTTTATAATCTTTTTAGACACTCCATTAACTAAAAAATTGACAACAACGTTTTTTGCCGTATTATTTCCAAGATTTTTAACACTTATATAATTTCCATCTGCCTCCTTTATTATAAAAACAAACGGTCTTCCAATCGCAATTTCGTTTGCCTTTTTTTGTAAATCTATTTGACTTTTTTGTTGTTGTCTGGAAGCAAAAGTTTCTTTGGAGTACCAAAGTATAGCCATAAACGTAATAAATAATATCAGATCTGGGCCATCAAATTTATATTTATAATGCAAAAATAATACAAGAACTATCGTAAGAGGGAAAACTAGACAATAGTCTAAAATATGTCTAAGAACAATTACTCTGAATAAATAATTCAAAGAACGTTGCAACATATAATAAAGAAATATATCTGGCCGTCTTATTGAAACTTTTTTTTCATTTTTAAGCCTTTTATCATAAAAAAAATTTCTAATTTCTTTTTCGAGGCCATCATCCTCCCATTCTCTATATAGCGCCAATAGCAAAAGAACTATCAAAGAAATAATTAAAAAATAAATATTGCCAAAAAAATTTTCCATAAATATACTATTTTATTCTTAGGTGTTGCTTCATTTCTCCCAACCGGCTATTTTTTCACTTTCTTATTTTTTATTAAAATACGAGCATAGGTTTCTTGACCGCCTATTGTAAACCTCTTTCCGTAATTCGGATTATCTTCAACATATCTGTCAATGCCAATAATTTCAAACTGTCCAGGATTATATTTATCAACAAAGGTAATCGGCACACCCATCACGCCATCATAATTATCAGGAATATCAATGTATCTATTCACATTAATGGCATCGTAATTATCATATTTTGGATATTCTTCCGGTGAGTATTTTTTATACAAAGTCAGCTCATCGTGACGTTTTGTGGTATCCAAATTTGTAAACCACAAAATTCTTCCCATACTGAAATATTTCACGCCGTTTTTAATTTTCTTTCTCGACTCTGTTGGTATGTCATAATCATCAGGTACTTGAAACCACTTCGTGCCGCCGTTGTCATAACCCAGCCATAGTTTGTTCTCCTTGATGAGTTTGAAAATTTCTTTATATGTTATAGCGTTTTGGTCGCCAAGAATCAAAAATTTCTTTTTATATTCAAAAAGTTGTTCAATATATTCCCGAAACAATGAAAACGGCGGGTTAGTTACGACAATATCCGTCTCTTTAAGTAAATTGATACATTCTTCACTGCGAAAATCGCCATTGCCTTTCAAGGGAGTTGAGTTTTTCTTATTATGCTTTAATAAAGACTTTACATCCTCAAGGTCAATTGCGCCGTCGGAATCGATATCCGACACTTCGCTAATTTCAATTTTGAATGGCTGCTTTTTACTTTTATTCTTCAGCCCCGCCGTCTCAAATAGCGATAACTGCGTGCCCGCGATCGGCGACGGCACATAGCTTGTGGCGATAAGTTTTTTTAGTTTTAAGTCATTAAACTTGTTGGCAAAGTATTTGAAAAAATTGCTCTCGAACGGATCGTCGCAATTGCAATAAACAGCCTTGCCCCGAAATTGATCCTTGTAATGCATGAGCTCTTTTTCAATATCTTCCATTTGAGTATAAAACTCATCTTTCTTAGCTTGGCTCGCCTTATATAAGTTTCTATTTGATGATTTCGAATAATCCTTTGCCATAAGCCTTATCTTTTACTCCTCCAGTCCCTTATTTCCAATCCCCCTTTAATCCTCTTCACTTTTAACTTCTGCCTTTCCCTCCACCCGAGATCGCGGACAATTTCAATCGGTATCGTTACCGCGAACGATTTTTTGCCGACCTTCGTCAGCTTTCTTATATTCCTCTCGTTTTCTTTTTTATTTGCCATAATTTTATATTAACCGATTTTGAATAATTACGTAATTAATTACGTAATTTATTGATTTTAATCCATATTTTCAAGTCATTCGCGGCACAACTGGAACAAAATTACCAATGCAATATTTTTCCTTATTTTTCGTAATAATTAGCAACCTATTGACAAAGCCTTATTTCAGGTGTAGTCTATAGGCGTAAGCTTCAGGCTTACCCCATTTTGATCGATAACCGCCGCAAGGCGGTTTTCTGATTATCTGCGCCAAAACTGGGGTTTATATGAATCTTTCAGTCGATATTCGAAGTCTTCAGCGAACAAAACGTCTTTGACAACACCGTCTGTTTTCGCGTCGAATATCTCTCTTCCGACATGATCCCTGGCTCCGAAAACAAAACACTCTTTCTTATATTTGTTGTGTAAATACCTGATCGCGTACATCAGGTCACCATCACCGGAAAATAAAATAATTGTGTCGTAGTTCGACTCCTCCTTAATCAAATCGATTGTCATTTCGACATCCAAATCGCATTTCTTTTCAAACCCTGTTTTATTGTTAGGATCGTGGATATATTTCACCCGCTTCGTCACAACTTCAAAATTGTTCATATCCGCCCTTTCTAAAATTGATCGTGACCATCCGGATAATTTTTCATTCTTTTCATGCTGTCCGTAATCCGATCCGTAATAGAATCTTCGTAAAAATTTCTTTCCCTTGGAAAAATTTTTTATCAATTGGCTAAGTTCTTTTATGCCAACTTTCCAATCGAGGCTGTTTTTCCATTTCTCTACGTTTCCATAATCAACAATCACAATCGTCCGTTCCTGTTTTTCGGAAAATGATCCAATGAATCTTTTTATTTCCTCCTTTGTCATTTATTCCCCTGTCTATAAATTATTTAACACGGATGCAATTTCCTTCGCGCATTTCTCCCACGAAAATCGCTTCACATTCATGAGTCCTTTTTCTATTATATCATTTTTGTGAGCTTCGTCGGAAATCAGCTTTCGAACAGCTTCGGCGATGTCACTTGCGTCTTTCGGATCCACCAAAACCGCACTGTCACGAACCACTTCGGGCATGGAAGAAACATTTGATGTGACAACCGGCGTTCCGACACTTTGCGCTTCGAGAATGGGCAGGCCAAACCCTTCATAAAAAGTCGGGAATAGAAACACATCGGCGTTTTTCATTAACTCAAATTTTTCTTCGTCACTCACATATCCAGTAAAAATAACATCTTCTTTATTTTTGATTTTTGATATTTGATTTTTGATTTTATCTTCCCCGTGCCCGAATTTCCCCGCCAAAACCAGTTTATGCGGCACTTTATATTTTTCTTTCAATATTTCGAAAGCTTCAATTATCCCGCAAATATTTTTTCGCTCTTCCAATCGACCGACAAATAATAAATATTTGGCACCTAAAAGGTTTGACCTTGAGGAATTCCCCGACGAAAAGTCGGGGAAGGAAAAGGTCGAACCTTGATTTGCAGGCGGAGCTTTAAACGAAATTCCTTCATATATCACCTGCATCTTCTCTTCCGGCACTTTATATAATTGCATTAAATCTTTCTTTGTGTTCTCGCTTACCGCAATAATTCGTCTTGCCCACCGGCAGGACCTTCTGATTGACCACCGCATATAAAGCCGATCAAAAAAAGAATAAGCCTCCGGGCAAAATTCAAACTCCAGTCCGTGAATTGTCACCGCCGTATTTTTTGGATGCGCGAGCGGCACAACGTGAGCCGGAACAAACAGAACGTCAACCGGGTGAAGCAGCAATTCAACCGACAGCCTGAACTGCGTCCAAAAAAAAGGCGCACGGATGTTTTTCATCCGCCAGTTTGCCGGCAATTCAAAGTCGGGCTTTGTGTTGACTTCCGGATTGCAATACAAAACAACTTCCTCGTTCTGGAGATAGTCACGCAGATGCTTTATGACTTGATATGAATACTCTTCGATCCCGGTTCTCTTTTTTTGAAAAGCGCGGGAAGCATCAATGCCAACCAGCATAACGCAAAATTAAAAAATCAAAATATAAAATGATAATTTAAAATTAGAATTTCGCAAATGCAAAAATTGATTTTGAAACTCAAACAATTTTACATTTTGCATTGTCATTTTGAATTATTTCGACATCATTATCGTCCTCTTGTACATTTCCAGGTTCTCAAGAGCGATGCCGGTTCCCTTGGCTACGCAAAAAAGCGGATCATCGGCGACGTAACTCGGCACGCCGGTTGTCTTTGTAATCAGCTGGTCAATGTGCTTGAGGAGCGCTCCTCCCCCGGAAATAATCATTCCTTTGTCAATGACATCAGCCGCCAGCTCCGGAGGCGTTTCCTGAAGGACCTTTTTTATGGCGTTGATGATTTCCCGCAATTCGTCCTGGATAGCTTCCGTGATTTCGTTCGCGGAAACCCGAATCGTTTTGGGGAGTCCGGCAATCAAATCTCTGCCGCGAACCTCAATGTATTCATCTTTCGTCTGCGGTATGGCGCTCCCGATGGAAATTTTGATTTCTTCGGCTGTCTGCTCTCCAATAGCCAGTCCGTGTTTCTTCTTGATGAAATCCGCTATGGCCTGATCAATTTTGTTTCCGCCCACTCGGGCGCTGTTGGACGCCACGACTCCCCCGAGAGAGATAATGGCCACTTCGCTTGTCCCGCCGCCGATGTCCACAATCATATTCCCGGCCGCGCTGTTGATGGGAATTCCCGCTCCGATGGCGGCAAGAATAGGTTCTTTGAGAACATAGGCCACTTTGGCTCCGGCTTTCACCGCGGCGTCAATGACGGCTCTCCTTTCCGTTGATGTCACTCCGGCTGGGATGGATACGATTATTTCCGGACGGAACAGCCGAAAACCGCCGCTGACTTTGTTTACGAAGTAGCGCAGCATGGCCTCCGTAATCCGATAATCCGCAATTACACCGTCTTTTAGAGGCCTCATAGCCACTATCGCTTCCGGAGTCCGGCCAATCATTTCCTTGGCTTCATTTCCCACCGCCAAAATTTTGTTGTCAATCATTGATATAGCTACCACCGACGGTTCATTGACAACAATCCCCTTTCCCGGAAGGAAGACGAGGGTATTGGCAGTCCCGAGATCAATTCCAATTTTTTTTACAAACACAATTTTAATTCAAAGTGTAAAAGTCAAAAATAAAAATGACAATTTAGAAGGCAAAATTATTTTTTAATGTTAAAATGCTTCACAACACATTCACTTTAACATTTTGCCTGCCCGAAATGCTTTGAATGTCAAAGCAAGCGGGCATTGTCATTTTTCATTTTGATTTTTCAATTTTCCACTACTCTTATGTCCGCTCCTATTTTTCTCAATCTCTTCTCCAGATCTTCATAGCCTCTCTGAATCGGATAAATCCCTCTCAATACGGATTTTCCCTTGGCGGAAAGCATAGCCACGAGAATGATCGCGGCCGGCCTAAGAGCCGGCGGACACATCATTTCCGCTCCGCAAAGGATTGTCCGGCCTTCCACAAGCACGCGATGCGGATCAAGCAAAGTGATCCTGGCGCCCAATTTGTTGAGCTCGGCAAAATATATCGCCCGGTTTTCGAAAACCCAGTCGTGAATCAGCGTCTTTCCCCGGGCCGTCATTGCTACCGGGACAAAGAAGGGAAGGCAGTCTATGTTTATTCCCGCTGAAGACGGCGCAGCCGGATGAATTTTTTCTTCAAGCGCCTTGAGTTTTGAAGGAAATGTTTCAATATCGGCCAGCCTTGTTTTTTTGTTTCGGGACAGATATTCTTTTTTGATTTTATATTTGAACCCCATCTTCGAAAGCTTCAAAAGCTCGAGTTCAAGAAAATCAACGGGGCAGCGCCTGATAACAAGATTGCTTCCTGTCGAAGCCGCTATGGAAAGAAAAAACATGGCTTCGATCGGGTCTTCGCTTATATGATACTCCACATCCTGCTTGATTTTTTTCCTTCCCTCAATCTCAAGCGACATAGTGCCTATTCCTTTGATCCCGACTCCCAGCTTCTGCAGAAAAAAACAAATATCCTGAACCATGTAGTTGGCTGACGCAAGCTTGATCGACGTCATTCCCGGAATTTGGGAGGCAGTCAAAATAGCGTTCTCGGTAGCCGTGTCGCTGGCTTCGTACATCACGATTTTTTTGGCGGGACGCAATTTTTTCCAACTGACCGCAAATCCCTTCCTCTCCGTTTTGATGTTGATTCCGAGATTTTCGAGCGCGAAGAGATGGGGCTTCACCGTCCGGCTTCCCAGCCGGCAGCCGCCGGCTTGCGGAATAATGTATTTTTTGAAATGTCCCGCCAGAGATCCGATCATCAGGATGATCGAGCGCGTTTTCTCCGCCGACCGGCGATTTATTTTCTTTATGTCGATTCTAGCCGGAGGCAAGATAGTCAAATCCTTCCCTTTCCAAACGTAACGGACTCCCACGCTCTCCAGAACTTCCAGCAGGCGGTTCACTTCTTCGATGCGGGGCGCCCCGCGCAGGACGGTTTTTCCGCGGTTTATGAGCGATCCCATAATCAACGCCACTGCCGCGTTTTTCGAGGCGTTCACCGTCACTTCTCCCCCGAGCTTTTTTCCTCCGTTTATTTCAAAATAAGCCATAAAAATTCATTTTCCAAACATTGCCATTATAATTGAAAAGTTAGATATAATCAAATGATATTTTCTCTGCGAATTACGAAAGATTTGATGATTTTCGGATGAGCATATTCGTAAGTTCGTACATTCGTATAGATTCGTAATTCGCAGAGAAAAACAAAAACCCGTCCTGCAATGACCTTGCGGAACGGGTTTGTTGTCGATATGCCATAGTGGCAAAAAGTAAGGACTCTTACTTTTTAGTTCAACACATTTTTTGTGTTTGTTTATCCCGCGCCACAGTCTGGAGATTTATTCCTTGAAATTAATCGAAGAAATATCTTCGTCAAAAGATTATGGCGCGAGAGCTTCACCTCTATTCAATTGTCAAAGAGCTTTGTAGCATTTTTTTACCTCACATTTTTTTCTTGCCCCGCACTAACTTTGCCGTCGAACTTCAAGTGCGACGCGTTGGGCGAATAGCCCATACTTCTCTGTCCAGCGTCGCGTGTTCGCCATCTGCATCAAGATTAGCGCTTTCACAAAGTTGCTTCTCGAAAGCAAAATTAGTGCGGGGTAAATTAATGATTATTCTCAACCATGGCCATCCCTAAATTATCAACCAGTGCCCTCCTTCCTGAATCCGCCGGAAAAAATTCCCGCGAAAAGAAGGAAGGCGCCAGAACTTTGACAAGCGAGTCTTTGCTTTCTCCCGGATAGAAATTTGCAAAACTGATTTGCCTCTTGGTGGTGTTTCCGGCGGAATCTGTCGCGGAAGCCACTACCGACGAGAATTGCGAATTCACGCGAAAGACGGATTCCCTGGTGAGGGATCTTTTTTCGGCGCCGAGCTTCAGGTCGCAGCCGCTCTTGCTGGAAATTATTTTAATGTACTGATTGCCTGTCTTCTGATCGGCGTAAAAGCGATAATATAATTGCGGCCCGGTCCGTTCAACATAAAAAACTATGTCCTCGGAATAATTAGTTTCATTTCGAACGGACGAATGGCTTTCCTCAATGGCCTCGATCCGATGCCGGCCTTGGGAGGCATCCTTTAGTTCCAGCTCAAACCACCCCTGTTCAGTTGAGACAGCTTCTCCAATTGCCTCGCCATTATCAAAAAGCGCTACTATTCTGCCCGGTTTCGCTCGACCCGTGATCTTGATGCTTTTCGCATTCAATACTTCTCCGTCCTTTGGAAACATGATTTGCTTTTGGATGAAAACCACGCGCTCCCTTTGCTCCTTTCCTGCCGGCAAAACAGGCATTTCATGCTCTGGTCTTGCTTGAACGGAAGCGCTTGAAACTTTGTCCGGTGAATTTTTCTTCGTGCTGGCGGATTTATTTTTGTCTCCCGAGCCGAACATTTGAACAACAAGCGCAGTCGAATGATTGTCAACAATTCCTGTTTTGACCGCCACGCCAATTTCCTTGTATTTCTTATTGAGAATATTCGCCCGATGAGTCGGGCTTTCCATCCAGGCCTCGTGCATCTTTTCCGCTTGATTGAAGTCCATGGCCAGATTCTCTCCGGCGTAGCTGTAGTCGTATCCAGTCTTCTCAATCCAGTGCCATGGTGTTTTTCCGTCGGGAGCAGTATGGGAAAAATAATTATTTTCAATCATATTGTCAGCCTTTTCCATCGCTGCCCGGGACAATTTCTCGTTAATAACCAGCTCATTTGCTCCTTTTTTCGTCCTTTCCGTATTCACCAAGTCAATTACGGCCTGAACCGATATATCCGATGCTGATGCAATTCTTGCGAAACCCATCACCGGCAAAATGGCCAGAAAGAACAAAGCGAAAACTGCCAGGCATTCGGCCGGTTTTTTTCTTGAGCTCACCCAAACCCTATTTGCATGACTCACCCAGCTCACCCGAGAGAGAAATTCAAACATTCCGAATATGAGCTCACCCAACTACTATGCTAATGATGCTAATAAATGCAAATCAACGAATTGCGAATCTGCTAAAGTAATATTTGTATATTCGCAATTTGCGGATTAGCATCTATTCGAAGATTCGCATCACACATACAAAAAAGCGATTCACCCGAAAATCGAGAAAACCACCCTTTATAAAATCCCCTAAAAATGAATTTTACACCTACATTATATAACTATTTTGAGAATCAGTCAATTTTTCGCGAGACTAATTTCGCCAAAAGACTTGACAAAATTTTCGTCAATAATCCTTGAGTATTTTTTTATACTCGTCGGCATAAAAGAGAGCCTTGTCGGAGTACCAGGAATAGTTTTCCCAATTAGCTCCTGCCAAATATATTCCCGCCGCTTTGGCCCAAGCTTTGCGTTTTCCTTTGGCCACACCGTCCACCGCCGCCAGCTTCAAACCCATCGCGACAAGCGAGTCTTCAAGATCCCAGGGGTTGGCAGTTTTTCTTCCGGCCAGCTTCTCAACTTTTTCTTTGTATCCCATCCATGTGGAGGGCATAAACTGCGCCGGCCCCATCGCGCCGCCCCATCCGCCGCAGCCGTCACTGGAATTTTTGTTGTAGCATATTCGGCGCGAAACCGGCGTGTCGTCCGGATCCAATTTGAGCTCCTTGCAAATCTTCTTGAACGCATCCCATTGGCCGGGGTTCATGTCTTTCTTGTATCGTCCTCCCCCGACGTTTGTTCCGAGCCCGGACTCAATCCGCAGCATTCCAAGAAGAAACTCGGGAGCCACGTCAGTTAGTTTCGACGCGAACTTGGCCGCTTCGACCGCTTCTTTCAGGTTAATTGGCTCGCCCAAAGACTGAAGCATAGAGAGTTCGGCGCGCAGCTTATCCGTCTTCTTCGCCAATAGCTCTTTTTCCCCGACAGTCTGGCTCAAAAGAGAATTTTTGAAATTACGCCGGTATTCAAGCGACCTCTCCTGGTCCTGCTGAATCATCTGCAGTTCATACTGCTCTTCCCGGCCTTCGATCAAAAACTTTCTCTCGCTCTCGAGGCCCGTTCTCAAAAAAACGAGCTGGTCGTAGGCTTCTCTCGTTTTGTCTTCGTATGTCTCTAGTCCTTCGATGAGCGAGAAATAGTCAGTGAATTTCTCGTTGCCCAAAATTATTTCGATGGTCGAAGCCTGACCGTTTTCATAGAGCTCCTGAAGGAATTGGGCCAGCATTTGCTCTTTGGCGGAGATTTCTTTTTTTATTTCTCCTATCTCTTTCTCTTTTGCGGATATTTCACCGCTCAAGCTGGCTATTCGCAATCTTGTCTCTTCAAGCTGAAGCTCTATTTTTTCAATATCTTTTTCAAGGATAAGAACTTCTCTTTCCAGCGACTCTTCCCTTTGTCCCAGCTCGTATATTTCGTCCTGATATTTTTCTATTCTATTTCGAAGACTTTCAATTCTTTCTCCGACATCCTCGTCGCTGGCGCCGCTCAAATTGAAGAAAAACAAAGAAATAACAGCCGCGGCAAAAACCGGAATCGCGAGCTTCAGCGGCGCATTTTTCGTCTTTTGTTTTTTTCTGTTTTTTCTCGGCATTGCCACCGTATTATACACTATCCCGAGAAAAACAAAAAACCCAATGCCGAAATGACATTGGGCCAAAATATTGCCGGGATTATTTTTTCTCTTCCTCTTTTCCTTGCTTTTCTTCGGCTTTCTCTTCCGGGACCGCTTCCTCACTCTCGGCCTTTTCTTTTTCAACTCCCTCAACCTGGCTGACGTCCTCTTTTACTTCGCCTTCGAGTTCCGCCAGCTCTTCCTCTGTTCGCGGAGGCGATACCATGGCAATAACTGTCTCCGGATCTATGAGCGTCTCCACTTTGTCGGGAAAAAGAAGATCTTTGACGTAAATATAGTCATCAAAGGTCTTGATTCGGCTTATATCCACTTCGAAATTTTTCGGAAGATCTCCCGGCAGGCACCTCACTTCTACGGTGTCCATGTTCTTGACGAGAACCCCTCCCAGTTCTTTCACTGCCGGTGATTCCCCTCTGAACACCAAATCTATTTCCGCTTCGATTTCCTCGTCCATGCGAACTTGATAAAAATCCACATGCTGAACTTCGTCTGATAAGGGATCTCTTTGGACTTCTTTTATTAGAACGCTCCTCGTATCGCCTTCGATGTCAAGCTTAAAAATAGCGCTTTCCCCCACTTGATTGTATGCATTGTTGAATTTTTTTTCACTCACCCAGAGAGAAATAGTTGAAATGCCCCGGCCGTACAAAACAGCCGGTACGCTTTGGACGCCTTGCGGTTTTTTTTCTTTGGTATTCCTTTTTTGGGCTTTGAGAGTTGTGCCGCTGGTCATTTGAAAAACCTATAATTCCCAACCTTGAAAAAATATCAGATTTTTTTAAATTAGTCAAACCCCATTCTGCCCGGCGCGATGCACGCTTTCCGATACCCCCAGGGCGATGAGAATAGTCACGAGAGAGCTGCCCCCGTAGCTCAAGAGAGGCAGCGGTATTCCCGTGATGGGAAAAACGCCAATGTTCATTCCTATATTTATCACAGACTGGAAAAAAATGATCATTATGAATCCGCCTACCATCAGCCTTCCAAAATCATCCCTACTTTGGCTTGAAATGGAAAACAGGCGCATGATAACGACCAAAAAGAGAATTATGACGAAGAGAGCTCCTCCCAATCCCAATTCTTCGGCTATCACCGCGAATATAAAATCGGTATGCTTCTCCGGAAGAAAATTCAATTGGGTTTGAGATCCATGTCCGAGGCCTTTTCCCCACATCCCGCCGGAGCCAACGGCGACGGTCGACTGAATCACGTTGTAGCCGGCGCCCAGCGGATCAGAAGAAGGATTCACAAGAACCAAGACCCTTTCTTTTTGATAATCCTTGAGGAAAAAGCTCCAGCCAACGAGCGCAACAATGGCAATGATAGTTATCAGGAAAAACAAATGCTTTTTTTTGACTCCGCTTATGACAAGCATCCCGAACCAGACACCCAGAATCACCGAAGCGGATCCCAAGTCGGGCTGCCATAGAATGAAAGCAACGGCGATGAGAACAGGAACGAACGAAATCAGGATATGCCGGAATCTCCAAGTCTTTTTTGATTGGCGAGAAAAATATCTGGCGAGATACGCGACCATGATGAGCTTGAAAGGCTCAACCGGCTGGATGTTCAGTTCCCCGATGCTCAACCAGCCAGCTGTTCCCCGCACGGCTTTTCCGAAAAAAAGCACCAGAAAGAGGCTCAAAATCCCCAAAACGTAAAGATACGGGGAAGCCCCATCCCAAAAACGGTAATCTGAAAGAGAGAGGGCGAAAAAAACAACCAGCCCGATGCCCGCGAAGATCAGCTGGCGGAAAAAATGGTCTTTCTGGATATTCACTTCCTCTCCCAAATAGCTGATTGGAAACAAAACGGCCAGGCCCAGGCCGACAAGAAGCAGCACGGCAACAATCAGTATCCAGTCTAGCTTTAAAAATTCCCTGATCATTTCAATTCGTAACTTTCATATTGCTCCTGCGCCCCATATACTCTCATGAAATTCTCAATATGAAACACGTCCACATCGGATTCAACTTCGATTTTCACGGAAACCGGATCAATTGGAAAAGAGTGCGACCAATTGAGCGTAAACTCCCGCTCTTCTCCCTCTCTTACGTCATTGAAACTGGTTTCGTTCACGGCAATAGGGCTATCCGATCCGTCTCGAAGAATTGCCTTGACGGCGATATTTCTGAAGTCGAATCCGCTCTGGTTTCTGATTTTTCCTTTGAGCTGGGCAAACCCCGTGCCGCCCGAAACAAGATTGAATTCTTTTTGATAAATACTCACGTCCGGACCCTTGTATTCGTGGAATCTCGACCACTTGAAAGAGCTTATTTTGATGTCAGCCGCTGCCGGTTTTTCTGACGGATCGAGATTGAAAGCTAAAAAATATTTTTTTTGTCCTGGAAGCACGAACCCCGTTTGTGCTTTCTCGGAAATTATTTTTCCGTCCTGGCCAAGGAGAACCAATTTGTACTCCAGCTCCGGAACTCCGTACTCGGAATTGGGATTTCTGATTTTGGCCATGACGTCGTATCTGCCTCCGCCGGCCGGAATGAAATGCTTTTCAATGACCTCTATATTCTCAATTTCCGGAACCTCCCTGCAGGACGGGCAGGGTCCGCCGCAGTCAACCTCGGTTTCTCCCTGATTTCTTTTTCCGTCTTCGCAGGTCGGTGTCGTCCGGAACGCGAAATAAAAAGCCATCCCAACAGCAAAAATAATGAGCAGGTAAATAAATATAATTATCAATCGCTTGATACCTCTTCGAAATGAAGTCATATTGTTCGCATGTCTTTCTACTAATATAAATAATTCCGGACGACTTGTCTAATTCAAAAAATAACTCGCTAACGCGCCAACCCGTTGGTAAAGTTAATATACCCAGGAAACCTTGCAAGCAAGGAAATTTAGTACTACCATTGAATAGTAATCACGACTTTTTCATAATCATGAAAAAAAAGCCAAAAATTGAAATATTGCGGCATTCTCTTTCTCACGTTTTAGCCGCGGCTATCTACGAAATGTTCCCCGATGCCAAATTCGGGATTGGTCCGGCAACCGAGGAGGGTTTTTACTATGATTTCGATTTGCCAAGAACTCTTATCCCGGAGGATCTGGAAATTATCGAGGGTAAAATGAAACGCATCATCAAAGCTAACTACGCATTCGAGAAAGCAGATATTTCCATTGCCGAAGCTGTGAAAGATTTCGAAAAAACCAAGCAACCTTACAAAGTGGAGCTCATAAAAGATATCAAAAAAGAAAACCCGAAGGCGAAATCCGTCACCGTTTATAAAACGGGGCCTTTCGTCGATCTTTGCGCCGGACCGCATCTGGAGTCGACCGGCGAGATAAATTTGAAAGCTTTCAAGTTAACCAAAATTTCGGGAGCCTACTGGAAGGGAGACGAAAAAAACAAAATGCTCCAGCGCGTTTGCGGGGTGGCATTTGAGACGCCCAAAGAACTGCGCCAATATCTGGCCATGCTCGGGGAAGCGGAGAAGAGAGATCATCGCAAGCTGGGGAAGGAGCTGGATCTTTTCAGCACGCCGGAAATTGTCGGGGGCGGACTGCCCATCTGGCATCCAAACGGAGCGATTTTGCGAAGCGTAATCGAAGATTATTGGAAAAAAAGGCATGAGGAAGATAATTATAAACTAATTTATTCCCCGCACATCGGGCATCTCAAAATTTGGAAAAAATCCGGGCACTGGGATTTCTACAGAGAAAATCTGTACTCTCCGATGAAGATCGACAACGAGCAATATCTCATAAAGCCGATGAACTGCCCTTTTCACATTTTCGTATATCAAAGCCAGATGAGAAGCTACCGGGATCTGCCCATCCGCTATTGCGAACTGGGCACCGTATACCGCTATGAAAAATCGGGAGTTCTCCACGGACTGACAAGAGTGCGGGGATTCACTCAAGACGACGCCCATGTTTTCTGCGCCGAAGAGAGTCTCAATGATGAACTAGTGAGAGTAATAAAATTCGCTGTCGATATTCTCAAAACATTCGGTTTCAAAGAATACGAAGTATACCTTTCCACCCGTCCGGAAAAATTTATCGGATCTAAAAAAGGATGGGAAAAAGCCACAAAGGCGCTGAAGGCAGCCCTTTCCAAAACTAAGTTGAAATATGAGATAGATCCGGGAGAAGGTGTTTTCTACGGACCTAAGATTGATATTAAAATAAAAGACGCTCTCGGCCGGGCCTGGCAATGCACGACGATTCAAATTGACTTTAATCTTCCTGAAAAGTTTGATGTTTTTTATATTGACAAAAACGGGAAGAAGCAAAAACCGATTATGATTCACCGGGCGCTTCTCGGATCGCTGGAAAGATTTATCGGTGTTCTCTTGGAGCACTACGCCGGCCATCTCCCTCTCTGGCTCTCCCCTGTCCAAGCGGAAGTTATTCCGGTCAGCGACAAATTCCGAAGATACGCCGGCGAAGCCTTGAAAAAGATGGCGGATAATGGTATCCGAGCTGTTTTGAATGATGCGAGCGAATCTTTGGGAAAAAGGATCCGCGAAGCCCAGAAGCAAAAGGTGAACTATATGCTCATTGTCGGAGAAAAAGAAAGAAAATCAAAATCAGTCGCCGTGCGGGATCGGGAGAAAGGAGATCTCGGGATGATGAAGATTGAAAAATTTTTAGAGAAAATCACAAAGGAAATTGATGACAAAAAGTAATGAGATATCACTTGAAGATATTCGGTTGTCAAATGAATTATTCCGACGCCGAAAGAATCGCGACAATCTTGGAGAGATATAAATTTCGACCCGCCGCCTCAGCTGATGAGGCGGATTTGGTAGTGTTCGTCACCTGCGGCGTCCGCCAATCGGCCGAAGACCGGGTTTACGGACAAATTAATAATGTAAAGAAGAAATATTCAGATAAAAAAATCATTCTCACCGGATGCTTGGCACATCGAAGAGATGTCCAGCGGCGGTTGAAGGACAAGGTTAACTTATTTGTTACAATAAAAGATTTTCCAAAAGAAATAAAAAGCTTGATTTTTGGGAATCCCGATAAGGTTCGACATTGGGGAATCCCGACAACTGTGTTGTCGGGAGGAAAAGGTCGAACCTTGATCCCGCAAAAGCCGAGCTTTGAGAAAAAAGATTATCTTAAAATATTTCCAAAATATACGAACACCTACACCGCTTACGTACTGATAATGACCGGCTGCGACAACTTCTGCACCTATTGCGTCGTCCCCTACGCCCGCGGACGGGAATATTCGAGACCGGCGGAAGATATTTTGAAGGAAGTGAATAGCTTGGTGAAAAAAGGATATAAGGAAATAATACTTCTTGGCCAAAATGTTAACAGCTATCGTTCAAAAATAAATTCCAAAATTTCAGATAAAATAAGCTTCTCAGGCTTGTTGAAAATAATTGACTCGATACCGGGCGATTTTTGGCTCACATTCCTCACTTCGCACCCGAAAGACATGAGTGATGAGCTTATCGAAACGATTGCCAAAAGCAAGAAAATCTGCGAATATATTTCCCTTCCCGTTCAATCGGGAGACAACGGGATTCTTCACAGGATGAATCGAAATTACACCATTGAACATTACAAGAAATTAATCAAAAAAATCAGGCTATCATTTTCAAGGCCCGGCCTTGAAAAAAGAAAAAGGCCGGGCCTTGAAGGCATAAAGATCGCAATCTCCACCGACATTATCGTCGGCTTCCCCGGCGAAACCAAAAAGCAATTCGAAAACACGGCCAAACTCATGCGCGAGGTGAAATTCGACATGGCCTATATTTCCCAATACTCTCCCCGCCCGGAAACAGCCGCCCTGAAAATGAAAGATAATGTTGCCAGGAAGGAAAAAGCCCGCCGGGAAAAAGTTTTGACAAAGATATTAGAAAAGACGGCGCTGGAGAATAATAATAAATATATTGGTAAAATAGTTGATGTTCTAACCGATAAAAGGTTTGACCTTGGGGAATTCCGAGAGCTTCGCTCGAGGAAGGAAAAGGTCGAACCTTGGGAAAGAGCAAAATACCTCGCCCACACCCGCACCCAAAAGAAAGTAATTTTTCCATCCAACAAAAAAATCCCTATTGGAAGTTTTGTGAATGTGAAAATAGTAAATGCCAAAGCGTTCGGATTGGAGGGAAAAATATATGAATAAAATCCTCATCATCCTCGGCCCCACATCATCTGGAAAATCTGACATTGCCATCAAGTTGGCCAAAAAATTCGATGGGGAAATTATTTCGGCTGACAGCCGGCAGGTTTATCGCGGGATGGACATCGGAACAGGCAAGATAAAGCGCGACAAAAAGCTAAGTAAAAGCTTGGCTTTGAGGAATTCCGAGAGCTTCGCTCGAGGAAGGAAAAAGCCGAGCTTTGAACTGAAAAAAGTTTATCTATCCCATGGCATCCCCCACTATATGATCGATATCGCGAGCCCTCGAACCGATTTCAACGTCGCCAAATTCAAAAAACAGGCGGAAAAAATAATCAAAGATATCATGAAGCGCGGCAAGCTTCCCGTCATCTGCGGCGGAACCGGATTTTGGATTCAGGCGATTGTTGATGATGTGAAATTTCCGGAAGTGAAACCGGACTGGAAACTGCGAAAAAGATTGGAGAAATATTCGGCCAAAAAATTATTTGCGATGCTCAAAAAAATAGATCCGGATCGCGCCAAAACCATTGACCCGAAAAATAAGGCGAGGCTAGTCCGGGCAGTGGAAATTTGTAAATATCTTGATAGGGTCCCGCCTAAAACCAATATTCAATATTCAATAATCAATAATCGATATAACTTCCTTCAGATTGGAATCAAACTATCCAAAGAACAATTGCACAAAAACATCGAAAAACGCGTCAAGCAGCGATTCAACCAAGGAATGATAAAAGAAGTTGAAAAGCTACATAAAGAAGGGTTGAGTTGGAAAAAAATCCAATCCTTCGGACTAGCCTACTACTGGATACCTTTGTTCTTGAAAGGTAAATTGCCAAAAGAAGAATTAGTCCAAAAAGTCGTCCAAGCCGAAAAGCAATACGCCAAACGCCAAATGACTTGGTTTCGCCGCGACCAACGCGTCAAATGGCTGAAAAATTTCCGCGAAATTGAAAATGCCGTAAAAAAATTCCTGAAATAATATGCACCAGTATACCGGTATACTGGTGCATATTATTTGCTATAAAAAGATCGGGCTGGATTTCTCCAGCCCTTTTATATCACTTCCCTGGAACGGGTACTTCGTTTTTGGGGTTGAGGAAGCACCCGTCATAGTCTTTTACCGAACATTTTTCCAAATTTAGAGGAACGAGCACACCAGACATATCACACTTTTCCCAAAATAGACACGTTGGCCCGGGAAAACGGTTTCTCGCTTCTCTTTTGATGCGCACCTGGTAAAGTTCATTTTCATTTTTTATTTTTGCCATATCCCCCCCTTTTTTTTAAGTCTTCGTAATATAGCAGTCTTGGCACACTTCAAAACCGTTTATTGGATCAAAGCAACTGTCGCAACCGTGAGTTTCCCGCAAGAAACAATAGGGACAATTTTTTCTTTTACAGATGCAGGTAGCCCGTCGGCAGACAAGATCTGTATTTTTTTCTAACTCTTTTAAAGTGACTCCAGCCATAATTTCCTCCCCTCCCTTTTTGTAAAAGTTCACAAAAAAAATCCGCCCTTATCGGACGGCGGGTCCGCTAAAAAACAGTTGTAAGTTTTGGTGTATTGTTTTTGGCCATTTCCGTGATTGTATAATTTTCGCGATTCCCTGTCAAGACCGCTATATCCTTCCAAAAAATTAAGGGACGGATATTTCCGTCCCGGGTTCAATAGTTTTTCTCCTTGGAGGGCGGCGAGCAAGGTTTCTTCTTCTTATGATGGATAAGGGGACGGCCACAAATATCACATGTATCATTTGTCACTCCGCAGCTACCCGGATTGCAGGTTCGTCCTTTCTTCTCAGCGTTCTCACATTTGGCCACATGGCAAATACTATACATAACTCCTCCCTCTTTTCTTCGCTATTTGTCTAATTCCTTTTTTAACAAACCCATAGCTGTTTCCGGATTCACACGCCCTTTGGCTTCACGCATAATCTGCCCTAGAAGAAACTGTAATGCGGGTTCTTTTCCGCTCTTGTAGTCCTCTACGGCCCCAGAATTATTCAAAAGAACTTTTTTAAAAATTTTTTCAATTTCCGCGTCATCCTCGATTTGACCCAACCCCTTTTCCGCAATTATATGTTCCGGATCAGCTCCGGATCGTATCATCTCTTCCAAAACCGCCTTGGCCGCCGTTGAATTCAGCTTACCACCTTTCACCAAACAAATCAACTCTCCGAAATTTTCCGGCGTCACTTTGAGGTCCGCCACTTTCACTTTTTCGCTTAAATATTTCTTGAGCTCGGATAGGATATAGTTGGCCGTTAGCTTGGCAATTTTTTCTTTGTCTTTGCTTTCAGTACACGCTTCGCTCACCGCCTGTTCAAAAAAATCAGCCAGATCCTTTTCGCGAACCAAAACTTCCGTGTCGTATTCCGATAGTTTATACTCCTCCTGAAACCTTTTCATTTTGTCAGCCGGAAGTTCGGGCAAGTCATTTCTCACTTTTTCTGCATAACCTTCATCAAACTCAAGCGGCGGGAGATCCGGCTCCGGAAAATAGCGGTAGTCGTGAGCCGACTCCTTTTCCCGCTGGGAAAAGGTCTGCATCTTGCTCTCGTCCCACCCGCGCGTTTCCTGAACGACTTCGTTTCCTTCGTCCAAAAGCTCACTCTGCCTTTTTATTTCAAACTCAATCGCCCGCTCCACCGCTTTGAAGGAGTTCAGATTCTTTATTTCAACCTTGGTGCCGAGTCGCTTTCCCGAATTCTTATCGAATGAGATCGAATTTTTCTCGAATGCGGGATTTGTGACGCGCTTGGATTCCAGCTTTTGTCTTTTGAAATTGGCAATAATTGCTAACGGCAGATTTTGCGACTTTATATACCGCGCGGCTTGTCGCACATCTTCTTCCGTAATAAATTTTTTCGCCTTTACTTCGATAAGAACCTTGTCATCAATAATAAAATCTGCAAACAAATTGCTCAACTTTAAATTGTCCAGTTTCAATTTGATCTCCTTTTCCCTCTCGTACGGCAAATTCTCTCTTTTCAGCACTTCTTCAATTGCGTCCTGATAATTTATCTCTTTATATATAGGCCCAAGCTTATTATGAATTTCGAACAACAAACCCATCAGCCTATAACTCTCGTCAGGCAAAACTATTCGAGAATCATTCGATTTAATTCGAGATTTATTCGAGAGAGATATATTCACCTCACACCTCATTTGCCCCTTTTCCATATCCGCGTCCGAAATGCCGAGATAGCGCAAGATGAGCTGGAGTTCCTCGCAGAATTTTTTGGCCTCCTCGGCCGATTCGATATCCGGCTCCGTCACGAGCTCCATCAGGGGCACCCCCGCCCGGTTGAAATCAACGAGGCTGTAATCGGTTCCTTTTTGGTGAAGCAGTTTTCCCGTGTCTTCTTCGAGATGTATGCGCGTTATTCCGACTTTCCTCGTGCCGACCATCAAAAATCCTCCAGCGCAAAGAGGCTGATCGTATTGCGAGATTTGGTATCCCTTGGGGAGGTCGGGGTAAAAATAATTTTTCCGGTCGAATTTGGAAATTTTGGCAATTTCGCAATCGAGCGCCAAACCGGCCCGAACCACAAACTCAATCGCCTTTTCGTTGGCTACCGGCAAGCTTCCCGGCTGGCCGGTGCAAACGGCGCAAATATTGGAATTGGGAATTCGGTCCAAGCCGAGTTCGTTCTTGCACCCGCAAAACATCTTGGAGTCGGTCTTCAATTCCACGTGAACCTCCATTCCGATTGTGGGAGTGTGTTTCATACTTGTTTTTCCTTTCCCTCCGTTGATACGCGGCCGCCCTGCCACTGGCCGCGGTACTGACTGCCTCCGCCGAAGACTTGGTGAAAAGTGATGTGCGCCACTCTCGCGCCAAGATCAATTTTTATCTTGCTTGGGCCCAAATTGCAAAGACCGAACGTAAGTTCTCCGCAATAACCCGGCTGAACGATGCCGTTGAACAATCCGAGTCCGGATCGGAAAATAGTTGTTCTTTCAAAAATTATTCCCGATATATCCGTCGGCAAATTCACCTTTTCAACTGTCTTGATCAGATAGTACTTTCCGGGTTCAAAAACAAAGAAAGATGCCTTTTCGGGATCATACTTTGCCACCGACTTTACTTCCGGCGTGTCTCTTTCCTCGATCCCCAGATACCCGTCTCCGGAAATTTCAAAAACTTCTCCCAGCCGCAAATCAAACCCGGCTCCTTCCGGATTGTTCATTTCCCGCTCGCACAAATTCTCGACCAGATTTTTTTCCTTCACCAGGCGATGAAGCTCTTGGATACCAAGAATCATGGAATACTTATTTTAATACTTACTAAAAATATATATTCAGAAGCCACCGACATTGGCCACATCCGCCTTAATGGCCGGATGCGGGTCATATCCCTCCAGAGTGAAATCCTCATATTTGAAATCATCTATATTTTTCACCTCGGGATTGAGTTTCATTTTCGGAAACGGACGCGGTTCGCGGCTCAATTGTTCTTTGATTTGGCCAAAGTGATTGGAATAGGCATGCGCGTCTCCGAAAAAGTGAACAAAATCTCCTGCCTCAAGCCCCGTCACTTGAGCTACCATTATGAGAAGCAAAGCATAGCTCGCGATATTGAACGGAACACCCAAAAACATATCGGCGCTTCTTTGGAACATTCCCAAATTCAGCTTATTCTTATCCGTCACCGCGAATTGAAATATGGTATGGCAAAATGGAGGCACTTCATGGACGTTTTGAGAAGAGGCCATTTCATAGACGAAGTCGGGATTCCAGCCCGAGACCATATATGATTTTCGAAAAGGCTTTTTCTTGAGACCGGAAATTACCCAGGCCAGCTGATCGATCTTCCGCCCGTCCATGGCCGGCCATTTTCTCCACATTTTTCCATAGGCCATGATGAGGTCTCCCCACTCCGCCACAAACGGATCGTCTTCCGGCAATTCTTTGATCTTGGCAATGAAATCCGGCTGGCTAAGGTCATTTTGGGGATCATTCTCGAGGCAGTGCTTGTGATATCTCTTCCAGGCCCATTCATTCCAGATCTTCACATCCCGGTCAACGAGGTATTTGATATTGGTGCTCCCGCTCAAAAACCAAATCAACTCTTCGATTATACCCCGATAAAAAACTTTCTTGGTGGTGAGAAGAGGAAAGCCCTTGGAAAGATCAAATCGGATTTGGCGCCCAAACACCGAGCGAATGAACGGCGGCTCCTCGCCTTTCTTTTCATATTCCGCCAATACCTCCGGCGTGAAAAAAACCGGCTTGTCGGACCCGTTCTCAATTATGTCCTTCAAGAGATCGAGATATCGGTACTCGGGGTGGTTTTTGCCCATAAAATTCCCAGATTAAGATAATTCTATTTTCATCAAGTTCTTTGGCCGGAATTGTCTGATGATCATTCCTCTTTTTTCCGCCAGTTCCCGGGCTTCGTCCTCTTCTTCAAAATTTTCTCCTCCGGTTTGGATTCTCTCATATTCATCATAGTAGACAATCTCCTTAACTCCGGCATTATTGAGGGCTTTCATGCAATCATAGCAGGGAAACAAAACCGCGTACATCGTTGAGCCACGCAGTCTTTTTGTGTCTTGAGTGTTGATGATGCCGTTTATCTCGGCGTGAGCTCCACGGCAACGTTTCGCTTTTTTGGTTTTCGGGTCGCCATCAACTTTCGCGCAACCGACCTCGAGACAATGGTCATCTCCTTCGGTCGGACCATTGTATCCTAGAGAAATTATCCTTTTATTCTTGTCAACAAAAACGACGCCTGTTTCGTGGAATTTGCAAGCCGCCCGCTTAGCTACTAAAAGCGCAAGGTTTATGAATGTTTCGTCCCAAGAAAGCCTTTTGGCTTTGATTGGTTTTTTCTTTTTGGGCATAAGCTTAATTCAGTAAAAAAGAAGTTTACCCCGTAAGAAATTTGGTAAACTATTTTTTTAGCGTTGCTTATTATCAATTCCCTTTGATATTTTTCCCTACAATATCATGATGGAAAATTTCTCTTCGGGGCACCTCCGAGTGCTTTTGTATTATAACGACTCCCGAAAGAAAAGGCAAAAGTCGAAATGTTATTCCAAAGTTTTCAGAAAATCCAACAAGAAAGGATGTAAAGACGTCGTAAAATATGCTTTGACTTCAGTCGGCTTCACCCATTTCACCTCCGTGAATTTGTCACCCGCTTTTTCCGCTCCTGCGCTGGCTTCACAAAAATAATATATAGCAATAAATTCTCTCTTTTCCGGATAAGATTTGGCGAAAATTGCTTTTTTCACGTCCGCGTTCAAATTGGTTTTCTTTTTTATCTCGAGTTTCAGATAGTCTTCAAGATCATTTTCATAGGCCGGTCGGCCGCCGGGAAAACTCCAGCTAAGCTGCCGAATATAAGAATCATTTTCCCTTTTCCCAATGAGAATCATTTTGGCCTTGGGATCATAAACAATCCCCAAAAGATTGACCAAAAATACTCCCCTGTCAAAGACTTGCCAGTCCATAAGAAAAATAAAATGCTTAATCCGCTATATAAATATTACTCCGCCCTTCGCGAAAATCACAACCTGCGCTTTGTCGCCGCGCCCTTTGGCGCATTTGGGGCAGATGGCGTACCAGAAGATGAATTTTTCCAACTTGGAACTATTTAAAATCTTGCATCAATTTTTAAAAACCAGCCGAACAGACAAGAATACAAACTGGCAATGAATAATCTAATCTAATTCCCAGACGCTAATTCCACTCCCAAGATCCTCTGGCTTCTTCATGTTAATATCTAATTTCATATCCTGCCAATCCGTATAAAATTTGACAAAAAAATTATCTGTGGTTCTTTTAGTGCCGACATTTAAGAAAACGAACTAAACATACCATAGTTGGAATTGCGGGTATGTTTCCCTATCGTCAAAATCTAAATTTTTATCATCTTGCCAAACAAGTTCTGTAAAATTTTCTAAATCCTCATTATACCCACGACACATAACCTTCAATCTGATAAAAGGATTGAATCGTAAAACAATTTTTGCAAATTGCGGTGAAAGATTAATAGCCATATTATGGATCTCCCACGAGCTTACGCTCGGGATTTAGAGCGCGGTTAAATAAGTCTATAGTAACCACGAGATAAAAAATCTAAATATCCTTTATTCCGTAACAATTGCAATTGTTGGCGTATTTTGTCTTTAATATGCTTGTTTTCTGGATGAAGTTTACTTAGTTCATTTTCAAAACCATAAACCTCATCAAGCGTAAATTCTCTTTTTTTAAGTCTATCAATACAACGCATAATATCAAGTAACCAGCCTCTTGCTGAAATTTCTTTTTCTTCTCGCAAAAATAAAGTTTTTCGCCACTCGGCTAATACTTTTTCTTTCGGTTCAACACGCTGTTGCTTAACTAAAAATATTTTTCCAATTTGCGGTATTTTTTGTAAAAGAATGTTGGAACCTATCCAACCAGCACGACGGGCTGTGATGGCAAGCGGTTTTCGTCTTTCAATGATTTCGGGCACAAAAAAATGTTTAGGTATAACAAAAAAATTCAATACAGAAAGATGTTGTAAATTATAATTAAGTACAAACAAATTGGGATTATTAATACCGCGCAACCTCTCCATTTTGGTACGATATGCACCATCAAGAATCTTAGTTCCAAGAATATCCTGCTTGCTTTTCAATTCGTAATCTTCTTCGCAATTTGAGCAAAAAAAATCAGCTACTGGTTGATTATTTGGATATTTATCAATCTTTAATTTTCCGCAATTTGGACAGAAAATTTCTTTATCGACCCAAGCTTCAGTAAGAACACGAGCTCTTTGTGAAAAGTTGTTGTATTTATTTGCAATTATTTTATTAAATTTTAATTTCATAAATTTAACTAATCCAAATTGTTCCGCCTGGCCTTAACACTCTGTGGCACGCTTTCGTCCAAGCCATATGAAAGTCAAAATCTTTTCTAAGCCCATTTGTGATATCCCATTTACCCTTATTCACACTGGCCATCTTCCCATTTTTACAGGTAAATCCTCCATTAGAGAGAAAATATGGCGGGTCAGCAAAGATCATATCAATTGAATTCTCCGGAATCTGTCTAAGTATCTGCAAGCAATCGGAATTATATAAGATAAAATTATCTTTCTGAAAAAAAGGTTTTTCCTTTACGTATGACAGAATTTTTTTCTTCTTGATCATTTTGTTTTTTTCTGGTTTCTCGTCCAATTCAAAAGTTAGCGATCATCTTTTATGTATGGGTAAAATTCATCCTCGCTCATGATATCCCTCTCGACAAGCTGATTTTCTATCGCGTCACGCGCCGCGCCAATCATTTCTATGTCCCATTCTAAATGCTCCCCCGAAGAAGCAAGCTCTTGAATTAGCTCGAAGATTTTATTATCAACGAAATCCTGTCTCTCCAATTGTTCATTCGCAAGCGTCTTCACAAGAAAAATATATTTCAATATTACCACTAAATTATCCCTCATCCAAACTCACTCCGCCTTCGCGAAAATCACAACCTGCGCTTTGTCGCCGCGTCCTTTGGCGCATTTGGGACAGGTGGCGTACCAGAAGATGAATTCTTTGGGTTCAAATCCTTTTGCCCGGCACCATTTTCTGATTTCCCGAATCCAGCCGCGCATATCGCCGTAGTGCCCTTCGAAAAGCCGGGTGAGATACTTTCCATAGAGAAGATCAATTTCAAACTGATCCGTTTTTTTGGAAATCGGAATAAGCATCTCTCCGCCCCAGAGGCCGTCGTTCCTTGAGAGCACCATCGGCTCGGCGGCGAGCCCGGCTTCTTTTATTTTCTCAAGCTCCCTGACAATTTTCGAGCCGAAATTTATCGGGACGTGGACAAAAGACCAGTAAGTGTCGCGATAAAACGGCTTGTCCCGCCAGACGATTTCCTTTTTATCCCACTCGAGGGGAGAGAGCCGAGGGCAACAA
>CAZFIH010000004.1:0-35067 GCA_964519445.1 uncultured Bdellovibrionales bacterium | reverse complement strand
CATTTGGTGCTCTTTGCTTGCCCCGTGGGAGCGTAGCGACTTTACGGGGTGTTATCTCACTGGAAACATTTCATTTTGAGGGAGATTTTCGGAGTCCGCTTTGCTTGACGATATCAATGAGCGTTGATATTATTTCATTATGGCCAAATATTGCTGTGGGAAAGGTTCCGGTGGGATGCGAGGAATCCTTGAGCTAAAGGAATTTCTGAAAACAATCTCGGACACCAATCGTTTGAGGATTTTGTGCCTTCTGACGAAGAAGGAGCTTTGCGTTTGTGAAATCTTCGGAGTGTTGGAGTTGCCGCAGAATTTGGTTTCCCACCATTTATCTAAATTGGAAAAACTATCCTTGCTTGAAAAAAGAAAAGAAAGCGCCTTCATTATTTACAGCGTCAATCAAAAAGTCCTGAAGCAATACAAGGCTTTATTCAATCAAATAATCAAAGACTGAATTTATGGCAAACAATTGTTGCGATACTAGCAGTTCCTGCGGTTGCGGTTGCGGGAACAACAATAGGGAAAACAAACTTTGTGAGCTTGCCAAGCCGCATAATCAGTTCGATATGGATAAAATACTTCCATTGGTGAATAATCCGCAATATGTCTGCCGTTGCTGTGGAAGGCTGGCAAATAAGAAAGAAAATTTATGCAATCCGATAAAATTAACCAAATAAATCTATGAACCCCGTTAGAAATTCTATTTTTGTAACGGGATTTGTAGTAAATAAAATATATGCCAGATGATAAAAAAATTTCTAACGGGGTGACCATCAAAATTTTGGGAACGGGCTGTCCCAATTGCCAAAAACTGGAAGCCAACACGAGGCAAGCGTTAGGGGAATTGAAAATGAAAGCGGATATTGAAAAAGTAACCGAAATCCAGGATATTATGAGCTACGGCGTAATGGGAACGCCGGCTTTGGTCGTTGATGAAAAAGTTGAAGCTTCGGGAAGAATTCCCGATGTGGAAGAAATCAAATCTATCCTTTCCAAATAATCATTTACCCCGTTAGAAATTGCCAAATATAACGGGGAAATATCTGAAAATTATGGAAAACAACAAAAAAGAAATTTCTAACGGGGTGAAAAAATTAGGAATATATTTACTCTACGGCGCCGTTTTGATAGCAGCTATTGCCGTTATTTACGCCAATTTTGGTCCGGACAAAAAAACGCAGTCAAGTGATTCCAATACACAAAAAAGTTCGCAAAAATCCGAAGCTCAAGAGACTAAGCCGGCGGAAAAAGTCCAAGTTTACGCCTTTCATTCGACTGCTCGCTGTTATGCCTGCGTAATAATGGGGCAATATGCCAAAGCGACGGTTGACGAAAACTTCGCGCCGGAACTCAAAGACGGAAAAATTGAATTTCGGGAGATCAACGTCGATTTGCCGGAAAATAGGGAGGTGGCGAAGAAATTCAAAGCGGTCGGTTCATCACTTTTTTTGAACGCCATTATTGACGGTGAGGATAATATCAGGGAAGAGGTGCAAGCGTGGAGGCTTTTGGGAAACAAGCAGGCTTTTTCCGATTATCTTTCGGAGAAAATACGCGGAATGATTGGCGAAACGGTATCGGCGGAAGCGCAAAAAGAGCCGGAAAGCGAGGACATTACTTTTTATTCAGGTGATAATTGCCCCGGTTGCGCCAACATTGAAAAGTATTTCCAGCAAAACGGCGTGAGAGACAAACTTGATTTTGAAGAAAAAAACATCAGCGAAAGCGAAGCCGATCTGGAACAGCTGGGCAACGACGCGATGCAGTGCGACGTCGATCTGGAATCATTCGGCGTCCCGTTTCTCTGGGCGGATGGAAAATGCCACACAAATGAAAAAGACATCATTGATTTTTTTAAACAAAAAATAAGTTAATGCTACGATTGGATAAAACTAAAATAATTTCACTTCTTATTTTGTCAGCCTTTGTTTTGCTGATTGTTATCGGCAAAAATAAAGAAAAAGAAAACGAAATAAGCTCGATTGATAATAATATTGATAAAACGCGAAGGAAAATAATCATTGCCGCTTGCCCGACTTGCCGGGAGATAGCCGAAAAGCTAGATTCCCAAAAATATCAAATTATTGCTACTCGATCCACATCCGAAAGCGTTGAGTTGATGGAAAACAAACGAGCAGATTTTGTGTTGGCCGGCCGGACACTGAAATACAACGAGCCGCGGATGGAAGGAGTGGTAATCGACAGAGGATTTTCATTTATCGGTTCCCAAGAATTTTCTATCCAAGAGAGTGAATTAAAAGACTATCAGATTTATACGGACTTGGATGTTGATTTGATTAAAAACAGTTTTCCGGTTGAAAAAATAGAAAAAGTCAATGACATTTATCAATATCTTGAAAAAGGCATAGCGGTTACATCTTGGGAGAATACGGATTATTCCAGGGCTGATATTGTTCATCTTTTAGAAGGGAGCGGAGAAAGAGTGAGACTGTCCAGACAGCCGACTCTTTATTGTCCTTCGGAATGCAACGCGGAAATAATAGCCGAAATCAACTCTGCTTTGTAAGCAATTCAAAATAAAAATATGCTCACTAAGAAAATAATTATTTCGATCCTGATTTTCATCTGCTTATTAGTTGGAATAAATCAGGTAAGTGCCGCGGAGAAAACAGTGATATATTTCTTCTGGGGCGATGGTTGCCCTCACTGCGCCGTGGAAAAACCATTCTTGGAAAAAATGGAAGAAAAATATCCTGATTTGGAAGTAAAAAGTTTTGAAACTTGGAACAACCAAGAAAATGCCGAATTATTCCAAGAAGTCGCCGAGGCATACGGCATCCATGCCCGGGGAGTGCCGACAACTTTTATCGGGGACTTTGAGCCAATCGTCGGTTACGCCGATTATATGGCGGAGGATATTGAAAAAAAGATAGTTGATTGTTTGGAAAATGGCTGTATCAGTCCCGGGGTAAAAGCCGGAATTGAAGAAGAGACGGAACCGGAGTCGGCAATTTCTTCTATTACATCAAACAAAGAATTCGACGAAAAAGAAAATATTGATTCTCAGTCAAATCAAGCCCGGGATGAACTTTGTCTGCACTTGTTTTATAAAGAAGACTGCCCCCAATGCTCGGATATAAGTAATTTTCTGCAAAACCTGGAACAAAAATACGGCTTAATTATAAAAAAGCACGATGTCGGGCTTGAGGAAGAGAATCGGTTATATCAATCATTTAAAGAAAAATATGGATTGGTAACAGCTTCTTATCCGATTGTATTTTTAGGCGACAGATATTATATAGGAGAAACAACAATCAAAGATTATTTGGAAAGGGAAATAATTTCGTGCCAAAAAGAAGGTTGCATTTGTCCGTTGGAAAATATTAAAGGATTTACTCCTTTTTTGCCCCAATCAACAGATATCACTCCCGAAGCGCAGGAAAAAATAAAATTTCCGATTGTGGGCGAAATTGATCTTTCCTCTACGCCGCTTTTTGTAACAACGGTTATTATCGCTTTTGTTGACGGTTTTAATCCCTGTTCTTTGTGGCTGATTGCTTTTCTTTTGGGAATGGTGATTCATTCCGGCTCAAGAAAGAAAATATTTTTGGTCGGCCTAACCTTTCTTTTGGTAACCACGATCGCTTACGGTTTGTTTATGGTTGGGCTTTTGAACGTATTCCTGTATATCGGTTATTTAAGATGGATTCAAATCGCAGTGGCCCTGCTTGCTCTTACTTTTGCCCTTGTTAATATTAAAGATTATTTTTGGTATAAAAAAGGTATATCTTTTACGATATCCGACAAATATAAGCCAAAAATATTTAAAGACGCGCGGGGTATTATGAAAGGCGACAAATCAACCTGGGGAATGGTGCTTGCCACAGCCGCTATGGCTTTGGGTGTGGTGCTGGTAGAACTTCCCTGCACAGCCGGTTTTCCGGTAATCTGGACTAATATAATCGCCCAAAATCATATACAAGGAACAGTCTTTGCTTTGCTTTTATTGTTATATCTTTTGATTTACCTTTTAGATGAGATGGTAGTTGTGGGAGCTGCCACCTTAACGCTGAAAGCAAGCCGTTTTGAAGAAAAACACGGGCGCATCCTGAAGTTAATCGGCGGTATGATTATGCTGGCGCTGGCATTGGTAATGTTTATTAATCCGGATTTGATGAATAATATAAGCACTTCTTTATTGGTTTTTGTTGTTGCGATTGCTGTTTCTCTTTTGATTCTGTTCATCCACCGCAAAATTCTGCCAAGATTTGGAGTTAAAGTTGGCACGGAAGAAAATTTGCTCACGCCCGAGGCATCAAAAGAAAGTGAAAATAATACTGGCGAACAAAATGATATTATTAACAAAAATAAGGAATAATCTATGACAAACAATAATTTGCCGAATAATTTATTTTATAACAGGGACTATTCTTGGGCGCGCATCGAGAATGACACTGCGGTGCTGGGCGTAATTAAACCCGCCGCGGACAAGGTAAAGGAATTCGTGTTTATCAAGTTACCGAAAGAAGGACAGGCGCTTAAAAGGGGAGAAACTTATGTTTCTCTGGAAGCGCTTAAATGGAGCGGCCATCTGGGAAGCCCGCTTTCCGGAGAAGTAATTGAAGTTAATGACCCGCTTTTTGACAAGCCTTCTGTTATCAACAAAAGTCCGTATGATGAGGGCTGGATCGCCAAAATAAAAATTTCCGATCAATCAGAGGTTCAAAAATTGTTAAAGGCTGATGAGGCTCAAAAGTGGGTGGATTCAGGCATGAAGAAAAATAACGATAATCAGTAAACTTGGTTTTATGAAAAAAATTTATTTATCAATAGGATTGCTGGCGGGAGTACTTCTCATTTTTTCCGGCTGTTCTTCCGAAAACCGGAAAGAAAACACATCATTGGAAAGTGCTTATTCGGAGGAAAATCAGGTTGCCGAAATTAGTGACACTGAAGGCAAAGTGACGATATATTTTTTCTGGGGAGACGGCTGTCCGCATTGCGCGACTGAGAAACCATTTTTGGATGAGATGAAGCGTAAATATCCCGATTTGGCTGTTAAAGAATTTGAAACCTGGAAAAGCAAGGATAACGCCGCGCTTTTTCAAGAGATGGCAAAGGCTTACGGCACAACCGCGCAAGGCGTTCCGACGACTTTTATTGGCGAAGGAGAGCCGTTCGTCGGATTTTCTAACGGCATGAAAGCGGAAATGGAAGCCAGAATCAAGCTTTGCGTTGAGCAGGACTGTACGGATCCGGGGACCAAGCTTTAATAAAAAAATAACAATAAAAAATATGACTGAAGATAAAAATGCTTGCCAAATTGACGAGAGTCTGGATGTTCGCGGGGAAATCTGCCCCTATCCAGACATTAAGGCCAGAAAAAAATTAAAGGAAATGAGCTCCGGCCAAATTTTAGAGGTCTTAACCGATTATCCCTTGTCTTTGGAGCGCATTCCGCGAAACAGTGAAAAAGAAGGGCACAAATTTTTGAAGTTGGAAAAAATTGATAATGGACCGGATCATCGTCTTTTGATACAAGTTAAATAATCGTCCTATGCCAATGGTTTTTACAATTATTAGCGGTTTGGCAATTGGAGTTATTTTCGGATTTGCGCTCCAGCGGGGACGTTTTTGCATGAATTCAGCGTTTCGCGATCCTTTAGTTTTTAAAGATTTTACACTGCTCAAGGCGGTTGGCTTGGCTCTTGGGATTGAATTGGTTGGATTTTATGTTCTTAATTCTATTGGATTAATAGAATATAACCCAAAGTTGTTTTATTGGCTGGCCGTGCCTCTGGGCGCTTATGTGTTTGGGGTGGGGATGGCGATAGCCGGCGGTTGCGCCAGCGGCACTGCTTATCGAGTCGGGGAAGGAATGATAGGTTCTTGGCTGGCTTTGTTCGGGTTTGTCGGCGCGGCCTATCTGGCTAAGGACGGAATTTTATCCGGATTGACCGCAGTCGCCCAGAGTTATGGTTTAGGTTCTTTGACTCTGGGCTCTATAACCGGTTTGCCGAATATATTTTGGATTGCCTTTTTTTCAGTTTTAATTTTTTGGTTATTGTTTGGACAAAAAAGAAACAAAATTAAATATTCCGTCCCAAAAGACGAAAGGGTCGGTTTGATATCTGATATTTTTAAAAAAGGCTGGTCATGGCAAAGCGCCGGATTAGCTATCGGGCTCATTGGACTCTTGGCTTTCGTTTTTTCTTCCCTTTCCGGGCGCAACTATGCCCTCGGTATAACCATGGGTTTTGAAACGATTTTGAAATCAATCATCCGTTTCGAAAATTTTTTAACATGGGAATCGTTTGAGGTGATAGGCCTTGTTTTTGGCGCATTTTTGGGTTCGTTTATTGCCGGGGAATTTAAATTCCGTTTCCCAAGGCCTAGGATAGCCTGGCAATCTTTGGCCGGCGGCGTTTTGATGGGGTTCGGCGCGGTTGTTGCCGACGGCTGCAATATCGGCCATATTTTAAGCGGTATTCCACAACTAGCCATCTCCAGTCTAGTGGCGGGTATTTTTATAATTCTCGGCGGCTGGACTATGGCTTACTTTTTATTTATTAGAAACAATTAACCCTGTTAGAAATTTTAGGCATTTTATTATTTTTTTCTGCTTTATTTAAAATTTCTAACAGGGTAAAACATAAAAAATATGACAATAGGATTTTTAGTCACACGGCCGCCTTATACATACCAAGACATTGATACTCTTTATTATTTAAGCAAGGCGGCAATCGCTAAAAAACATCAGGTGAAAATTTTTCTTTACATAGATAGTGTTATCGCCGTAAATAAGGATTTGAATTCGTCAAAAGAAAGAAATTTATATCAAAGGATGGAAGAATTATCCGGCTTAGGCGCGGAGATTAAGATTTGCGGAGTCTGCGTGCAATTCCGCGGTATAAAGCGCAATCAGCTGCTGCCGGCGGGCGAGCTTGAGGGCCTGCCTGGACTGGCTGACATGGTAAATGAATGCGATAAATTTATTAATATCTAACCATAAAATATATGGCAAAAAAAGTTTTGATAATCGTAAATAATCCGCCCATCGGCACTGTTTTCCCGGCCGAAGCGGTGCGGGCCGGCGTTGCTTTTTCCGGCATGGATCTGGATACAAAGCTTCTTTTCAGCGGATCGGGCGTTTTTTCTTTGTTGAAAAATCAAAAGCCGGAAAAGATTGGCGCCGGCAGTATTAAAGAAGGCCTGTCTAACGCCGAAGAATTTGGCTTAAAAATTTTTGCGGACAAGGAGAGTTTGCAGGAAAATAGAATTTCAGAAGAGGAAATCGAACCGGTAAAAATCCTTTCCGTTCTGAAAATAAAAAATTTGGTCAGATCGTCCGAGGTCATTATTAATTTTTAAAACCATGCTTTTTATAGTCAAATCAAACAATCAAAACCAAGGAATTTTTCGGTTCATGGAAGAAGGCGATAAAATTATTCTCATTCAAGATGGAACTTTGCTTGTCCACAATCAAAATAATAATTTAATAAAATCAGCCGCAGACAAAAAAATGGAAATTTTAGTTTTGAAAAATGATTTGGTTTTACGCGGATTGAAAAACAATGCCGGGGCAAAAGAAACAACTTATGAGGCAATGATTGAATTAATAGAAATAAATACAGTGTTTTCATAAAACTATGACTTTGCCTGATTGGATAAGGATAAAAAATTATGACAAAAAGCGGTATCAAGAAACATTAGATGTTATTGATAAGCACAGCTTGGTTACGGTCTGTCAGGAAGCCAACTGCCCCAATCGTTACGAATGTTTTTCTTGCGGCACCGCCACCTTTATGATTTTGGGCGATGTCTGCGCTCGGAATTGCGCTTACTGCAATATTAAAAAGGGACAACCCAAGGCGGTTGATTCAGCCGAGTCGGAAAGAATCGCGGCCGCTGTCAAAAGGATGGGGCTTGATTACGCGGTGATAACTTGTGTTGCCAGGGATGATTTGTCGGACGGCGGAGCAGGGCAGTTTGTCAAGACGATTAAAGCAATAAAAAGAAAATCTCCTGAATGCAAAATTGAAATTTTGATTTCCGATTTGCGAGGCAATTGGCCGGTTCTCGCAAAGATAGTGAAAGCAGGGCCGGATGTCATTAACCATAATCTGGAAACCGTTGCCGATATTTTCGGGTCGGTCAGGCCAAAAGGGGATTACGAAATGTCTTTAAGGTTGCTCAAAAAAGTCAAAGAGATCTCTCCCGAGATGAAAACCAAGTCGGGTTTCATGGTGGGAATGGGAGAAACAGAGAAGCAGATCATTGAAACATTAAGAGACTTGAAAAAAACAGGCTGCGATATCTTAACGGTCGGCCAATATTTACGGCCAAGCTCGTCCCATCTCTCGGTAAAAAAATATTACAGGGAGAATGAATTTGGAAAAATCGCGTCAATCGCAAAAAAGCTGGGAATAAAAAAGGCTGTTGCGGGGAGTTTGGTCAGAAGCTCATATAAGGCTAAAAATTTTGCTGGAAGTTCATGAACCAATGGAGATCAATAGAAACAATAGAAACGAGGGGGGCGATGCAAATGGCTGTTGATGAAGCCATTCTCGCGGCTCGCATCAGAAAAGAAGTCCCGAACACGTTGAGGTATTACAGGTGGAAGCCGGCTTGTGTCAGTGTGGGATTTTTCCAAAACTTAAAAGAAGAAGTAGATGTCGCCAAAGCCAAAGAGTTGGGAGTTGATGCGGTGAGAAGATATACGGGGGGAGGCGCGGTCTTTCACGAGGGTGAATTGACTTATTCTTTGGTGATTTCAGAAAAAGAAGTTTCGAGTGATGTGGTGGAATCTTATGGGCAAATCTGCGCCGGGATTATTGAAGGTTTGAATTTGTTGGGAATTAAGGCAAAATTTAAGCCGATAAATGATATCTTAGCCGGTGAAAAAAAGATTTCCGGTAATGCTCAAACCAGAAAAGCAGGAGTAGTTTTGCAACACGGTACTATTTTGACGGATATCGATGTGGAAAAAATGTTTTCCGTGTTGAAAGTTCCGGATGAAAAAATAAAAGACAAATTGATCCGGACGGTCGAAGAGCGGGTTACTTCATTAAAAAAAGAATTAGGGCGTAAAATTTCTTGTCAGGAGCTGGAGAGAAGCTTAACGAAAGGCTTCCGAAAAGTTTTTGAAACAACCATTACTCGGGGAAAATTGACGGCCGATGAGCTGAAAGAGGCCGATAGATTATTTAAAGAAAAATATACCAGTAATAAATGGAATTATTGGAGATGATATGAGAAAAATAATTTACAAAATACCCAACGGTAAATTGCTAAGAATTAAAGTCGGAATCGATAATTCAGAGATTGAAAAAATTACGATCAATGGAGATTTTTTTATTCATCCGGAAGAAGCGGTTATTGAAATAGAAAATTTCTTATCCGGCAAAAAGATTGATTCCATAGATAAAGAACTGACTAAATTTCTGAAGGATAAAGATATAAGAGTGATAGGTTTTAGTCCGGCTGACCTTTTTAGGGCATTGTCATAAAAACAAATTCATAAATAATTAAATTGAAAAAATTATGGAGTTTCTAAACACCTTAATTGACCAATATAATATTCCGCTTCTTTCCGCTTTTGTTTTGGGCGTGATGACCTCGATCAGTCCCTGCCCCTTGGCGACCAACATCACCGCTATCGCCTACATTTCCAAAGACATCAAAACCGCCAAACACACTCTCATCAGCGGTCTCATTTATACCCTTGGCAGGGGAATAAGTTATACGCTTTTGGCGACACTAATTTATTTCGGACTTTCTTCATTTCAGATTGCCGGCATTTTTCAGGGCTGGGGCGACAAAGTTTTGGGGATAGTTCTGATTTTTATTTCTCTCGTAATGTTCGGGGTGATTAAAATAAACTTCGGTTCAAAAAGCGAGAAGGTGGAAAAAATGAAAGAGTGGCTCGCAACCAAAGGACACATCGGCACCTTGCTTTTGGGAGTTTTGTTCGCTCTGGCATTTTGTCCTTATAGCGGGGTTTTATTCTTTGGGATGCTTGTTCCGTTGGTTCTTTCATCGACGGAAAGTCTGCTTCTGCCGCCGCTTTTTGCCTTGGGGACGGGTTTACCGGTTATTATTTTTTCCATTGTTTTGGCGTTCAGTGTGGAGAAAGTGGGCAAGATGTATAACGCGATGGGAAAGATTGAAAAAGTGATGCGATACGGCGTAGCAACAATTTTTCTTTTGGCGGGTGCATACTATACGCAATATCTTGTAAAATTTTTAATTAGTTTATGATGAATAACGCTTTAATATTTATATCTTTTTCAATATTCACCAGCTTGGTTTCATTCTTACTGGACAGACAAAGGACGATTTTAGGATTCAAGAAAGGCTGGAAAATGTTCAGGAATATCGTTATCCCATTTTTAAATATTTTGATTTTGGTCAGTTTGCTTTTGTTTATCGTCCCGCCGCAGATGATCGTGAAATATTTAGGTGTCGGTTCGGGAGCAATCGGGTTTGCGATTGCCGCGATTATCGGTTCAATCACTCTTATCCCCGGATTTATTTCCTATCCAATCGCTTCGGGTCTCTTGAAGCAAGGCGCGTCCTATTCTACAGTCGCAGTTTTTATGACGACACTGATGATGGTCGGTGTTGTCACTTTGCCTTTGGAAATCAAGTATTTCGGCAAAAAAGTGGCGATCTTAAGAAACGCCTTGAATTTTATCGTAGCGATCATTATCGGGATTTTAATCGGAATCATTTTATGACCAAAAAAAACTTGCAAAAAATAAAACCTTATATTTGGCTTTTCAGCTTTGCGATTTTTGCTATCGGCTCTTTTTCATTTGGTTTTGATCCGGGCAAAACTATCTACCAAAGTTTCACCGAGTCATTTATTGAAATGATCACCTTTATTCCTTTTTTATTTATCATTGTCGGTTTGTTTGATGTTTGGTTTCCCAAAGAGAAAATAGAAAAACATATCGGCCAAGACTCCGGCATAAAAGGGATTTTCACCGTTATCATTTTGGCGATGCTTCAGGCGGGCCCTCTTTACGGCGCTTTTCCGGTGGCCTACATTCTCTACAAAAAAGGCGCCAGCATCAAAAATATTTTCATTTATCTGGGCGCTTTTTCATCGCTTAAAATTCCTATGCTCGGCATTGAAATCGGTTATCTGGGATTGAAATTCACGCTCGCGCGAACACTGGTTGCCCTGCCGCTATTTATCGCCGTCGGATATTTTATGCAGTGGTATTTGCGAGATAAAAAATTTGAAATTAACGAAATTTAAAAAATCATGAAGAATTATAATCTAAACGAAAAAATTATTTTTTCCGACGAAAAACCGATTAAAAAGCATTTTCTTAACGTTAAAGGTTTTCATGCCGCTTTAATCTGTTTGAAATCGGGCATGGAAATACCGCCTCACCCTGAAGATTACGCTGTACTTTTAACCGTTCTTGAGGGCAAGGGAATTTTTACTGATATTAATGGAGAAATTACCTTAACAAAAAATCAAAGCATTTATATGAAAAAAGATGAAATAAGAGGCATAAAAGCATTAGATAATTTAGTTGTTCTTGGAATACAAGACAGATCAAAAAATTAAAATAATAATTAAATTCAAAACAATGAATGAACAACAAAAACAAGACCCGAAATTTGCCAAGTTCCACGGTGTGGATCGCCAAGACATCCAATGGAATCCGGAAGTGGACGAAGATAAATGTATCGGCTGCGGAATGTGTGTTACTTCTTGCGGGCGGGGCGTTTATAAATTCGATTATGAAAACAAAAAATCAAAAGTTGCCAATCCGAATAATTGCATGGTAGCTTGCCAGACTTGTGCTAACCTTTGTCCGGCCAAAGCGATCACTTTCGCCGAAGAAGACAAGACCAGAGAAAAAGCCCAAGAAATAGTCAAGGATTTCCAGCTCATTCCGAAAGTCAGAGAAGAATTGGAAGCTCGAAAAGAAGATTTGAAATTAAACTAAATTTTTTATTATCTAATCGTTATGATCCAACAATTTGCCGATTGGCTGACATATAATATTTTCGGGCTTATCGAACATACCAGACTGGGAGATTCAATCAATTTCTTTGTCTATGACAGCATCAAAATAATCTTACTATTGCTTGTCATCACTCATTTCATGAGCCTGCTTCGGTATTATCTGCCGATTGAAAAGCTAAGAGATTTCCTGACCAAGCATAAATTTTTCGGATTGGATTATTTCCTGGCGACAATTTTTGGAGCAATTACGCCTTTTTGTTCCTGTTCCTCTATTCCTCTTTTTATCGGTTTTGTGGAAGCGGGCATACCGCTCGGAGTGACTTTTGCTTTTCTCATAACTTCACCTTTGGTTAATGAAGTCGCCTTGACCCTGTTTATCGGACTTTTTGGCTGGAAAGTCACTTTGATCTACGCAGTGGCGGGAATCTTAATCGGAATGATTGGCGGAGCAATTCTGGGAAAACTGAAGCTGGAAAAATACGTGGAGGAATATGTTTGGAAAATCAAAGCCAAAGATAACATTCGAAAAGAGGAAAAGAAAAGATTTTCCTGGCAAGTGGCAAAACTTGTTTCCAAAGAGGCTCTCGTGATTACCAAAAAAATAGGATTGTATGTCCTGATTGGAGTGGGAGTGGGGGCGGTAATCCACGGCTATGTGCCTGAAGGATTCTTTGAAAAATACATCACCAAAGAAAATCCTTTGGCTGTTCCCTTGGCGGTAATTCTCGCCGTTCCGCTTTATTCCAACGCCAGCGGAGTAGTCCCCGTTATTCAGTCTCTGGTCGCCAAGGGAATACCGCTGGGAACGGCTATGGCTTTTATGATGGCGACGGTGGGACTTTCACTTCCGGAAGCGTTGATACTCAAAAGAGTTATGAAATTGCCGTTGCTCTTTGCTTTTTTTGCGGTTGTGGCAATTGGGATGATTTTTATCGGCTACGGTTTCAATTTGATTTTTTGACACTTTTTTGCGAAAAGTGAGCGGGTAAACCCGAAGCAGTTTCTGCGGAAACTGAACGGGCAGGCTTTCTAGGGCGCAAGTATTTAGGCAACTTTACCCTGTAAATAACGAAGTTATATTATTGAGCCGCCCGCCTGAAACAATACTGCACTTCGGGCAGGCAAAAGCTTTTGATTTTTGTCTCCGACACCGCGCCGGAGCAACAAAACTCAAATCCGCCTCTGGCGGACGCAAATCCAACAAAAAAATACCTGAAATATGGTGCTTTTTGTGTTTTTGTGATAGGTTTGATATAGACTAAACAGAAAACTATGGAAAATTTGGCAAAGCAAGCTTGGCAATGGATTAGCGAAAAATCGGAATATGTTGATGTCTCCGGCAAGAATTATTGCAAAACCAGAGATGTTTTTTCGGCAAGACTGGAAAAGATGATTAAAGATTTGCTCGAGAGCGGGAAAGCCAATGAAGACAAGATTTACATCGCCGCAGCCGTTGCAGGCGAAATAGGAAACAATTCGTTTGACCATAACCTTGGCAGCTGGAGAGATATTCCGGGAACTTTTTTTGGTTATGATTATTTTTATAACGATCTGTTAATTGTTTTGGCGGATAGGGGGCAGGGGGTTTGGGCAACACTGAAAAATGTTAGGCCGGAGCTGAAAGATGATCGCGAAGCTCTCAACATTGCTTTCACTGAAGTAGTTTCGGGCAGGGCACCCGAGCCGAGAGGGAACGGACTGAAGTTTGTGCGTGAAAATGTCAAGGAATTGAATTTTCACATGGATTTTTATTCAGGCAAAGCAAAAGCCGTATTGAGCAGGAGTTTCAATGTTATTGATTCAGAAAAGGAAATAAATGGTTGCTTGGCGATACTAAGAATAAAAAAATAATTTTATGCGCATCGAACTGAAAAAATTTGGAGAAATTTTGACTTCCAGGCCTGCCGGCAAGGAGGCGTTTTTAGCAATGTCAGCCTATCTTACTAAAGATTTGTGCAAGGACGATGTTATTGAAATTGATTTTTCGGGCGTCAAGGTCTTGACGCCTTCCTGGGCTGACGAGGTTATAACAAACATCAAAAAGAAATTTAAAAAAGTAGAATTTCTCAACACTAAAAACCCGACAGTCAAAGCAACCTTAGAGACCCTGGAGAAATATTCTTAGTATCTCCCACAAATCACTTCCTCGAAGCACTCTCTGCGGAAAGCGAGCGGGAAAACTTTTTGGCGGATATTTAAAATCCTCATCGATCAGGATATTAATAGGCAACCTTAGCTCGCCAAAGCGAAAGCGACGGCGGCCGCAAGAGCTTGCAGATAAAATAAAAAATACCTGAAATATGGTGTTTTTTGTGTTATATGGTATTATTTTATCGAGCCGGCAACAGTGTTTAAATAAATGAACCATAAAAAAACAGAACTTTATTTTCTGCTGATCCTCCTTGCGGGAATTTTTATCCTGACTTTCTTTATTTTCAGGCCATTTCTTTACGCGCTTGTCTTGGCAATGGTTATCGCGACCGTTTTTGGTCCGGTTCACAAAAGAATTTTCGTTCTTACGCGGGAAAAAGAAGTCCCGGCGGCATTGCTGTCCACTGTTCTTGTTCTTGTTATTGTTGTTGTGCCCATTGTTTTCGTGGGCATACAGATTTTCCGGGAAGCGACGCAGCTTTATTCTTTTCTTGCGCAAAACGGCGAAGCAATTGATTTTTCTCGCGGTCTGGGGGGCGCGACGAGCAGCCTCGAAAGATTTCTTCCCGTGCCGTTAGATTTTTCAGTTGATTTCAGCCAATACGCGAGGCAGGGTCTGAACTGGCTGCTTTTGCATCTCGGTCCTCTTTTTACGAATGCGGCGAGAATGATCGTCAGCGCGTTTGTTTTTCTTGCCGCTCTTTATTATTTGTTCAAGGACGGGCAAAAACTCAAAAGAGCCGTTATCGCTTATAGCCCTTTGCGGGATATTCACGACGAAACTATTTTCAGCAAGCTTGCACTGGCGGTTAATTCAGTCGTCAAGGGAAATCTAGCGGTGGCGCTCACCCAAGGCACGCTTACCGCGGTCGGATTTTATATTTTCGGAGTTCCTAACGCGACTCTTTGGGGCAGTGTCGCGGCCATTGCGGCGCTAATCCCGGGCGTCGGGACGGCCTTGGTGATCGTTCCTGCCGTTTTGTTCCTTTTCTTGAGCGGAGAAACTTTTTTCGCGGTCGGCCTTGTCCTTTGGGGAATAACAGCCGTGGGGCTTGTTGATAATTTTTTGGGACCAAAACTTGTCGGACAGGGAACACGCCTTCATCCGTTCCTCATCCTTCTTTCTATATTGGGCGGCATCGGCCTTTTTGGTCCTCTTGGATTTCTTTTGGGCCCGATTGCCCTTTGCCTGCTCTTTGCTCTTCTTGATATTTATCGTACCATCAGCCAGGAACAGGAACGATTATAACTTTGCCGCAACGCGGCAATGTCCGGCAAAGTCAAAAATCAACATGGATTTGCCCTATCTGCTGTTTTCGGAGTTTGTGGAGCGTTTTTTTGCTCCAGGGATATTTTTTCAGAATATCGGCAATCCACTGTCCGCCGAGGAGATGCGGCATTATGACATAGCTGGTGCCCATTGAATACAATTCTTCAAAGTGCTTATAGTGGTGCAAATTGCTGATGATCTCCGGAGGTTTCTTGAACCGGCTTACATAGGAGACAAGCGTTTTTTGGTCTTCAGGATCAGGAGCCGTCAAAATCAGCAACCGGGCTTTTTTCAAAGGCAAAGTCTCCAAAAATTCGATGTCCGCCACGTCGCCAAAAAGGGCGGGGATTCCTTGTTTTTCAAGCTTGGCTATGGTCGCGGAATTGATATCAACAACGGCAAAGCCGACTCCTTTTTTAATGAGCGCCTGGCAGGCTCGCCATCCCATTCGATGGCAGCCGAGAATCCAGACCTCATAGGATTCTTTCATTCGCTGTTCCCGCTGGCGGCGGCGGTCGCGTCCGAAGATTTCAAGAAACGGGAGAGCCAGGTTGTAAACCTTATTATTGTGGCTGATAAGATAGGAAGACGAAAATATCGTTATCAGCGCGACAATCGTGAAAATTGAAAGTTCGCTTTCCTGGATATGGCCGAGCCGGTTGCCCGTGAAAAGAAGAACAAAGCCAAATTCGCTTACCTGGGCGGCCGTCAGGCCGGCCAGGAAACTGTTTTTCCGGGTAAATTTGAAAAACCGGAAAAGCAGGTAAAGTATCAGCGGGTTGCCCGCCAGAATAAAAATGGAAAGGATAATGCCGGGAATAATAATGTTCGCGAAGTTTGAAATCCCCATCTGACTGCCCAGAAGAATGAAAAACAGGATGATAAAAAAATCACGAAGAGGCTTGATGCGACTGGCTATCTCCGTTTGAAAGGGGGACGAGCCAAGCATGATTCCGGCGGTGATGGCCCCGATTTCGAATGAAAACCCGAGCCAATGGACAAAACCGGCGATTCCAAAGCACCAGGCAACCGTGAATATAAAAAGGAATTCTCCGGTCTCGGAAACTTTTTCCAGAATCGTATTCAGGAAATATCTGGAAACAAAAACGAACAGAGAAATTGCCAGAAGTCCCTTCATCAGCAAAAAAGCGAAAGAGGCGAGCGCGCCGTGGCTTTGATCTATGGTTCCCAGTCCGACCAAAATCAAAACCGCGATAATATCCTGCACGATCATCAATCCAATGGTGTAGCGCCCGTATATTTTTTCGGTGTCCCTCTTGTCGGAAAGAAGTTTTGTGATTATGATTGTGCTGGAAAAGGTGATAGCGGTCGCCAGATACGCGGCTGATACCGGAGAAAATCCCAGAGCGGCCAGGATTATGAACCCGATGGACAATGTGAAGATAATTTGACCCAGGCCGGTAACTATGGCCACCCGGCCTATTTTTTTCAGATAATTCAGGTTGAGGCTAAGCCCGATGACGAAAAGCAAAAGAACCACACCCAGTTGGGCGAAAGTGCCGAGCGTGTCTCTGCTGCCGTTTATCAGGTCAAAAAAAATAGGGCCGCAAAAAATTCCGGCAATGATATAAGCGATCATCAGCGGCTGGCGCAGATAGCGGGCGATAAACGCCAAGGCGACGGTAATGGCCAAAAGAATGCCGATTTGCAAAAAAATAATCTCATGCATCGGTTTTTGTTTGAAGTTTCGTTTTTTTGCCTTACTTGCAATATAATATAGCAAATATCCGGCGAAGAGAAAAGAAAAATTGCGCGCGGCGGAAGGAGTCCGCCCGGATGCGAAAAAAAGAACGAAGAAAATTCGGAACGCGAGCACTTTTGATTGTCCCAGACGAAATAGGACACCCTCAAGGGCGCTTTTCTCGCCTGTTTCGTGGCGGCGCGACTCTGCGGAGTGTTATTACCATGAAACAAATCCCCATCCTACGTCGGGGTCTCGGAGGGCAAAACCCGCCAAAGGACGGGCAAGTTTTGAGGGAGATTTTGGGAGTCCGCTCCTCTTTGCTGTGGTATAATCCAAATATGGACGATGAAGACAAAAAACTAATTGACGAATACTTAAGCGGAGATAACTCCACTTTTGAAAAATTGGTAAAAAAATATCTTAAACCGATATATAACTTTACGTATCAACTTACAAAAGACCGGACGCAGGCGGAAGATTTAACGCAAGACACGTTCATAAAAGCCTGGAAAAATATCAAGAAGTTTGACAAAACAAAAAGCTTCAAAACTTGGCTGTTTGTGATTGCCAGAAACTCCGCGTTTGACTACTTCAAAAAGAAAAAGGCCATTCCCTTTTCCAGCTTTGAGGCGGACGGCGAAAACAATAAGTTGGAAGAAATAGCCGAAGATTGTGTCTTGCCTGATAAGATGGCTGAGATTAAAGATTTGGAAAAACAGCTTGAAACCAAAATTAGAAAGATTCCAGAAAAATATTCCATTATTCTCTTACTTCGCTATAAAGATGATTTTACATTGAAAGAAATTGCCGAAATTGTCAGAAAGCCGTATAACACCGTAAAAGTCTATCATCAAAGAGGCCTCAAGGAGCTTAAAAAAGTCTTTGATAAAAAATAGTGTGTCCGAAAAGGCGGCTCATTCGTATTTATAAATATGAGCGATAAATTCTATCAAGCGTTCAAAAACATTTCGCAAAAAGAGCCGAATGATAATTTGGAGGGTTTGATTTTGTCTAAGATAAACAGGCTGGAAAAAAGAAAAGCGGCATGGAAACTGGCGTTATCTTGTTTCGGATTTCTTTTTTCTCTTTTGACAATGGGATACGGAATAATGAATTTCGGAAGCCGCATTTGGAACTCTGATTTTTGGGAAATGGCGTCATTGGCGTTTTCCGACTCTATGATTGTTTTTAGCCATTGGAATTATTACTTTCCATCACTTGTGGAAACTTTCCCAGCTGTGAGTCTGGCTGTCATATTGCTTCCTGTTTTTGCTTCTCTCGTATTCCTCAATTTTCTGCTTAAAGCCAGAAATTATCCCAATCGATTTAACACGAATTTGTTCTCAATGTAACCCAATAAGAAACCACGATGAAAAATTTTTTCCAATCCAAAGAGCTGAAAATTGCCACCATCGCAGTCGGGATTATTTTAATTCTGGCTGGCACGCTGGCTGTGGGAATCAAAATCGGCTTTCACAAAGCCAGATATTCCTACAAATGGGGAGAAAACTATGAACGGAATTTTGCGGGTTCTCGTCCGTCTTTCCCCCGTTCCGGGTCTTTAGGACCAATGATGCGAAATTTTGAAGGCGATGATTTTCGAAACGGCTTCGGTATGGCCGGTACGGTTATTTCAATCGCCGATAACAAGCTGATAGTCAAAGACAGGGACGGAAAGGAGAACACCGCGGAAGTGACGAGCGAGACCATCATCAAAAAAAGACGCTCCGACGAGCTAAGCATCGGTGATATAAAAACAGACGAGAGAGTTGTGGTAATGGGAAAGCCCGATGAAAGCGGAGTGGTGAAAGCGATACTCATTCGGATATTCGAGGCTCCGCTTGAAGTTAATTCTATCCAAAATTGAACTAAATGAAGAAGAAAAAATACGTCTGGGCGGCGATTGGCTTGCTGATAATAATCGGGGGATTTTATTTTTGGCGGCATAAATCAAATTCATCGTCGGACGAAGTTCAATACATAACCGAAACCGCCGAAAAGGGCACGCTGATTAGTTCTATTTCCGCCAGCGGCAACGTGGTGGTTGACCAGCAGGAAACGGTTGACCCGACCATCACCGGCACCGTTTCGGGTCTTGCGGTTGAAGTCGGGGACCAGGTGACTGAAGGTCAATTTCTTTTCAATATCGTTAACGATGAACTTTCCGTAAGTGTTTCAAGAGCGGCGGCCTCCTATGAGTCCGCTAAAAATTCACTGCAATCGGCGGAAATTGACAAGGACAATGCCGAAGCGACCTACGAGAAAGCCAAAGACGAAGACGACGAGGACGATGATGCTTACACAAAAAAAGAGAAAGGAGTTTTGAAAGACAAAATTGATTTGGCTGAATCTAAAATCGTCCAAGCTCGGATGAACGCGGACACGGCATTGGCGGATTACCGCAATGCCCAGGCGGATGCGGCGAAAAGAAAAGCTGTTGCGCCGATTTCGGGAACAATAAATGAAATAAATATCAAAAACGGAGATGATTTGAGCCGCACTTCGGGGACAAGCGATACCAACGCGCCAATAATAATCGGGGATTTGGAAACCCTAAAAGCATCCGTTTCCGTCAACGAAGTGGATGTTGCCAGAATTTCTGTTGGACAAAAAGCAATGGTGAAATTTGACGCTCTGGAAGAGATGACAGTTTCGGGCAAAGTGGAAAAAATAGACGCTTTGGGACAAGTCGAGCAAGGCGTGGTCAGTTATGACGTAACCATCAGCTTTGACACTTTGGATGAAAAAATCAAGCCGCAGATGAGCGTTACCGCTTCCATCATAACCGATACCAAGCAGGGTGTTTTGATTGTTTCCTCAAGCGCCGTCAAAAGCGACCAAAGCGAAAATTACGTGGAGGTTCTCAAAGACAGACAAGCCAGTCCCGAACGAAAAGCGGTGGAAATCGGTCAAAGCAACGACACCCAAACGGAAATCACAAGCGGCATCGAAACTGGGGAACAAGTGGTGATTCAAACAATTGATTCCAACAGTGCGACTTCGCAAAATTCAGGTGGATCGGGAAGTTTGAAGCTTCCCGGAGTAACTGGCGGAGGGAAGCTTTAGAAATTTCAGATGATGACATGATTGAATGCAGAGATATCGTTAAAATATACAAAAACGGTCAAGTAGAAACAAAAGCTCTCAAAGGTGTTTCTTTCAAGGTAAATGAAGGCGAATTTGTTGCCATTGTCGGTCCCTCGGGAAGCGGAAAATCAACGCTGATGCACATTCTTGGAGCACTGGATACTCCGAGTGTCGGGCAGTATTTCTTGGATGGCAAAGAAGTTTCTAAAATGGACGACGACCGGCTTTCCAATTTGCGGAGAAATAAGATCGGGTTTGTTTTTCAATCTTATAATCTGCTTCCCAGAACGACGGTCCTTCGCAATGTGATGCTTCCGCTTCTTTACAGCGGCATTTCCAAAAAAGAAAGGGAGTCAAGAGCCCAAAAAGCTCTGGAATATGCCGCAGTGGAAAAAGACAAATTCGGAAATCTCTCCAACCAGCTTTCCGGCGGACAGATGCAAAGAGTTGCCATTGCGAGAGCCTTAATCAATGATCCGTCCATAATTTTGGCGGATGAACCGACGGGAAATTTGGACACGAAGACAGGACAAATTGTAATGAAGACATTTCAAGAATTGAACAATAAAGGACATACGATTGTGCTCATCACTCACGAAGACGAAGTTGCCAAATACGCCAGAAGAATTATCAGCATCCGTGACGGTTTAGTTGAAAAAGACATAAAAAAATGATTATAGATTTGATAAAAGAAATTTTTTGGACACTTTCGGGAAACAAAGTCAGATCCGGACTCACTATCCTTGGTATTGTTATCGGTATAGCGTCGGTGATAACAATGGTTGCCATAGGCCAAGGAGCCAAAAATTCTATCCAGGAGAAAGTTGAATCAATCGGTTCCAATTTAATTACGGTAATGCCAGGCACTCAAAGGGGCGGAGGCGGAATCAGCCAAGGAAGAGGAAGTTCCCAAACGCTGACAATAGAAGACGCCGAAGCTGTCAGAAACCGGGTTCAAGGCATAAAAGCGGTCGCTCCCGAACAATCCAGCCGCTATCAGGTGACCGCCGAAGGAAGCAACACCAACACTCAAGTTGTCGGCACAGTTGGAGATTATATGACCACAAGAAATATTCAGATGGGAATCGGCAGTTTTTTTTCGGAAAGCCAGACTAAGATTTCGGCGAAAGTGGCGGTTTTGGGTGCTGCAACAAGAGACGATTTGTTTGGAGGAAACGCTAATCCAGTCGGCGGGAGCATTAAAATAAACAATATCGAATTCAAGGTTGTCGGGATTATCGAAGCAAAGGGCGGAAGTGGTTTTTCAAACCCGGATGATATGGTCTATGTTCCCATCAGCAGCTTTCAGCATTATCTTTCAGGCAGTCAATTTTTGAGTAACATCAGCATTGCGGCGACGGACCAAAACATAATGGCATCGGTTCAAGAGCAGATTACCGAGCTTTTGCTTATGAGACACAAAATTTCGGATCCGGCACAGGCGGATTTCAATATAATGAACCAAAACGACATTATCGCCACTGCCACGAGCATAACGGGAACATTCACCGTTTTGCTTTCTTCAATTGCCGGCATTTCGCTTTTAGTCGGCGGCATTGGAATTATGAATATGATGCTGACAACGGTTACCGAAAGAACCAGAGAGATAGGACTCCGAAAAGCGGTGGGTATAAAAAAAACCTATATCAATTTGCAATTTTTGGCTGAAGCGGTGGCATTGACTTTTCTTGGAGGATTCTTCGGAATAATTTTGGGTTGGCTGGCTTCAATGACAGTCACGCATTTCGTCGAAAGCCTCGCAACCGAAATCTCCCTTTCCGCTGTTTTGCTGGCGTTCGGTGTTTCGGCTGTGGTTGGAATTGTTTTCGGATTTTATCCTGCCCGCAAAGCCGCAGCGATGAATCCGATAGACGCCTTGAGATATGAATAAGCCCTGAAACCATTGAAAGTTTTTGAAGAAGTGCGGCCTAAGCGAGACAGGCGGGTCCCGCAAGACGTGCGGCTAGCTTGAGTCCCATTGAGGCTTTGAGATACGAGTAATAATTAAATTTCGAGTAATATGAAAAAACAGACATTGACAATCGTGATTATCGCTGGAATCGTTATTGGGACGGGAGCTTTTTACGGAGGTACGGTATTTGAGAAAAAACAGCAGGAAAACCAGAAAGCATCCAAGATGCGGAATTCAGATGACAGAATGATTCAAGGAAAAGGCCAAAATGGCACCTCGCCCGGAGCAATGCCTGGCGGACTGGGCCGCAATGGTGAAAACGGGCAGTTTATCGCAGGCGAAATAATTTTCAAAGATGACAATAGCGTTACCATCAAGACCAGAGACGGCGGTTCAAAAATCATCTATTTTTCTGATTCCACCCAGATTGGCAAGACGACCGACGGAACATCAGGTGATTTGGAGAATGGAAAGGAGTTAATGATTAACGGAAAAGCTAATCAGGACGGAAGCATAACAGCTGAAAATATCCAAATCAGACCAAGTGAATAGATAATCTGTGCTTCTCCCACGAATCACCTCCCCGAAGTCACTTTTTCGCGGAAAGTGAACGGGTAAATTTTCCAGGGAGATTTTTATTTCAGCAACTCCGCTTAATCCCGCTCATTCGACGGCGCAGGCTAAGGTTGTTTTTGGAGTAACGTACCATGGTACGTTACTTAATATCGCGCTGAGAATTGTTTATTGGGAAATAATCGGCCAACTCGAATTAGCCCATTTTGAGTATTAGAGTTAAAATATATTTGAAAGATATGGAAACACTTTCTATCATTGGATCGATTCTGGTGGTTCTCGGAATCGTCGGAAGCATTCTGCCGGCTTTTCCGGGGCCGATTTTGAGTTTCGCGGGGATCGTTTTGCTTTTTATTGAAAAAGGTTCTAACGAAATACCTGCATATCACCTGATAATTTTCGGAACCTTAGTTGTTCTTCTCACAATCGCTGATTATCTCGCTCCAATTCTGGGCGCCAAATTCGCCGGCTCAACCAAAAAAGGAACCTACGGTGCCATCATTGGAGCGCTCATTGGAATAATCTTCTTTCCTCCTATGGGAATTTTTATCGGGGCGTTCATCGGAGCGGTGGCGGGGGAATACTCGGCAGGAAAAATCGGAAACGAGGCGCTTAAAGCAGGAATAGGAGTAGTTCTGGGTAGCATAATGATGATTGTCCTTCAAACAGCCTACTCCGCGGCCGCGGCCATCTACTTTTTCGCTAAGCTGGTCTAGTCAAATGCCTCCGATATATGTCTCCAAAATGCCTTTTATAAGGTGTTTTTTGGATTATAAATTCAATATTATTGTTTTGTATCCCTAAGCATGTTAAAATATGAAAAAATGAAAAAAATATTGAGTATAATCATAACAGTTGTTGTTTTGGCGGTTGCCGGCATTTTTATTGCCGGCCGTTTTTTTGGGGTCACGGCGTTCCAATCTATGCCTGTCGTAGGCGATATCAGTTGCGCCTATCCCGTGGCAATCGGCGGTGATTCTATGGAGCCGGCTTTCGAGTCGGGGTCACGAATGGTATTCAATCAATGCGTGGAAGACAAGGAGAATTTGCCGGCAGGAACAGTTATAGTGTTCAAAGAAGGCGGCACAGCCAAAATTTACCGCATCAAGGATCGATTTCAGAAAAATGGAGAAGTTTTTTATCGCATTGGGCGTGATAACCGGGGGGATGAAACCACGGAAGTTTCAGGGGGTGAAATAATCGCGATATGGAATGAAGAATAGAGAGGCAGAATTAAACACATTTATTTCATATTCACAAAAAAATGAGAAAAAATATTCACAAAGAAACCGGAAATAAAAAAATCATCTTCTTAGCTGTACTTTTATCCGCTTTTGCGTTTCTCTTTTTTTCTTCCACAGCCAAAGCTGATTCTCCTTCTGTCACTGTATATTATTTGTTGACTTCGGATAATACTCCCGTAATCAGGGGAACGGTGAGTGATCCCGGCGTCTCTGTTTCCGTGGTGATTATTGGATACGTGGATCGGGAAGCAACGGTTGCCGGAGACGGGAGCTGGAGCTTGCAATTGGAGCCGGGCGAAGCGTTACCGGACGGATTTCACGCTGTTGGGGCTGCATCTGTTATTGGCGGTGACGTGTATTCCGACTCCTCCGCGGTCTACGTTAGCGACGATTATCCCATAGAAATCTACTACGAGAGCGACGAAGCCAGTTTGTCAACCTCCTTGATAGTATTTCCCGCTGACTATTCTTATGCCTCCGAGGAAGAACATTTTTCCCTTAGCTTCGCAGCGGGAACGAATGTCACGAAGACGGGCGGCGGTGAATTCGATATCAGTGAATGGTACGCTGAAGGCGTAGATCCGAATAACGAGAGGATAATCAGGAAACTTCGCTTCGGGATACCAAATGTTGATCTGACTTTTTCCAATGATGTCACCATTGCCTTTGATGTCGGTTCGGGATACGACGGCGAAACGCTCAATATCTTCTGGCGAAGCGACGGCGGAGACGACGGCTGGGAGCCGATGGATGCCTATTGCACTGTAGTGGGAGGAAGTTGTTCTTTTGAAACATCCCATGCCTCATATTTTGCGGTGAGCCAATACAACAGCATTGCGGAGACCGAAGAGGGGGATGTTGATAATGACGATGACGATGATGACGAAGAAGCCGACATCAAGAGCTGGAAAGCCTATCAGTACGACAATAACAACGGAGTTTCCTGCAAGACAAGAGTTGTTTTGGAAATAAAGGGGAATCACTTCAAAAAGAACTCCAAGGTGAAAATTGGGGGAACAAAAGCTTTTTCAGTAGAGAAGAAATCCAAACGGGAACTTGAGGCCAAGTTTTGCTTGGCAGACTTGCTCAAGGTGAAAACCGATCACAAGAGGACGGTGAGCGTCACTAATCCGGATACGGATAGGGAAAAAGCCAAGAAAAAGATAAACTTGGATAACATAAAATACGGAAAAATGACCGGCGATGACTTTGACTCGAACACGGAAGAAGGCACTGTCAATATCCAAAAAGCGCTCAATTCAACCGGATTTTTGGAAGAAAAATATCTTACCGGATATTATGGCCCAATTACCACCAACGCGGTGATTGAGTTTCAAAAAGAACATAATTTGCCTTCAACGGGTTATGTCGGTCCGCTGACTAAAGCTGTTTTTGAAGAGGAGCTGGATTAGCCTGTTCAAATTATCGATAGAATCAAGAATCGTAAATGCCTTTTACTGGGCGTTTTTGATTGGGAAATTTGAGAAATTTGATGAATTTCCCCTTTTATGCGTATAATATGAATATGAACGAAGAGAAAAAAATTGACCTCAATTTAATAAAGCCAATTTTTGAAAGCAACGGCGTTGAGTTCGCTGGTGTTTTTGGTTCGTTTTCAAGAGGGGAGGAAAAAAAAGACAGTGACATAGATTTGCTCGTCAGATTCAGAAAACCGATTGGACTATTTAAGCTTGTCGGAATGGAAATATCATTGTCCGAGAAGTTAGGAAAAAAAGTTGATTTAGTGACGGAGGGATTCATCAGCCCCTTTATTAAGGAAGAAGTAATGAAAGACCTGAAAGTTATTTATGAAAAGCGATAAAATATACATTGGACACATCCTCGAAGCTATTTCAGGGATTGAGGAGTACATAGCGGGTATTTCATTTGATGAATTCCTGAAAGACAAAAAGACGCAGGATGCAGTTTTGAGAAAATTGGAAGTTGTCGGAGAAGCCTCAAAAAGATTGTCCGACGGCTTAATGAAATCCATCCCTGAAATTCCCTGGAGGAATGTTATTGGAATGCGAAACAAGTTAATTCACGATTATTTCGGCGTAGACTTGAATGAAGTTTGGAAAACAGCTGCAGAAGACATCATCGCTTTGAAATCAGCTCTGGAGAAATATCAGAGCAAATCTGGTTGATTTTTTCGCAAATCAACTTTCAACAAATACTTACTTCGGTAAGTGTTTTTTTCGAATGAGGAAATCTTGGGATTGCGTATCAGGATATATTGCCTGTCTCCGCGAATGTCATTAAGTATGCCAAAATAGAGCGTGATTTTTTGCTTGAAGTATGAGAAATTACCGAATTTACATATATTTTACATTCATCGTAATTTTGCTGACGGGTTTTTTTATGTATTACAAATCCAGAGAGCAAGATACGCCTCTGATAGCCAGCGGTGAAGTTCAGGAAGTGAATAACAGTAAGAATGATAAGGACACAACACCTGCAAGTCAAGAGGTTAAAGACAGCGATGTTAATAATTACGAGAGAGTAGAGAGCGATTCCGATTTTGTCCCGCCGATGGACCGGGCGGAGGAGAGAATCATCAAAAAACATTTCGGAATGTACATCACTCCGGAAACTTCCCCGGTTCAGCCGGATAAATTCCTCGGCTACCACACCGGCGTTGATTGGGAAATATTTCCCGAAGAATTAAATCGCGATGTTCCCGTGCGGGCCGTTTGCGACGGCACCTTGATTCTCAAAAAATACGCGACCGGTTACGGCGGGGTAGGGGTCCAGGAATGCGAACTCGAGGGCGAGCCGATAACTGTAGTTTACGGACACTTGGATCTCGTGAGCATAAAAAAAAGAACCGGCGAGAATCTGAAAGCCGGTGAAATAATCGGACATCTCGGTGACGACAAGAGCGAAGAAACCGACGGCGCGCGGAAGCACTTGCACCTCGCGATTCATCTTGGAAAAAATTGCGAGCTCAAAGGCTACATCACCAGACCGGAACTCCTTTCTAACTGGCTTGATCCGTGCGATTACGGCTGCTGTGGATCGTAAGGATGATTATCCAATATTCGGACTGAATTTTGCTCTATTTCGATGAACGTAATTGTCGTATTGTTGCTTTCGTCTTTTTCTATTAGCCGGTTTTCCGGGTCGGCGACGGCCCGAAAGGCGTAGGTTCCGTCCGGCAGGTTCGTAATATCCAGCTCCTGTCCCGGAACATCGGCCGTGTAGGTATCCACCCAGCCGACGGAAATTCCCTGGGTTTCAAACGAGGCGGCGCACCAGGGATACACGATGCTTCCCGGTTTTCCGGGATAATCATCGGGGAGCGAACCGTAATCGTGGATGCAATAGGTGATTTTCCCGGTACTAACCAGTTCTCGGCCTGGTTGATTATCATTCTCAGTTTCGAGAAGGGAAAAAGAAACGAAATCTTCAAAATGCCAATGGCGATGGGTCGGATGGAAAATGAAATCGCCGGCCAGACGCTCTTCTTTTGATCCGTCTTTTTGGTAGATTATTTGCGTCGCGCGTATCGTCTCGCCATCTTCATTGGGGTTTCCCTCGAGTTCGAGCGGTCCGTCGCCGGTATTGGCGAAGGTACCCGGGAAGCGAAGTGCCCGGCTGCCGTCCGCGCCGGCGACGATATAGGCACTGGCCAGTTTTTGCACCCAAAGGTCGGGGAGAAGAGCGCCAGAATTAACATCAGGCCGCTCCGAAGCTCCTTTCTGCGGGGAATTACTTTCTTTTTCTGATTCTTCGGATTGGTCGCTATTGCTGATTCGGGACTCTACCAAATAATTCGAATCGAAATTGGACCCAAAGAGAAATACAAGAGAGACTATAGCGAGAACACTTATGATTGCAATCAAATAGACAAATTCCCTTTTCATTTGCAATAAATCAACTCATTAGGCTCTTAGATTGTATTACATGCGTAAGCCGGTTTAGATTTCGAAAGGGCTGTGGCGTGCATTTAGAAAATATTTTTTCTGATAATCTGAAAAATAAAACAAAGACTTGAATAAATGAAATCGAATTGTTATTATGAAAAATATGAAAAACGATCGTGCTAATTTGAATATTTTTCTCGGTACCTTGCTTGCCTTTTGCCTTGTTTTGCCGGTTCATTCGGCTCTCGCCAACGCCTGGTGGGGATATGGGGCCCGGAGCAAAGACTGGGTGCTTGATCACGGCGGAACGATAATCAAATGCGAAATTGACGACTATCACGGAAAATCCAGCGAGTACAAAATGGTGATGTACAGAGATGACGGCCATTACGTGGAAAAAGAGTTTGGGACCAAAGTGACATTTGATGATGCCAAGGACGGCGACTACAAGATAAGCGCTTATCGCGGAGGGACTGAAGACAGGACGACATATAAAGGCGGAAAAAAGTTCGCTTCCATCAAGTTCACGGCCCATCCGGGTGAAACAATCAAAATTGAATTTGACTACAAAGATAAGAAAGCGGAGATGACCACTGATTATGTAGAGCGGCCGAAGCCAATCGCCAAAAAAGAACCGGCTCCTGCTCCAAAGCCGCCGGAGACTGCTCCGGTTGCCGAACCCGAGCCGACTGTTGAGATTCCTGAAAAAGAAAGTGACCTCGGATCATCTTCAACAGGGGAGAATATTGAAAATCCGGAACCCCAAATCGCGGAGCCCATCACGCCGCCCGCGCCCCAACCCGAAAAGGAGCCGTTGGCGAGAAAAGGAAATCCATCTTTCTTTGATTTTCTTGAGGACATAATCCATCCCGACGCAGTGGCCGGAGAAATGAATCAGGATATGGCGATCAATCAAAATGCGGAAGAGATAAATGCTTTACAGTATGCTTGGGGAAAAGTAAAAAGCATCTTTGCTTACTTCGAATGAGTCCTAGGCGCAGATGGATGAAAAAAAATTGCTGGCCAAAAACACCCTGTGTGGGGGGTGTTTTTGGGAAATTGCGAAACCCATTTTGAGTTTAATACGCGACAATCCGCCGGGAGGAAAGACGCATGATCACAAATGCGACGATATAGGATATCAGAACAGCCGCGAGCGGGACAAGAATTGGAGACATGGCGAGCGTTGCTCCGAAATTGATTGCCGCGTGAAGAAAAACAGCCAAAGCGTAAAAAGGCAATGCTCTCTTTATGGAAATTCCGTATCCGACAATGGCCGTATTGGTAGCGTGAAAAAACATGGCCGGCAGCCGGACGAGTATTGGAGCCCCGAAGGCCAAAACGTAGAGAAAAAATTCAATTATACCGAAACCCAAACCGGTCAGGAATCCGAGGGTGACAATGGATTTTTGGCTTTCACGGTGTCGGTAAAAAAGCGGAAAGGCTTTGGCAAATTCCTCAAGAAGCGGAGCGGCGAGAATCGCCAGCAGGGGGACCGTCAAAAAGCCGGGAAGGCTTCTCTGCAAAAACTGGTCGGCAATAGAACTGAAAAACAAAGTAAAAGGGATGCTCATCGCCATTCCGGAAAAAAGAAAAAACATTCTCTCTTTCCAATTGGGCTCGTGACGGAGAGATTTTTCCGAATCGGAGTTTTTTTCCTCGGAAAATATATTCATTCTGGCCCGCATTTACACTCCTCGAGTAATCCCTGTATCAATAGTACTTCCGAAGCTTCGATATCTTGCGCGTATGCAATATCTGCGGCTGTTTTTTGTAGTAATACTTATGGAAAACAGCTACAAAATCGGCCGGATTTTCGGTATAGATATTCGGATTCACGTCAGCTGGATAATTATTTTTCTTTTGATAACGGTCAATTTGGCAGTCGGTCTCTTTCCGGGGCTTTATCCCGATCGTTCTGTCGTATTTCATTGGCTCCTCGGCTTTGTCGGATCAATCATATTTTTTGTTTCTCTTCTTGCCCATGAAATGGCCCATTCTCTGGTTGCCAAAGCCAGGGGATTGAACGTGTCGCAAATTACCCTCTTTCTCTTGGGTGGAGTCTCGAATATTGAAAAAGAACCCGATTCTCCCTCCACAGAGTTTCTAATGGCGGTAGTCGGCCCGGCCACCAGCGTTGTCATCGGAATAGTTTTTCTTTTTATCTCGAGGCCGATGCTGGGAGGACTTGATCCTCAAACAGTCACGCCGAGCGAGATTGCCACCCGACTTTCTCCTTTTCAGCTAATGCTTCTTTGGCTGGGCATGGTCAATATTCTGGTCGGCATTTTCAATCTTCTTCCGGGATTTCCGCTTGACGGGGGAAGAATTCTGCGCTCGGCCATTTGGGCTTTCAATCGCAATCTGGAATCGGCGACTCGGATATCCTCATATTTGGGGCAAGCGGTCGGTTACCTTTTCATTTTCGGCGGCCTGTTGATGATTTTCGGATTTGCCATACCAGTTTTCGGAAAAGGAGTCGCCGGCGGACTGTGGATTGCGATTATCGGCTGGTTTCTTACCAATGCCGCCCGCCAGTCGTATAAGCAAGTCGTCATTATGGGCCAGCTCGAAAATCTGCGGGTTCGAGACTTGATGAGAACCGATTTCAAAACGGTGGACGAAAGTTTGCCTCTCGAAGATTTTGTGGACACGTATCTCATTGGGAGCGATGATTCTTCTTATGTTGTCGAAAAGGAAGGCAAAATTTCAGGCATAATCAGCTTGAGCGATCTTCAGAAGATTGCCAGGCCGCGATGGCCGGAAAAAATTGTCAAAGACGCCATGACCAGACTGCCGGATCTGGAAACAGCTTCTCCTGATGACGAAATCAACGACGTTTTGCGCCGAATGTCGCGGAAAAATATTCATCAAATTCCGGTTATGCAGGAAGGAGAAATTGTCGGGCTTGTTAGCCGGCGGGATATTTTTCTTTGGCTCAAGATGAAAAAGAGCGAGTGAGAATTTCAAAAATTGAAAAACTGAACATATTTAAGAAATAAAATATTTTTATGAAAAAAAGTCTGCTAATTGCCGCAATTGCAGTGCTGGTAGGGGCGGCAGGCGTAGCCGCCTACAGATTTTGGCCGGACTCCAAAACTGATGGCATTGCTCCCTCTTTTCCCGGGGTTGCCGATAGCGAAAAAGCTGAAGGGCAAACCGGAGAAAACGGAAATCTCGGCAATGGTCGGATAACAGATCCTGAAGTTGTTGCTCAAAATCTTGATATTCCTTGGGAACTTACCTTTCTTCCCGACGGCAGTCGGTTGGTCACCGAACGTCCCGGGACACTCAAGCGACTGGGAAAAGACGGCTTTGCGATTCCCGTTTCCGGGACGCTTCACATTGGCGAAGGCGGGCTTCTGGGCATGGTTTTGCATCCCGACTTTTCCAGTAATAACTGGCTGTATCTTTATTTCACGACAAGGAGGGGCGGCGCGACCAGAAATGTCGTGGAACGCTATAAGCTGTCGGGCGACGAGCTTTCGGAACAGACTGTCATTGTTGACAATATTCCGGCCGGCTCCAATCACGACGGAGGAAGAGTCGCTTTCGGTCCGGATGGATTTTTGTATGTTACGACGGGTGATTCCGGAAACGGTAATTTGGCGCAAGACACAAATTCCCTCGCCGGAAAAATTTTGCGCGTTCGGGACGATGGTTCAATTCCGGAAGACAATCCATTCGGCAGTCCCGTCTATTCATACGGCCACCGCAACGCCCAAGGCTTGGACTGGGATGACAATGGACAACTATGGGCCACCGAGCACGGCCGCTCCGGCATTCTCTCTGGTTACGACGAACTAAATCTCATCAAGCGCGGCGCCAACTACGGCTGGCCGGTTATTCAGGGCGGAGAGTCTCGCGAGGGAATGGAAACGCCGGTTATAAATTCAGGTCCGACGACTACCTGGGCGCCGAGCGGGGCGGCCTATTTTGACGGCAGTATCTTTTTTGCCGGGCTTCGCGGCCGGACTCTTTATGAATACAAAATTGCCGAAGAAGAGCTGACTGAACATCTGGACGGCCAATACGGGAGGCTTCGCCAAGTCGTAGTCGGTCCGGATAAAATTTTTTATGTCCTTACCAGCAACACGGACGGACGGGGAAGACCGGGGGAAGGCGATGACAAAATTATCCGGTTTTCACCCGCTTATTTGTCTCGTTAAAAAGCCGAAGCAAGGCGAAATAATATAAAAATTCGCTTGTAATACATTGCAAAGCCTGACTGACAATTAATTAAGAGTTTTCCATGAAAAAAATCAAATTGTTTGCCTGGGGAATAATCTTCTTTTCGGTGTTGCTTTTATAGGGGTACTCGGCGCCGTTTCCATTTCGCCTGCGAGGAATTCAAATTTTGAAATTTTTAGCTTATAATTAACCAATACAAAAATGGAAATATTAATTTCTTGGATTATTCTCTCTGTTGCTGTTTACATCACTGCTTACGTAATACCGGGCGTCGCGGTGGCGGGGATTTTCGCGACAATCCTAACTGCCATGTTTATCGGCATCGTGAACGCCGTTTTGAGGCCGATACTCATTTTTCTGACTTTGCCGGTAAACATTCTCACGTTGGGGTTATTCACTTTCGTCATCAACGCGCTTCTGATTATGCTGGTGGCTGCAATTGTCCCGGGTTTCACAGTCGACAATTTTTGGTGGGCGCTGGCGTTCAGCGTCGTTTTGGCGCTGGTGAACGGATTTCTTTTGATGGTTTTTCAAAAACCGGAATTTGGCCATCAATTGTAATCAATAACTCTTTCGTGATTATTTGAAAACCAAATATTTGTTGGGTTTTTTGCATTTTATTGATGGCTCAAGTTGTAATAGTATTAGGAATATGAATCACGATCATGAAAATCACGGCAGCGGCCGGGATGCCGCTCACGAAAAAATGAATCACTCCTCGCATAGTTGCTGTGGAGGGCCCGCTCCCGGAGAAGGGGGTTTTCACAAGCACGCTGGCCACTCTGTGGCCCAATTCCGGCAGAAATTCTGGGTATCTTTGGCTTTGACCGTTCCGGTTCTCGCGCTTTCTCCTCTTGTCCAGCAATTTCTCGGATTTTCCCTGAAGTTTCCGGGCGACAGGATGGTGCTTTTCCTTATTTCCACGATCGTATTTCTCTATGGAGGCTATCCATTCCTAAAAGGGGCTTACGACGAGATCCGCTTTCGGGCTATCGGGATGATGACGCTTATTTCCATTGCCATCGCGGTAGCCTATTTCTACAGCACGGCGGTAGTCTTCGGGCTGGAAGGGAAACTGTTTTTCTGGGAGCTGGTTACCCTGATCGACATTATGCTCCTCGGGCACTGGATGGAAATGAAATCGGTTATGGGGGCTTCGAGCGCCCTCGAAAAACTTACCCAACTTATTCCAGACAAAGCTCATCTCGTGAAGGGAGAAGAAATTGTTGATGTGGCCACCAGCGAAATCGAGCAAGGTGACACGATTCTCGTGAAGCCGGGAGAAAAAATCCCGGTTGACGGTACGATTCTCGAAGGCGAGAGTTTCGTTAACGAATCGCTGGTTACAGGGGAATCAAAACCGGTTTCCAAAGGAAAAGGCGGCAAGGTCATCGGCGGATCTTTGAACGGGGACGGATCCCTCACGGTGAAAGCGGAAGGAGTGGGTGAAAAATCTTATCTTTCGAAAGTGATAAATCTCGTGCGGGGCGCCCAGGCATCGAAGTCCAAAACGCAGAACATTGCCGACAGGGCCGCTTTCTGGCTTACAGTAATCGCTCTTTCAGTCGGGGCCATAACTTTCGTCTCCTGGTTCTTGGCAAGAGGGGATCTCGCCTTTGCCATCGAGAGGACGGCTACGGTGTTGGTCATCACCTGTCCCCATGCCCTGGGACTTGCCATACCGCTCGTCGTGGCAATTTCCTCCATACTTTCCGCTCAAAACGGTCTGCTTATCCGAAACAGGACGGCTTTTGAGAATTCGAGGAATGTCTCAACCGTTATTTTCGACAAGACGGGAACTTTGACCGAGGGAACATTCAGCGTGAAGAAAATTTATTCACTCGATGACAATTACGGCGAAAACGACATTCTCAAGCTTTCCGCGAGCCTTGAGAGAAACTCCGAGCATCCGATTGCCAAAGCCGTCCTCGAGGAAGCCAAAAAGCGAAATATTGAAACAGTAAAAATAAACGGCTTCCGGGCGCTCAAAGGAAAAGGGGTGGAAGCTGAAGTCGAAGAAAAAAAGACCATGGTTGTGAGCCCCGGGTATGCCAAGGAGCTCGGTTTCGACATTCCCGAAGATTTGAAAAATGTCGAGGGCACCTTGATCCTCACGGTTGTTTCGGAAAACGGAAAAGATATTCTTGCCGGTGCCATAAATCTGGCCGACACTGTCCGCGAGGAATCACACGAAGCCGTGAAATCCCTCAAGAAGCAGAATATAAAAATATGGATGCTGACGGGTGACAACGAAAACTCCGCCAGAGCCGTTTCTGAGGAATTGGGAATAAACGGCTATTTCGCCGGAGTGCTTCCCGATGAAAAACAGGAAAAAGTGAAAGAGCTCCAGCGAAAAGGGGAGCTTGTGGCGATGGTCGGAGACGGAATCAACGATGCCCCAGCTCTGGCACAGGCCGATGTCGGAATCGCGATTGGTTCCGGAACCGACATCGCAGCCGAGACAGCGGATATCATTCTCGTGAACAGCAACCCACGGGACATCGCCTCCCTGATTCTTTTTGGGAGGGCGACTTACCGGAAAATGATCCAGAATCTCGTCTGGGCGACGGGCTATAATGTCTTTGCGATTCCGCTGGCAGCCGGCGTTTTGGCCGGGTACGGAATTCTATTATCACCTGCAGTGGGCGCGGTGTTTATGTCTTTGAGTACCGTAATCGTCGCTGTGAATGCCAAGACGTTGAAAGTGAGGAATAAATAACGCAATTGTTTTTCGGATGGCACGTACTAGAAATTATGATGAAAAAATACCTATTCCTGCCATTTTTATTTCTTCCGCTAATGACCCTGGCTCATTACGGCGATGATTTTTACAGCCACCACATGGGTATGGGAACTTTCGGATTTTTTGGAGGAGGTATCTTTATGCTTCTTTTTTGGATATTGTTGATCGCGGGAGCTGTCTATCTCGTCAAGTATATAGCTGAAAGCGGAAAGGGAAAAAAACAAAAAGGTGACAGAGCCATTGAAATTCTCAAGGAGAGATACGCCAAAGGCGAGGTAACCAAAGAAGAATTTGAGAAGAAGAAGAAAGAATTGAAATAAGGAAAGCACTTATGACTCGTCGAACGCGGTTTCCGGATTTCCCCGCTTTCTACTCGGG
>CAZFIH010000003.1:28785-41870 GCA_964519445.1 uncultured Bdellovibrionales bacterium | reverse complement strand
AACCAAGCCTCCAAACTTGGTCCTCCTTGTGAATATAATCTAGGGAAAAAATGGAGAAAACGCAAGCAAAATAAAAAAAACGAGTCACATGACCCGTTTTTGAATATCTGGAAATTTTCTAGAACCCTCTCACTTGAATCCTCTTCGATTTCGTGGCGTCGGCTTTGGGGAGGCGAATGGTAAGAATCCCGTTTTTCATAGCGGCTTCGGCTTTTTCGGAAAGGACTTCGACAGGAAGAATAACCGAACGGGAAAATGTTCCCCAGTAGCACTCTTGATAGAAATAATTCTCATTTTCCACTTTTTCCTCGTTTTTGCGGTCGCCCCGGATGGTCACCATGTCGTTGTTGATGGAAACATCGAGATCTTCCGGTTTCACTCCGGCAATGGTCGATTTGATGACTATGTCGGTGTCGGTTTGGTAGACATCAATTGTGAGCTGTCCCTCCGAATCTCCCGACCAGCTTTCGTCTTCGGCGGGAGCCTCTTGGGTTGAAGGTTCAACGTCATAGTCCTCCTGCGGGCTGATTTGCGGTTCGATGTTTTGCTCCGCGTAGGAGGGCTGGGGAGAATAGTCATAAGAACTTTCCGGACGCTGCTCTTCCCGAGGCACCCTCTTGGCGCCGGTCAGCCTTTCAAAAAATGATCGCTTTTCCTTCATATTTTTCTCAAATTAGATATAAATAGAAATTCATCTATGTTGAGTATAAACCCTTTCTCTTTTTTTATCAAGTTGTTGCAAGAGGAATGAATCCTTGTCAAACGGGGTAAATAGCTAATTCCAAAATTTTGTGTTAAGAGAGCCTTCGAAGGTTGAAAATGGTTACAACCAGACTCACAACAAAGGCGATGAAAAGGGTTAGCGTCACCAAAAAGGAGGTAAAGTCGCCTTTTTGGATTATCAGGAAATTATAAAGAAGGTGAATAAGAAGGGGAAAGAACAGTATTTTGAAAGGCGAAAGAATATTTTTTTTCTCTTCAGCAGCGACGAGAGATCCCATGAGGAATGCGGTGACGGTTTGAATGAGGAGAATGGAAAGAAGGCTGAACAACATATCAGACTCAAAATTGCGGACAAGCGAACCGGCTTCGGGAATTGAAACCAAGATTAACCCGATTTCAGTAAGCCCGAAAAAGAAACCCAAAAAGAAACTGGCTGCGACAAGATTTTTCCCTCGAATGTTTTGCCGAAATGGCAGGGCATACTGAATGGAGGCATACTTCAGGCCTTCTTCTATGGTGATCGCCGCAATAAGAAACCAGCCGATTCTATCGTAGAAAGGAAGAACAGCCTCCTGATTGAAATAGTATTGGCTGACTGCGGCCAGAAGCTGTTCCAAAAGCACGGCCAGGAGCGCTATGAGGACGCCGAGCAATCCGGCTTTGAGAATTGTTTTTAGCATAGTTATAGTTTTAGGCTGGCATCCGCCTCCATTTTTTTCCAATTATTTTGGAAAACTTTTTTGTTTTTGGCCATTTTATATTTAAAATAACCCACAACGGCAATCATGGCGGCGTTGTCAAGAGAGTATTTTGTAATTGGTAATTTGTAATTGGTAGTTGGGATATTATTTTTAATCGCCTGGCCCAACTGCCGACGAAGTTCTTTGTTGGCTGAAACTCCACCGCCAAGAAGAATTGTTTTTGGCTTGTATTTTTTGGCGGCTTTCATGGTTTTGGCCACCAAAACATCAACCACTGCTTGCTGGAATTCACCGCAAAGTTCGGTGATCAACTTTTTGTCTTTCAAAATCTTTGGGTTGTCCCGAACAGTATATAGGACAGCCGTTTTCAGCCCGGAAAATGAAAAGTTCAAGTCTTTTGATTTTATCATCGGCCTTGGAAGCGAGAATTGTGAATTGAGATTGGATTTTATTTGAGATTTGTAATTTGGGCTTTGGAGCTTCTCCGCGCAAGAGGAGACAGCCGGTCCTCCCGGATAACCCAGTCCCAAAATTTTAGCGACCTTGTCAAATGCTTCCCCTGCGGCATCATCAAGCGTTTGTCCAATTATCCTGTAACCGAGGTGCTTTTTCATCAGGATTAATTCGGTATGTCCGCCGGAGACAATGAGGGCCAAAAGAGGAAATTTAATTTTTTCCTCGTGTTTGGAATTTGTTTTTTGGGATTTGGAATTTTCGCGAACGAAGTTCGCGTATATGTGTCCTTCAATATGGTGAACTCCGATGAGCGGCTTTTTCCAGGCATAGGAAAGAGCTTTGGCTGAATTCGTGCCAATGAGAAGAGCGGGAATAAGACCGGGTCCTTGAGTGACGGTAATGAGGTCAATGTCTCTTTTTTTGATTTTGTTTTTTTTGATTATTTTCTCAAGGAGCACGGGGAGATTTTTCAAGTGTTCACGGGCGGCTAGATTGGGAACCACTCCCCCAAAAGGAGAGTGAACTTTGAATTGAGAGGAGACGTATTCATCCACGACGAAAAAAGCTTCTTTTTCGGTTTTTACGAGAGCCACGGCTGTTTCATCGCAGGATGTTTCGATAGCGAGTATTAGCATGAAATCATTATACAGCAAAGACCCCGCACCAAAAAGTGCTTATCAGGCTTTTCGGCTAATCGTCAATGCCTGGCCTATTGATGGATTTTTGATTCGGGGCAAACAAAAAACCCCGCCGATCATGGAGGGATTTTTTGTTTTCGAAAAATGAGTCCGAAACTATTTCATAACCGCGTCCTTGAGTTTTTTCAAGACCCGGGCCTTGAGAACGGTTTTGGCCGGAATTTGGATAGTTTCCCCGGTCATTGGATTGCGGCCTTGGCGAGCGGCGCGGTGCTTTTTCTCGATTTTGACCAGAGTCGGGATTTCGACCGGCTCTTTGGTGACATTGGATCGCACAACATCAGCCATGGCTTCAAGAACAGCCAGGACGTCTTTTTTTGCCATCTGGGTCTTTTCCATAATGGCTTCGACGAGTTCTTTTTTCTTCATTCGTGTGAAGCGTTAATTATAATTTTTTGATTCGACTTTTCAAATCCTACCAAAATAGTGGGTTTTTTGCAATATTTTGTCAAGGGAGGATTTTTTCGAGACCGTAGCCCCTAGGGGAATCGAACCCCTGTTGACGGATTGAAAACCCGTAGTCCTAACCACTAGACGAAGGGGCCATGAGAAACTACAGCGGTCATAATAATGAAAAATCAAGAATTAGTCAATGATTTGCCCTTTTCGAACTTGAGATGCTAGAATGGATAACCGATAAATGCTCGTGAGTGGAGCTAACCATGGAAGAAACGAAGGCAAAAATTTCAAAACCCATTGACGATTTTCTGGAAGTTTTTCAGTCGGAGATGAAAAAAACAGAAGGGCTTCCCGAGGAAAAACCGGATGAAACGGCTGATTTTGAGGATGCCAGTGAAAGCATGGCTCTTTTTTATGAAAGAGTGCGCCAACTCATCGAGTACAAAGACGATCACTTGATCAAAAGAAGCGCCATCGAGAGGATCCTCAAGCGCAACCTCATTATTGAATGGAGACAGAGTGATTTCACGGGAACGTTTCTCAATGAGCTGGCTATGGCCGGTTATTTGACCCGGGAGCAGGCTCAAGGCGGAAAAAGAGAAAAAATAAGGAGGGCGATTTCAAAATATCGAGATATTTTTTCTGATATATATAATATTGAAGTTCGCCGATGGCTAGTCAGTATAGCCGCCTGCGAAATCGAAGAAATCCTTTTTCCCCAGCCAGTGAGAAAAGCTCTGGTGAGAGCTCTTTTCAGGTCTGTTGAAGAAAAGCTCGTGATTCGGGATCAGGCACGTTTTCCGGATCGGGATGTTTTGGTGTATCTCTCGAGTCTTCGATCCATCATGAAAGTCGACAATATTACCCTTAGCTATGTACTGCTAAAACTTTTTCTTCCGGAATGGTTTCAGGAAAAGACGGCTCGCGAAGTGAGTGCCGATGAAATCATTGGAACCCGGAGGAAAATTGAGAAAATAGTCCTCCAGCCGATAATTTTCAGAATTACCGCGGCCATAAAAAGAACAGCTCTCTACTTCAATATTTTTTACGAAACTGTCTTGAGAAATCCTGCCAAGGCGGAAGCGATCGTCCGGGATCCGGAAGCTTTGAAATTTTCTGTCCAGCTCTCATGCGATGAAATATATGATCGAGAAATGAAAAAATTCAGAAAGAGAGTGAGACGGAGCCTTTTTTTTCTCGTTATAACAAAAGTCCTGCTGGCGGTCTTCGTGGAATATCCCTATGCCAGATATATTCTCGGAGAGGTAGACTGGCTTCCGATTGTCGTCAATTTGATTTTTCCGCCGCTTTTTTTGATTAGCCTTTCCGCCACGGTCTCCAAACCGAGCGGGAGAAATTCGAAAAAAATAGCCGAAGGAGTCAAAAGAATTGCCTACGAGAACGATCAGCCGGAAGGCATGATTGTCGTCAGTATTCGTGAAGAACAAAAATTTTCCGAAATTTTCCTCAATTTGTTCTTTTTTCTCACCTTCGCCCTATCCTTCGGATTGGCTGTGTGGATTTTGACTTTCCTTCAATTCGATGTTCTGGCTATTCTCATATTTCTCTTTCTTTTCAGTCTGGTGAGCTTTTTCAGCGCCTTGGTCCGCCAGCCTATCCGTGATTTGGTGGTTGTCAAAGAGAAAGAAGGCGTAATTTCCACGCTTCTCGATACCCTCTTTCTGCCTTTCGTCCGGCTCGGAAAATGGATGTCGGTCAATTTCTCGAGAGTGAATATTTTTCTCTTTATCTTTGACGTCTTCATTGAAGCGCCTTTCAAGGTATTTGTACGCTTCGTTCAGGACTGGGCCGGATTCATTCGGCGAAAAAAGGAAGAAATAGTTTAGAATATTGAGAGCGCCCGTTTGTTTTTGGAAATTGCTTCACTTGCGCGGTGATGTCTTGTATTATGAAAAAAAATGAAGAGATTGGACTTCAAAAAAAATTGGGATCTGATTATTCTTTTGATTGTTGTTATCCTGGCTATTTTTATCCGCTCCTTCCATTTTTCCGACTGGCTTTTTTTCGCCATGGATCAGGGGCGGGACGCGAAATTGATCCGGGAAGCAGTCGAAAACGGCGCGGCAGAACTGCCGCTTCTGGGGCCGCGGGCGGCCGGCACTTTCTTGCGGCTGGGACCGGTTTTTTATTACTTCGAATATATTTCCGCCAAGATTTTCGGCTCCACCGGCCCGGCAGTCATGGCCTATCCGGATTTTCTTTTTTCAATTTTGGGAATTTCTCTTTTTTATTACTTTCTGCGTTTATATTTTAGAAAACCAGCCTCCTTGATCGGAGCGGCAATGTATGCCGCTAGCTTCATAGCTATCCAATATTCAAGATTCGCCTGGAATCCAAACTCTATTCCTTTTTGGACTCTGCTTACCTTCTTCGCTCTTTTGAAATTTTTCCGTTCCGTCGATACGCGGTGGAAATATGCGTGGCTCGGATTGGCGGCATTGGGATGGGGGATAGCAAGTCAGCTGCATTTTCTGGTGTTTGTGACCCTTCCCATAGCAATCGCCTTTTTTTTCGTTTGGAACGGAGGAATAAAAAAAATGAACTGGAAGGCGGCGGGATTAGTGTTTCTGATCCTGCTCATTCTCTATTCCCCGATGATTTTGAGCGATCTTCAAACGGGGGGTGACAATATTGAACAGTTTATATTCGCCCTAAAGAACAAGCCCCAGGAAGAATATTCCTGGTCGCAGAAATTTTTCCAGAATTTTGTTAATCATGGAAATTACTACACGCTTTATTCAACTTCTTACGCGAGCCGGACGGGCAAAGCGTCTATGGTCGCCGGATTATTATTGATTTTCGCCACCCTTCTAAAGGTATTTTGGAAATATAAAGAAGAAAAAAACGGGAACAAAAAGGCTTTTCTTAGAATCATCCTTGTCTGGTTCTTTGGTTTTTTTGTATTGTTGATTCCGTTTGCTTTTCAAATCCGGACTCGTTTTTTCTTTCCTGTTTTCTTTCTGCCTTTCGTTTTTTTTGCCTTTTGGTTCGAGTGGCTTTTTGAATGGAAAAAATGGCGCGCAGTCGGCTATCTTTTGGCCGGAGCTGTTTTTATTTCGACGATGGCTCTTAACGGTGAAGCGACCTGCGCTTGGTATCAGGGACTTGCCAAGGAAAAGGATCCCAAGTCTTTCACCGGCAGAGTCTTGGTCATCAAGCAAATCCGGAACGTGACAGCCTCGCAACTCAAAAATTTGGCTGATTATCTCCGGAAGAGAAGCGACGAAGAAGGAAAAAGCTTTGAGCTTTATGGAAGCATGACTTATCGGGTTCCCGTTCAATATTATCTCGAGGCCGAGCCAGTCGTTGATTACGGGCTTATAACAAGGAGCGACAATGATCGATCGAAGCTCTACTTCGCGATGACATCAGACATCGACGGTTACGAGGATATTCCTTTTGACATCCGGTCGAAGTTTAATCTCGTATCTGTTCACTCATTTAGCTATCGCCTCAAGCTGTTCGAGCTTGAGCTTAAGGAAATTCAGCCCGACTTTGAAAAAGAAAAGAAGGCTGAAAAAAAAGACGAGGAAAAGAAAGATGAAAATGAGGAACCGCGCCCGCGAAGAACGGAAAGAGTGCTTTGGGGCGAGATATTTTAGTTGATTTTATGGACAAGAAACAAAAATCTTTTTTTCTTGAGGGCGATAGCGATGTCGGTATCTTGCTTCTTCACGGCTGGACATCTTACACGAAGGAGCTTTTCCCGCTTGGCAAATACCTGAACTCGCTTGGCTATACGGTTTATGCCCCGGTTCTTCGGGGGCACGGCACGAAACCGGAAGATCTCTTGGGAGTGACTTGGCAGGATTGGCTGGAAGATGCCCAAAAAGCCCTTGAAAAATTAAAAGAGAATTCATCGAAAATTTTTGTCGGCGGCATTTCAATGGGAGGAAACATCACCCTCATGCTTTCGGAGGAAGAAAGCGTGGCCGGTATTTTTGCTATGGGTCCGGCGGTAAAATACAAACTTCACAATCTGGCCAAGCTTTCAATTTTTTTCATGGGTCTCACAAAGACCTATCGGCGAAAATATTATCCTCCCTGGGCCCGCAAAAAAAGGGGGAAAAGAGAAGTATACACCTATTATCCCGTCGAAAGCGCCAAGACCGCGATGGATCTTTCTGACGAGCTTTTCAAGTTCCTGCCACGGATAAAAAAACCGCTTCTTATCTTGCAGTCAACGACCGATCACATGGTTTCGAAAAAATCTCCCCGGATAATTTTGGACGGGATAAAATCGAAAAAGAAGGAAATTTTCTGGATCGAAAATGTCTATCACGTGTTCATGGACAGGGAAGAGGTTAAGGAAAAAATCGCCGAATTTATTTCTAAAGTAAAGATTGACTAAAGTTGAGCTTTAGTAAGGAAAAATCTCAATGAAAATAGGAGTTTTCACAAACAACTATCTTCCCAATCCTTTCGGCGTCTCGGGTTCCGTGGAAAGTTTTCGAAAAGAATTTGAGAAATCAGGCCATAAAATGTATATTTTTGTTCCCAGATGGAAAGGATATCGAGACGAGAACGAAAATGTTTTTCGCTATCCATCGGTTGAGACGAATATAAAAATAAAATTCCCAATTGCTATTCCGTACTCGGGGAAAATGAACGAGGTTTTGAAGAACTTGGATCTGGACATAATCCACTCCCAGCATCCAAATCTCCTCGGTTCAGCTGCCAAGAGATGGGCGAAAAGAAAAAACATTCCTCTTGTTTTCACCTGGCATACGCTCTATGACCAGTACGCCCATTTTGTTCCTTTTGTCCCGCGACAGCTGGTTGCTTGGTGGGCGATCCGGAACGCGAGGAATTATGCCAATCGTTGCAATCAAGTGATTGTTCCCACGCCTTCTGTCGGGGAAATAATCAGGGGCTGGGGTGTCACCAATCCGAATATCACCGCCATTCCAACGGGAGTGGACGAGGAGCAATTTGAAAATCAGGACGGGTTGAGTATTAGAAAGAAACACAGTATTAGAGACGATGAGATATTGCTTACTCTGGTTTCCCGATTGACAGCGGAAAAGAACGCGGAATTTTTACTCGAAGCAGTCCTGGATAACCTAAGGAAAAATAAAAACGTAAAGTTTATGATTTGCGGGGAAGGCAACATTGAAAACAAATTGAAAGACATAGTTCATAAAAGCGGACTAAGAAAGAAAGTTATTTTCATTGGGATTGTCCCAGGAAATAAGAAGAAAAATTACTTCGCTGCGGGAGATATCTTCGTCTACGCTTCCAAATCAGAAACCCAGGGAATGATTCTCACCGAAGCGATGTATTCCGGACTGCCGATCGTCGCGGTGCGGGCAACGGGAGCAAAGGATATTGTCGAGGACGGCGAAACGGGATTTTTGGTTCCGGAGAACAAGAAAGAATTTTCCGAGGCGGTACAGAAATTGATTGATGATGAAGATTTGCGGAAGAAATTTGGCGAACGAGCGGGAGATATTGCGAGGGAAAAATACACAGCGCGAATTTGTGCAAAGAAGATGCTCGAAATTTATGAAAAGGCTGTGAGGACGAAACGTGCTTAAGGTTCGACCTTGAGGAATTGGAGGATTTATCCGACAAGGGAAAGGTCGAACCTTGAATTCGTAGCTCGATGAAAATACTTTCCCGAAAATTCTACTCCCGAAACACGCTCACCGTCGCCCGAGATCTTCTCGGTTGTTTTTTGGTTCGGGAATATCGGGGAAAAATTTGGCGGGGGATGATTACGGAAGTTGAGGCCTATCATGGAGAAGACGACCTCGCCTGCCACGCCTCGCGGGGCCGAACACCGAGAACGGAAGTGATGTTTGGCGAGCCGGGGCACGCTTATGTCTATATGATTTACGGAATGTACCATTGCCTCAACATCGTCACCGAAAAGAAAGATTTCCCGGCCGCTGTTTTAATAAGAGGACTCGCAAATATTGAAGAAAGCCGAGCTTTAGAAGGTTCCCGACGACAGTCGGGAAGCAAAAAAAGCTTGGCTTTGGATGAAAAATTAGACGGCCCCGGAAAACTGTGCCGATTTATGAAAATAGACAAAAAACTAAACGATTGGGATTTGACGAAAGGCGAGAAGTTGTGGCTGGAAAATAAATCTCCAAGAGCTAAGCTCTTGGAGGCAAAAAAATCAAAGAGGATTGGTATTGATTATGCCAAACACTGCAAGCAATATTTGTGGAGGTTTTCGATCTAAGGTTCAACCTTGGGGAATTGGCACGATTTTGACCTTGAGGAATCCCGACAGAAACGTCGGGAGGAAAAGGTCGAACCTTTGTAAAAAAAGTCTTCTTTAAGGCTTATAAAAAGCATATTTTAGCTATGTTTTCGCGGAGCGTGCCAAGGATTGACAGCCGGCTTGAAATCTGCTATAATTGGCAGTTATTTGAAAATTAGGCCTTTTCGCACGAAGTATGATGGAGGGGAGGATTTCAAAAGCTAAAGATTGCTCTGGGAATTATATAAAGTTCTTTGCAACTCTCCATGAGCGTCACGGCCGATGAATCTTCTCTTCACCCCGTACCAAAGTTCGATAATAATTTTCTGGTGATGATTATATTGATGTCAGCGGAAAATATCTGACTTTGGTACGGGGTTCATCATTCTCTTTGTGAGATAATCCTTGATCCGAGTTCGTTAACTCATTTTTGAGACCTAGCGAACTCAGATGAGGGAAACAAGAAAAACGACTCTATAGCAGTGTCGTTTTTTTTACAGAAACAGCTGAAAAAAAAGAACCATAGACAATAATATTGCTATAGCAATATTATTGTCTATGAAGTTCTATTACTCTAGGTGGATGTTTTTATCAAATTTTTCCAGAGTTTCTTTCAAGACGGGAAATTGTTTTAGTTTTGGATCGAATTCAAAGAGGCTTTGGGCCTCAATCCGGGCCTGCTGGATGAGTTTCACGTCCGAGAGATGCCGCATAGCCGCGTCGGCGAGGCCGGACTGGCGAGTGCCGATGAATTGGCCCGGACCGCGGATCTCGAGGTCCTTTTCAGCCAGCTTGAAACCGTCTTCAGATTCGATGAGAGCCTTTAAGCGTTGATTAGTTATTTTTGAAGGAGATTCGGTAAACAAAAAACAATAGGATTGATATTTGCTTCTTCCAACGCGGCCCCGGAACTGGTGAAGCTGGGCAAGCCCGAATCGCTCCGATCCTTCAATAACCATTATAGTCGCGCTGGGAACATCCACACCGACTTCAATAACTGAAGTTGAAACAAGGATATCAAATTTTTTTTCTTTGAAATCTTTCATAACTTCCTCTTTGTCCTTTGGCTTCATTCGTCCGTGAAGAAGCCCGATTTTGAGATCCGGAAAAATTTCTTTTGATAGCCTTTCGTATTCTTTCGTGGCTGCTTTTCCTTCAATTTTTTCCGATTCTTCGATGAGCGGAAAAATAAAAAAAACCTGGCGCCCTTTTTTTATTTCCCCGCGGATAAAATTATAAACCTTCTCTCGGTTGGCAGGCGTCACGATTTCCGTTTCGATTTTTTTCCTTCCCTTAGGAAGCTCGTCCAAAATAGATAGATCTAAGTTTCCGTAAAAAGCGAGCGCAAGGGTGCGGGGAATAGGAGTAGCAGTCATGGAAAGGAGATGGGGAACGGTATTTTTTTTGCCGTCCTTGAGATCCGCGGCTGCTTTCTGGAGCCGGGCCCTTTGTTCCACGCCGAAGCGGTGCTGTTCGTCGATAATGACCAGGGCGAGATTTTTGAACTCCACTGACTTTTGAATAAGAGCGTGGGTTCCGATAAGAATTTTTATATCCCCTCGCCGGATTTTCCCGAGAAAATTTTTTCGAGTGTTTTTTTTCCAGAAGGTCCTCGTTTCGGAGGAAATAAGAAGCCCGATTTTCCGCGAGAAGCCCTTGAGCACTTTTCCGAAAGTTTCGAAGTGCTGGCGGGCGAGCACTTCGGTCGGGGCCATAATAGCCGTTTGGCAACCGGCCATCATCACTTCGAGCGCAGCGATGGCCGCCACAACTGTTTTTCCCGAGCCAACGTCTCCCTCGAGAAGCCTGTTCATCGGATGCGGTTTTTCGATATCTCTCAAAATTTGAAAAGACGATTTTCTCTGGGCGTCGGTTAGTTTGAATGGCAGGGATTCAACGAAATCTTTGATTAGTTTTTTGTTGAATTTTGTTGAAACGGCTTTGCTTTCTTCCCAGTTTTTTCTTGTCCGGACGGAAACAAGCTGGATGAGAAACATTTCCTCAAAAGCCATTCTTTTTTGGGCGGCTTTTATGTTTTCGAGCCCGGAAGGAAAATGGAACTCTCGAATGGCATTTTGGGCACCGATTAAATTTTGCCTCTTGAGGATAGCTCGAGGAATTATTTCCGGAATTTCATACAGGAATTTTTCGAGGAGCTGGCTTATCTTCCAGCGGAGCCAGCGGGAAGTGATCCCGCGCGTTTCCGGATAAACCGGAACCAGTCGTCCGGTGTTGGTGGGTGTCCTTTTGGCCAGTTCATATGAAGGATTGGAAAGATAAACCCCGCTATTGTCCAGATTAAGCTTCCCGCTGAAACGATAACCGTGTCCGGCTTTAATATTTTTGATTAGAAAAGGTTGATTGAACCAAACGATTCTCACTGACCCGGTTTCGTCTTCAGCCAGCGCTTCAGTGATAGCCATTCGTTTTTTCCAAGTACGGATGTTCTCGATGGACTTTACTTCGGCAATGATCGTAGCAATTTCGCTGATTTTCAAGCTTTGGATTTTGGTTAATTTAGAGAAATCATCATAGCGGTGAGGGAAGAAATATAAAAAATCCCGGACAGTTTCGATGCCGAGCTGTTTCAGCTTGGGAAGATATTTTTTTTCTATGAAGGAAATTTGAGAAACAGGGATGAGAAGATTGTTTTGCATATTGTGTTCTTGGCAGGCCCGCCGTCAATGTCGCTTCGGCGGGTAAAATTCGAACTGAATTAAGATGGAGATCTATTGCGTCCCCGAGAGGACTTGAACCTCTGGCCTCAACCTCCGCAAGGTTGCGCTCTATCCAACTGAGCTACGGGGACATAATAACTCCGCAAGTTTACTCTCCCATTGGGCGAAACGAAATTGGTGCCGGACACATGTTTTATCCGTTGAACTATGAAGGACATTCAGAGTCCAATCATTCTCTCCATTCTCTCCATAATAGAAAGCTCCTGCTTGATTTCCGGAAGATAGTGAACGAGTACTTCGCGAAGGAGGATTGGATTGGTATCACCGATAGGGACGTGAATATAGGGAAGAAAAGTTTTTTTGCTGTGAAGGCTCAAAATCTTGAAATTATCTTCCACATCGTAGAAAATCCAGAAACTTTTCAAATCATCATGCTCATAGAAGTAGTCATCGACTTTTATCCCCTTGGAGTCAATTTCCATTTGAATAGTTCGCGGTTCCCTTTCGGCGTATATATAGGCCAGCATTCCGATCAAAAGAAAAGTGATAGCCATTAATATGGCATTCGTTATCAGCGCGTAGGCGATTATTGCCAGAAGAATTCCTCCAGTGACCCAATACCATCTGGGGGTTTTTTCGAAGTGCTCGTATTCGGGTGCTTCCCAGGAAAAATTTGGCTCTTCATTTTGGTCTGCGGGTGTAACCGTATCCTCCCTCCTTGTCAGTTTCTGGAAATGGCGTTGATCCGGCTTGGCTTTTTTTGACTTGGCTATGTCCATTTATTTTTGTTATGGGTGTCGGCGGCGGGAGAGGGATTCGAACCCCCGGTATCCTTTCGGATACTGCAGTTTTTCTCGACCCCGTAAGAAAGCGGAGGAGGAGGGATTTGAACCCCCGGTACCATTTCTGGTACTCCGGTTTTCAAGACCGGTGCATTCAGCCGCTCTGCCACTCCTCCAATAATTTCGGAGAGGGCGGGAATTAAACAACTCTCTTCGAGAGTTTTGAAACCCTGCGGTTTCAATGCTTCCGCCACGGGAAAACTCCCGTTTTCCCGACCCCTTTCCCGTTCGAATCCTAATTTCGGAGAGGGTGGGATTCGAACCCACGGAGCCTGTTAAGACTCAACAGCTTAGCAGGCTGCTGCTTTCAACCACTCAGCCACCTCTCCATTATTTTTTGTTGTTAACGAAGTTAC
>CAZFIH010000003.1:0-28685 GCA_964519445.1 uncultured Bdellovibrionales bacterium | reverse complement strand
CTGCTTTCAACCACTCAGCCACCTCTCCATTATTTTTTGTTGTTAACGAAGTTACCGAGGGCTCAATCCCGCCAAGCCGGCGGGACTGCTTTCAACCACTCAGCCACCTCTCCAGTTTATAAATAAATTGTAAATGTTGCTTCTGACGGCTCAATCCTTCGGTAGCGAACGATTCCATTCAGTGCGCGCAGCCATCACAACTATCAAAGAATAGGTCATTTTTGCCATATTATCAAGTCATTGCTTCATCGTCTGGCGGGCAACGACTGCTACCATTATTTTCCTGGTGCCGTTTTCTTTGAGAATCCTGGCGCACTCTTGGAGAGTAGCGCCGGTTGTGGCTATGTCGTCCACGAGAAGAACGGACTTTCCGCATAAATTTGGTGAGCCGGATATCCATTTGAATGCGTTCTTTACGTTGCTGATTCTTTCTTTATATTGTTTGATTTCCATTTGCGGCTTGTTGCATTTTTGGCGTTCCAGAAAATTGCCGACGGGGATTTCATACAGGGGCACCAAGCTGTCTGAAATTTTTTCAGCCAAGATTTGACTCTGATTGAAGCCTCTCCACCGCAATCTTCTGCGGTGCAAAGGAACCGGCACTATGAAATGCGGAAGAGGAAGATCATTTTTTTGGATAGATTTTATCATTATTCGAGCCAGCGGATCGGCCAAGTTTTGAATAAAGCGGTATTTCATGTAGTGAATTGATTGCTTTACTACCGGATTTTGGTATGAAACGGCAACCGTCAGTGCGTCTAAGAATGATTCACGCCGCCTCTTGCAGGATGGGCACAATTTTCCTTGCGGAATATGTTCCCTCTCGCAAACAGGGCAGATTTGCTGATCAACGATTTCAATTCGCGCCAGGCACTTTTCGCAAATCCAATCTCCGGATTCATTTTCGCAAGAAAGGCAGTAGACGGGAAAAAGAGTTTCGAGAAAATTTTTTTTAAGCCAAGATAAAAAAAGCACTTTTTTTCAGGTATTTCAGGTATTTTCTCAATTTTATCACACAAAAGGGTAATTTCTCAAGCGGTATTGTTGACAGACTAAAAATGTGGTAGAATTAGCAGTGTCAAATACAAACACAAAAATGAAGCCTTTATGCGAGTTTTCCATAATGTTTATGTTAACGAATAATTCGACCGGTAAGCTGGTTTGTTTCACCGGTGCGCTTTTATGTTTGAAGGATTAGTCGGGCTTTTCGCTCCAAAAAATCGATGTCTGGGCGTAGATATTGGCACTACGGGTGTCAAAATCGTCGAACTTAAGAAAGAGAACAATGTGCCCGTTTTGACGAATTATTCAATGTTTCTTGACGCCGGGACCTTTTTGCAGTCCAGGGGACTGGAATTGCTGGATGGTTTGACGACCGAGGCTGTTACTGCTGTCTTCAGAGAAGGCAGTTTTAGCACCAAAAAATCCGTATTGGCGATCCCCGGTTTTTTGGCTCTGATTACATTTATTGATCTGCCTGAAATGCCGGAATCTGAAATAGAACAGGCTGTCAAATTTGAGGCCGGAAAATATATCCCAACTCCAATTGAAGAAGTTAGCCTAGGTTGGGAAATAATCGGCAGTTATCAACAAAGGGCAGTAGAAGGATCGCAGGCGGCCAAAAGAGGAAGCAGGCTTCAAATTATGGTAGTAAGCGTGCCCAAGAATTCCGTTGCCAACCTAAAAAGCATAGCCCAGAAGACCCAACTGGGCCTTTCCGCAATGGAAATCGAGAATTTTGCTGTGACCAGATGTCTCGTCGGCAATGACAAGGGCACTTTTCTCATAGCCAACATAGGTGCTCGAGCCACTGATTTTACTATCGTGAGTGACGGAGTCGTCAGAGTGACGCGGAGCATTGATATAGGGGGCCTTGAAATGTCGCGAGCTATTGCCAGCGGCCTGGGAATTGATACCAAGCGGGCTGATAAAATAAAGAAATCGGGAAAGATAAATCTGCAGGATATTAATGACAGAAACGCGACTCTGGTAACTCCGGTTTTGGGAATGATCGTCGATGAAGTCAAGCGTATCCGGGAACTGTATCACAAAAAGAATTCCCTTAAAAAAATAGACAAAGTGCTGCTCACTGGCGGAACTTCCAAAATGAAGACCATTAAAGAGTATTTTTCCGGTCAATTGTCAATGGACTGCCAAATTGGAAATTCTCTGGCGAGAGTAGGCGTGGAAAAAAAATACCAGCCGATTGTTGAAGATGTTGCGCCGGAACTAACCGTTGCTCTCGGATTAGCGATGCGGGGCTTGGAAGGATAACAGTTATCAAACGGCCGGTTTGATGACAAAACAAAAAAATGGTAAAATTAATCAGTAAATAATACTATTTAAGAATTACACGGAGCAAAAGTATTCTTTATGCTGTGCGCGGGATTCAAAATTAACAAACAAAAATGGTAACAAACATCAATTTAGTTTCTCCGGAGGCTGAAAAAAAAGAAATTGTATCCGGAAAAACCAGCCTTTTTCTTTCTCTTGGATTACTGCTCATAACCATGGCGGTCTACGGGGGTATTGTTTTTTTGAATAATAAATATTCTCAAGAGAAAGAAGCCGCTGACGCGGCCATTCAAATAGAGCAGGCAAAAATCAGCGGTCCCATCTATGCCGATGTGGCCGATTTTCAAGAAAGAGTTGAAATATTAGGCAAAGTTGTCCAGGAACACTATTATTGGAGCGATTACATGAAAGATTTCAGCAAATTCATACTTCCCGAGGTTGTTTTGAATAATTTTGCAGGGGAAGAAAACGCAGATTCCGTAAAGATTTCAGGCTCCGCGCCAAATTACGATGTTCTTGCCAAGCAATTAATTCTCCTTCGTAGTTTTCCGGGGGCAAGTTCGATTGAATTCGAAGGTGCGAAAGAAGAAGAAGGGAGAGTGTCTTTCGATGCCAGCTTCACTATCAATGGAGATTCGCTGAAGAGGGATGGCCAGGAATAGGTTCCCAAATAAAAAAATAATAAAATAAAATGATAAAAAAATCGCTCGGTATCAAAGTGCTTGTCCTCCCGCTCTCACTGGCATTGGTTCTGCTAATAGCCGTTATGTTCATCAAGCCGGCCTTTTCTAATATAAGAAGTACCAGGACTGCTCTTGATGAGAGCAAGAGTCGTCTGGAAGAGCTCCGGAGCCAGACGGCTATGCTGACCTCCCTCAAAGCCGAATTGGAAGAAATGGGAGATGACAAGGCAATGGTACTCAATGCTCTACCGGAAGACGAAAGGCTAGATACTTATATTGACGAAATGTACGCTAGGGCAAGCAGAAGCGGGGTTCTCGTCAAGGAGATATCGGCAAGTGGTAGCGGCACAGGATCAGCAACCATTTCAAAAATTTGTGCCGGCGCTCGGGGAAACTCTGCCGTTTCTCAAGCGGGCACAGGGGGCGCATCGGCTGGGAGCGGGACAACTCCTTCTTCCTCAATGAGCGCGGAAACAGACGCTACAATGCCGATTGACGCTTCCGGATCGACGACGGGCGCAACTACTTCTTGCGCGGGTGAAATTGGAGTGGATTTGTCGATCAGTTCAAGTTGGGATCAGTTGCTTACGTTTCTGGGCTATTTAGCGGATACCAATCGGATAGCCAATGTCCGGACAGTGGATATAAATTCTCAAAAACAGGGCGCCGCAAATTCGCCCGAACAAGGGGGGGTAGACGTCTTGGACGTTTCAGTAAATATTCAGATTTTTGATAAAGAAAAAAATAGTGTATCCGGGAGAGAAACCATTGATACTCTTGTAGGTAGTGGAAAGTATGACTACGAAATAATAGAAGAACTGGGAAGCATAATATATACACTATATGAAGAGCCCGTTGTCGCTGAAGACGGGGAGCGGAATATTTTCAAGCCATGATTTATCCCGCTTCCAAGCATTCTTGCTGAATTGCGGGGAGTTCTTTTCAATTTAAACAGAGTAAACTCGAAATGGAAGAAAATAAAAAAAACACGAGCACCGTTCAGGAGGAGAAGATAGACTGGGAAAAAATCAAGATTTCACCAGAAGTGATAGGAATTGTCCCCTACGAAGCCGCCAAACAGTATCATTTCGTCCCTCTCGAAAAAGACGGGGACACTTTAAGAATGGGGGTTTTGGACGCAGATAGCATGGAAGTTCAGAATGCTCTTCAATTTATCGCGGAAAAAAACCAGCTCTCGATTGAGGTTATAAGCATATCCGAAGAAGACTTCAAGAAAGCTATAGAGGCCTACACCAGTCCGACTTTTACCATAACGAAAGCGCTAGAGTCCTTGAGCGAGCAAGAAAAAGTCGAAAAGGAAAAGATAATCGAATTGGGGAAGAAAAAAGGGGGAGAGGGCGAAGAACTCCTTCGGGACGCTCCGGTGGCGAAAATTGTTGAAGTGATACTGCGAAACGCAATTGAAGGGCTGGCGAGCGACATTCATATTGAACCACTGGAAGACAAAGTGCGGGTTCGATACCGGCAGGACGGGATACTTCACAACTCACTGATTCTTCCCAAAAAAATAGGCCCGGCTGTCGTATCGAGAATAAAAATACTATCAAATCTGAAAATAGACGAGAAAAGAAAACCCCAGGATGGGAGATTTCGCATCATAGAAAAAGGCAAGCAGATCGACCTTCGAGTATCATCGCTTCCGGTATCAATGGGAGAGAAAGTGGTGATGAGAGTTCTCGATAAAGAGAAGGGTCTCATTGACCTTGAAAATCTCGGGGTGTCCGGAAGGAACTATAGCATTATCAAAGAGAATATTCTTGAACCATACGGCATGATTCTGATAACGGGCCCCACTGGTTCCGGAAAATCGACTACGCTGTACGCGATTCTCAAGATTTTAAATAAAGAAGGAGTCAACATTGTCACACTCGAGGATCCGGTTGAATACGCTCTCGAGGGCATCAACCAGAGTCAGGTGAAGCCGGAGATCGGCTATACTTTCGCTTCGGGTTTGCGTTCTATTTTGCGCCAGGATCCGGACATTATCATGGTCGGCGAGATCCGCGACAAGGAGACTGCGGAACTGGGTGTCCACGCCGCCCTTACGGGGCACATTGTGCTTTCTACGCTTCATACAAATGATGCTCTTGGAGCCATCCCGAGACTGGTGGATATGGGCGTTGAACCCTTTCTGATTGCCTCATCATTGAGAGTGGTTGCCGGCCAGAGACTCGTGAGAAAAATTTGTGAATTTTGCAAGAAGGAAATAAAAGTCTCCGAGTCCATGAAAGAGACTATTGAAAAGAATCTGAGTCAAATACCCGGCGACCAAAAAAAAGGACTAGTTTCACCAAAAGAGTTCCGGGCTTGGAAGGGGGGAGGATGTCCCAAATGCGGAGGATCCGGATTCAAAGGAAGGGTTGGAATATTTGAAGTTCTTGAGGTTAATGACGAAATAGTCAATTTGCTGGGCGAAAAAGTGGACGAAGACGAATTGAGGAAATTGGCCAAAAAGCAGGGTATGATAAAGATGAAGCAAGACGGGATTTTGAAGGTTCTCAAGGGAGTGACTACCATGGAAGAGCTGGAAAGAGCCACAGAGGAGGAATCTCTGGAAATTGAATAGGTATTTTTACGACCCAGGTGTATAATTGAATTACAATGGAAAAGAAAAGAATACTGATTGTGGAGGACGATAACTTTGTAGCCGAGGTATATTCGACGAAGCTTTTGGAAATGGGCCACGAAGTGCGTATTGCCCAAAACGGTCGGGACGGCATTTCTATGGTTAAAGAAAGCACGCCCGATCTCATTTTGCTGGATATCGTTATGCCAATCATGGATGGGTTTGAAATGCTTGAAGAATTAAGGAAAAATCCCGGCTGGAAAAATATTCCTGTTATACTTCTGACTAATGTCGGTGAAAAAGACAGCATTGATAAGTTTCGGAAATCAGGAGTAGAGGATTATCTCATTAAATCTCATTTTACGCCGGCTGAAGTGATTGAAAAAATTGAAAAAGCTCTAGGGGAATAATTATAATACTAATCTACAAATCTTATACTAATCAACTAATCACTAATCTACGAATAATATTCGCAATTCGTTGATTGGCATTCATTCGTTGATTCGCATTACAGCATATGGAAAACAAATCTCAAACCGAAGCAAAGTTCCACAGTTATCTTGAGATGGTGGCTCAGCAGGGAGCGTCAGATTTGCATTTGAATCCCGGAAGACCGCCCACTTTGCGGGTTGACGGCAAGCTCTATCCCATTTCGGGCCAGAACAAACTTACGGACAAAGAAATTGCCCAGATTGTAGAAGCAATTCTCAACGACGAGCAGAAAATCCGTCTCAACAAGGAGAAACAGATTGATTTTTCCATTGATCTTCACGGGAAAGCACGCTTCCGGTCCAATATATTTTTCCAAAGAGGAATGTTGAGCGCCGCGTTCCGCATGATTCCTTCAAAAATACGGACGCTGGATGAGCTTAATCTTCCGACAGTCCTTTATGATATCACCAAGTATTCGCAGGGTTTCGTGCTGGCTACCGGCCCATGCGGCCACGGAAAGTCCACGACTCTGGCTGCTATTATAGACTATATCAATCATAATCGGCAGGATCACATCATTACCATTGAAGATCCGATCGAATATCTTTTTGAGCCGGATATGTGCATCATTGATCAAAGAGAAGTGTTTCAGGACGCTACGGATTTTCATACCGCTCTCCGGGCCACTTTCCGCGAAGACGCCGATGTTATAATGGTCGGAGAAATGAGAGACATTGAAACAATCAGCACCGCTCTAACGGCCGCGGAGACGGGGCATCTCATTTTCGCCACGCTTCACACCAATGACGCGGCCCAGACGGTGGACCGAATCGTGGACGTTTTTCCGGCTCATCAACAGAATCAGGTGAGGATGCAGCTGGCTCAAACTCTCCGTTGCATAGTTTCCCAAAGACTCTTGAACAAACTGGAAGGCGGAAGAATTCCGGCGGTTGAAATTCTCTACAACAACAACGCCATCGCCAATCTCATCCGGGAAGGGAAAACCCACCAAATAGATCTGGTCATTGAGACGTCGAGAGAGCAGGGAATGGTGTCTCTTAACTATTCACTGGCGGATTTTGTGAAAAAAGGAATAATTTCCCTCGAGGAAGCGGAAACATATTCGACGAATAGGGATGAGCTAAAGCTATTATTGCGGTAGCTGTGATGCGAATTTGCTAATATATACTAATCAACAAATCACGAATGCGAAATGAAAAAGAATTTGGTTTTTCCGGAATTGTCCTATAAGATTACAGGCCTGTTGTTCGAAACACATAATAATTTGGGAAATTATTGTAATGAAAAGCAATACGGAGATTATCTAGAAAAGCTATTAAGAAAAAGCGGATTGAAATATGAAAGAGAAAAGTTTTTACCAAAATCATTCGATGGAGAAGCAGCAAACAGAAATAAAATTGATTTCTTAACAGAAGAAAAGATCGTTATTGAAATTAAATAAAAAATTAGGATTACTTGTAAATTTTCGCGATAAATATATTAAACCAAAACGCATATTAAATCCAAATTATTCGTGATTCGTCGATTAGTATAAGATTTGTTGATTAGCGTCACATCCATGAAATACAAATACAAAGCCAGAAATCAAGCCGGAGGCATGCAAGAAGGCGTGGTGGAAGCCACGACTCTTGCCGGCGCGCGGTCCGTGATTCAGCAGCACAATTTGGTGCTTGTTTCCATTGATCAGATTGGGGAATCAAGCATTTTGTCCGGCCTTTCCAAATCCTGGGAAGGGATTTCAGCGAAAGATTTCGTGGTTTTTTCGAGACAGCTGGCGGTAATGATTGAAGCCAAAGTTCCTCTTATGCAGGCCATAAAGGGCATAATGGATCAATCAAGCAATCCATATTTGACTCATGTTCTCGGCCAGGTTCTTTCCGACGTCGATGAAGGAAAGTCGCTTTCCGAAAGCCTCAAAAAACATCCGCATACTTTTTCGGAGCTGTACATAAACATGGTCCAAGCCGGTGAAGTATCCGGAAATCTTCAAAAAACTCTCAATGATTTGGCGGATAACATAGAAAAAAATTACACGCTTACGCAAAAGGTGAGAGGAGTTCTCTATTATCCCGCTTTCATATTGACAGCTTTTTTTATTGTCGGTTTTATCATGCTAACATTCGTCATTCCAAAACTGATGACGATGCTCAAGGAAACAAATGCCAAACTTCCAATCACAACAAAGATTTTGATATGGACAGGCGATTTTATGCAGAAATGGTGGTGGCTGGTATTGATAGCAGTTATTTTGGGAATTATATCGCTCATTTACTATATTCGTACTGATGAGGGAAGCAAAGAATTCGATGTACTGAAGCTAAAAATTCCCGTCATAGGAAGAGTCCTGCAGTATGTTTATTTAGCACGCTTCGCCGAGAATTTGAGCACTTTGGTTCAGAGCGGGATTCCCATTGTAAGTTCGCTTCGGATAACAGGGAAGGTAATCGGGAATAGTGTTTTCGAATCAGATATTTTTGAGGCAGCGGAAAAAGTGAAAGCGGGCGAGCCGATGAGCTCCGTTCTGAATCACAAAGCATACTTCCCTCCCATAATGGTTCAGATGATGAAGGTGGGAGAGGAAACCGGAAAGTTGGACACTACGCTTCAGGCGATGTCAAAGTTCTATACCCGGGAAGCAGACCAGATTGTGTCCAATTTGTCTTCGATTATCGAGCCTGTCCTGATTGTTATTTTGGGAGTCGGAGTCGGAATTCTTGTTTTCTCGATAATTGTTCCAATATACAATATTGCGCAAGGAATAAAATAGATGTGATGCTAATCAACGAATAAATGCCAATCGACTAATAGCGAATATAAAGATGAAGCAGGAGTTGGTTTATCCGGAACTATCTTACGAAATCACAGGATTTTTACTTGAAGTTCACAATGAATTGGGGAGGTATTGCAACGAAAAGCAGTACAGTGACCATTTAGAAAATAAATTGCGAAAAAATAAGATCCGTTACGAAAGAGAAAAGGTATTGCCCGCATCGTTCGAAGGTGAAAAGAATCGGAACAGAGTTGATTTTCTTGTTGAAGATAAACTCGTCATCGAGTTGAAGTGCAAGAGAATGAATGAAAGAAACGATTATTATCAAGTGAAAAGATATTTAGTCGCACTCGATAAAAGATTGGGTTTGATAGTAAATTTTCGTGATAAATACTTGAGACCCAGGCGAGTTCTCAACCCCAAATGCAAAGATTAGCAATTCGTTGATTGGAATTTATTCGTAGATTAGAATAACAATAATATTCTAGAAAGAGAGGTGAAAAAATGAAAACAAAAATGAAGGGTTTCACGTTGATCGAGCTTCTGGTAGTTATCGCTATTATCGGAATTTTGGCGGCGGTTGTGTTGGTAAGCTTGTCTTCTTACAGAGCTCGAGCGAATGAGTCGAATGCCACTCAATCAGTTAAGAGTGCAATTCCATTTGCGAATGATTGCGTAATGAGAGGGATTAATGTTCCAATACCAGTAGAAGGAAATCCTGTCTGTGCTGGTGCGCCCAATTGGCCAGATATACCAGCACCATGTACATTGGGCGGAGTTGCGAACACAAGGGCAGATATTACTAACTGCGGAACTGGTTCTACAATTCGGTGTACGTATGACACCGGAACCTGTGTGCAGATATAGGGGATAAACTGAATAGAAAAAAATCTTTTCAATAAAAGCTCGGCTTTTCGATTGTTTCAGCTAAAAGCTGGGCTTAAAGGTGAAAGGAATTATTACTGTTTTCAAAGGTCGGAGTTTTGAAGAATTAAAAAAAATATTTGTTTGTTAAATTCGAAAACATTCTATGAAAAAAAATATTTCAAGAGATGAAGAGGCGTTTACGCTAATTGAGCTTTTGGTTGTGATGGCTGTCATCGCCATCCTGGCGGCCGTTGTCATAGTTTCTTCGGATATTTTTTTCGTCAGGTCCCGCTCATCGCTGGCCTTGGCCCAGATGTCAAAATCCTTGCCCCTTATGATAAGTTGCTGGGGAAACGGGAAGCAAGTCAATCGTCCTCTGTCGATTGCAACCGGCGGAGATGATATTTGTGACGGAGAGCCATCATACGGCAAATGGGCGTATGTTGGAGAGGGTACGGAGCTTGAAGATTACGGCTATGCCAGCAGCCATGACGAGGATCCGGATCCGGACGACTATCTCCATATGAACAGCTCAAGTTGGTGGGTGAAAATTACCAGTGATGATGATAATATCGCCATATGTTGCAATTCAACGATTCAAAACTGCCAGATTCTCACACCCTTTGATGCCGAATGTGATGCTGATACGCCGGAAAAATAATAGGTTGCGCATGATAAGCATTTCTTTACGAACTAGTATTATCAAATGGAAAAGGATAAAGGCTTCACGTTAGTAGAGCTACTGACCGTAACGACAATTATAGCCGTTTTGGCGGCTGTTGTGCTTGTTTCAATGAGTGTGTATCGAAAAAGAGCGCGGGAGGCTAGAGTTTTGGGTTCCATTTCAAGCGCGGTGGCGGCGATGCAGACCTGCTGGATAGACGGAGGGGAAGTGAACCGGCCGACTGCTAATGGTAATACTGGAGGAAACGATATATGTGATGGCAGATCTTCGTATGGCCAATGGCCGAGAATGGGACAAATCGCAGGACTGGGGGATTCGGGATACGCCAGCAGTTTTGATCCCGATGACAGCGATCATATTAGTCAGTCGAGCTGGTACGTTAGGGTTACCTTATGGGACGATACAGCTCGAATCTGCTGCAATTCGGCTTTGCAAAACTGCGTCATATTGGAAAATTCAGAGACAGGCTGCACGGAAGTTTCTCCTGACAAATAGGAAGCCATATTTTTCTCAAGGATCAAAGGGAATTTAAACATAAAAATTAGATTGGAGGTGAAAAAATGAAAACAAAAATGAAAAAAGGGTTTACGCTGGTTGAGCTTTTGGTCGTGATTGCCATTATCGGAATTCTGGCCGGGATTGTGCTGGTGAGTTTGCAGAGCGCCAAAAACAAGGCCAAACTGGCTTCGTTCCGTTCGTCAGCGGTGAGTGTCAACCCGGCGGCTCTTATTTGCGCGGATGAAGACCAGCTGAACACGAACGCGAGCGCGCCCGGTGACGCTATCTGTGGAAATACGACCATTGAAGACAGCACTTACCCGATTCTGGCCAGCGGAGTTTGCGACGGCAACACCTATACTGTTCATGATGTTTCCGACGGCACATCGGCTGATGGCGAGTACAGTCTGCAGATCACGTGTACCATTGCCGGAACGAACAGAACAGTCAGCTGTACCGAAGAAGGCTGTACGCCATAACCAAAATCTGTTTGAAAATTTTTTTTCAGTTAGTCCAGCTGTCAGATCGACGGCTGGACGGTATTGCAGATAAATTTCAATTGAAATTCAAATGTCAAAAAAGAAAATTTTTGATCTGGAAGAGAGAACAGCAGTATTCGGAGAAGATATAATCAAACTCGCAAGATCCGTAAAGCCGGATCATGTAAATAAGCCCGCGCTAACACAGTTAGTGAAATGCGGAACAAGTGTCGGTGCCAATTATTGCGAAGCGGAAAGAAGAATTAAGTTTCAGGATTTGGATTTTGAAATTAATTTGATGTTTGAGATTTGATATTCGAAATTATGATCATCATTTTCTTCCTCGCGGGTCTCATCATCGGAAGCTTCATGGGCGCGGTCAACTACCGCCTCAAGGTTGCCGAGGATATTGTCTGGAAAAGATCGCACTGTCCGAAATGCAAAAAGACAATCCGCTGGTATGACAATATACCCCTTTTGAGCTTCATTATTCTCTGGGGCGAGTGCCGGGAATGCAAAGGAAAGATCTCCTGGAAATATCCGGCTATCGAACTAGCCACGGGGCTTCTCTACGCCGCCGTGGCGTGGAAGTTTTTTGGCGGGCTCAATTTTGGAGCCGGCGCAGGGAGGATTTTGAGCCAGGCGGAACTTGTCGACATGGCTTTCTGGATTTTCACGGTGAGCTACCTGGTTCTCATTTTTTTCCACGATTTGAGCTTTATGCTGATCCCGGACGCGGTGGTGTATCCCGCGATTGGTGTCACTCTCATCTATCAATTTTGGAAATATCTGGAAAGCCCGCTCGGAATTGCCACCGTCAAAGCCCCGATCACGGGAGCGCTATTCGCAGGATTTGCCGCCGCTTTCTTTTTCTTCGCCCTTCTTTGGATATCGGGCGGAAAATGGATCGGCGGGGGAGACGTGAAGCTGGGATTTCTGGCCGGCGCTATCGTCGGCTGGCCGGGGATTCTCATCGTCCTCTTTTTTTCCTACACTATTGGAGCAGTCGTGAGCGTAGCTCTTGTTCTGCTGAAAATGAAAACCTGGAAAAGCCAAATTCCATTCGGACCTTTTCTCGTAGCCGGAATTCTCATTATCATGTTTTTTGGAGAGCCTTTGCGGTTTTTGGCGAATCGGTATTTGAGTTTGGGATACTGAAATTTTTCATTTTTCAACGATCAATTTTCAATCAATTTCCCAATTTTCAATTCTCAAATTGTCAAGCTGAAATTTTTGAAAATTGAAAATTTAGTAATTGAAAATTCAATGAAAATTGAAAATTGTAAATTGAAAATTGCGAAGCGCAAAGGTTTCACGCTCATTGAAGTGCTGGTTGTCATTGCCATAATCGGGATTCTAGCGGCGATCACGCTTGTGAGCCTTGGAAAAAATCTCGAACGCGACGCCCGGTTTGAAAAAGATCGCTTCACCACATTTATTCGAGATGCCCAGAACCGGTCTCTCACCGCCGAAACAGCAGGTGCGTCCGTTTCCGCAGGCAAAAAAATATGCGGATTCGGTATTCATTTTGACGAGAGCGACAACACGAGGGCTGTTATGTATTTCGTGCAAACCGGCGGAGCCAGTCCGCTCGATGTCAACTGCGCCAGCAAGACGGATGTTCCAAAGGATTATGACAGTCTTCCTGATCCGAAGAGTGATTCGGAATTGGCCGTTTTTTATCTCGGGCATCAAATGCAGTTCGATGATGGTCCGGCTGTTCCCGATGTGTTTTTTTTGGTTCCCCATGGGGATGTTCTTGAAAACGAGGGGGATCCGGCAAGCTCAAGCATAACCGTCTCCATCACCGACAACGATGAAACAGTCAGCGTTCCAACGGATATATTTCCGAGCGGGCTCATTCAATGAACAGAAGAAAACAATATGAATATTTTTGAAATAAAAAATTCATCGCCGAAAAAAGGCTTCACTCTCATTGAACTTCTGGTCGCGATGTTCGTTGTTTCCGTCGGTCTCATTGGAGCCATTGCTTTTTTCAATACCAGTCTGCAGTCTCAATATGAATCCAAAAATGATGTCATTGCTTCCGGTTTGACCCAAGAGAGCGCGGAACTGGTGAGAAATTTAGTAGAACACAATGACCTCAATGGCGCGGCAAACTGGTACGACGAAGTCTATAACGGCTCCAGTTTTTGCTCAAGGATAGACCGGGATATTCTTGTTGACGGCGCGAACAGATACAAATGCTTCACGCCGGCAGCCGGAAAAACCAACGAAATTTGCCAGCATGCAGTAAATGGAACTTATTACCAATGCCCAAGTGCTATGGGTGAAAATGATAAAGAAACGATTTTCACCCGAACAATGACAATTGACGGCTATGATATGGATGGAAATGGAAATAAATATGAATTCGACGACGGAACCGATTGTCTTCAAATCACAGTATCCGTTTCTTGGGAGGGGAATGAAACGGAAGCCAATGACATTATTTGCGCTCCGCGATAATTACCGGTTATTCTTCAAGCCATGAAAAAAAAGATAAAAAAAATTATCGGAAATAAAAAAGGCTTCACGCTGATGGAGCTTCTTATTTCCATTTTTATCTTCTCGCTGATTTCGATCGCCATTATCGCCGTGTTCGTGTCTTCAGTGATGAGCTATCAGAAATCGAGGTCAATCAAGTTTCTGAAAGAGAATATTGAGTATTCCCTCAATTCGATCGCCAAGGACGTCAGGATGAGTTCCATTGTATCGAGCGGAAACGGAAGCCGGTCCCTTACTCTGGAATTAAGACGAAACAGGGGCGGAGCCATTTGCTACGAGATTGATTCAGGCTCTTTGAGCTACGACGATTCGCCCGGCGATTGCACTGGGACGATGAAAAAAATGATTGATCTCTCGGGAGCCGAAATGGCCATTGATACCAGCACTTCCGGATTCTATTTCTGTCCCAGCGCGGTAAGTTCCGGCGATTTTTGCCAAGTCGCAGGCGAAAACGGCCGCGGCTGGGTTGAAATAAACTTCAACGTGAACATGGATGCCGGCGCTGAAATGAGATCCGATCAGATCAGCGTCCAGACAATCGTCTCTTCGCGTGATTACGGATGGGAAAACAGATTAACGCCTTAGATATTATTCATAAAAAATAATAAAACATTTTTTGAAAAAAAATAACACTACTAACGAAAAACTAGGCTCCGCTCTCCTTCTCTCGAGCGTTCTTCTTTTCGTGGTTCTCTCGATGGTTGTCACGCTGACCTATGTCACCGTCATGGAGCAGGGGATGAGCCAGAAAACAAAAAGCACGGTAGGCGCTTTCTTCAACGCCGATTCGGGAATAGAGTGGGCGCTCAACAAAATTGCTACTCTTGAAACGGGTGTCCAAATAGGTGATCACACCGCTTTCAACGATACGGACCCCGGCGACGGAATCCCGTGCCCCGTTGAAATAGGAGGCTGTGTCGTCTATTTGCTTGACGAAGAAGGAAAGGTTATCACCGAAGGGACAAAGCACATTTCCGACATCAAAGCCGTCCGGGCAGTGGGGAAACAGGAGAAAGGACAGCCGACGCAGAGGGCAATTGAAGCAGTAGTGGCTGAAGAAGATGAATATCTATCTGAAGGATCAGCAATCAACCCGCCGGATGATTTTTATACTATTCAAGCTGGTGCGTATAATGATTCCCACCCTGTTCCAACGCGTGGAATATGGTACACTTACGATATGCCGCCTGAAGTACCAATTTCAGCAAAGGGCGTAATACTGAAAGTATCAATCAATGACGCGGATATAAGTGGCACTATGAGTTTCAGAATACGAAAAAATTCCGGTTCAGTTGATTGGTATCTTCTTAATATTGACAGTTCCGCTCTTTCTGTTGACCCTGTGGTTTCATCTGTTGGCTTTTTCCCGATCGATGATACATGGTCAATTCAATATCGCTTTGATCATACTGCATCCATGAGTGTAAATGGAGGCATAAAACTCTCATTGATTGGTTATGTTGAATGATATAATATAAAAAAACCATTTAATTTTTCGAATAAAAATTTGGTGCCAAAATTGTTTAACAATTTATATATAAACTTATGAAAAAAAATAATGGACAACAGCGAAAACTCGGCTCCGCTCTCCTTCTCTCGAGCGTTCTTCTTTTCGTGGTTCTCTCGATGGTTGTCACGCTGACCTATGTCACCGTCATGGAGCAGGGGATGAGCCAGAAAACAAAAAGCACGGTAGGCGCTTTCTTCAACGCCGATTCGGGAATAGAGTGGGCGCTCAATAAGATCGCGAGCGCGGAACCCGCGAGTACAATAGCTTCTACATTTGGGAATCCAGCCAGTGGCGTTTCTTGTCCATTTGATGCTTGTACAGTATATTTTCTTGACGAAGAAGGAAAGGTTATCACCGAAGGGACGAAATACATTTCCGACATCAAAGCCGTCCGGGCAGTGGGTCAGCAGATTGCGGGCCAGCCGACCCAGAGAGCCATTGAGGCGGTGGTCGGAGCGGGAAGCGATATTGATTGGGGCAATCCTTCAGAACCATACAATGCCGACAGAGACGGAGTTGTGGGGAATGATACAGTGAATACTGGAGCAAAATACAAACTGTGCGTAATGAGAATTAACTGGATTCAAGGTCAGGATTTAGCAGGGTGCTCTATCACAAAGGAAGATGATAATACTTGGACGTTAATGGCCACCATCTTTAATACAGAAATCGATACACCGACTGCGAGGGCAATCTGCTCAATGATATGTTATAATTAAGAATATCTTTATCACAAAAATTAAATAAACCTTACCGAGGGGTGGTAAAGAACCACCCTTTTATAGTCAGATTGGACTAAATATTTGCGCAAAGTTTGATTTTGATTCACTTCATTTTTCCGTTTTTTTTTGATAGGATGAATGTATGAAAGACAAGGCGAAAATCAAGGAGAGAATCGAAAAACTGCGTCAGGAAATTGACCGCCACCGATACGCTTACCATGTTTTGGACCAGCCGGAAGTATCCGACGAAGTCTATGATTCGCTGACGCGCGAGCTTCGCGAACTGGAGCGGGAATATCCCAATCTCAAGACGCCCGATTCGCCCACCCAAAGAATCGGCGGGGAGCCGCTGGAAAAGTTTGAAAAAGTGAAACATAAGCACCGGCAATGGTCGCTCAATGACGCTTTTTCCTTTTCGGAGCTTCAGGATTGGGAAGACAAAATTTTGCGCATGCTCAAAAAGAAAGGGATTAGCGAGAAGCCGGATTATTCCGCGGAAATAAAAATCGACGGACTCAAGATTGTTCTCGCCTACGAAAAAGGACTTTTTGTCCAAGGGGCGACAAGGGGAGACGGAGTGACGGGAGAGGACGTGACGGAACAACTCAAGACCATTCACAGTATTCCCTTGAGACTGCGAAAAAATATCGACGTCATTGCCGTTGGAGAAGCCTGGATGAGCGGCAAAGAGCTCGAAAAAACCAATAAGGAGCGCAAAAAGAACGGCGAGCCGGAGTTCGCCAACTCCCGAAACGCCGCCGCCGGATCAATTCGCCAGCTCGACCCGAAAGTGACAGCCAAGAGAAATCTGGATTCTTTCATCTATGACATTGACGATATAAAAATCAAAAATCAAAAATCAAAAATCAAAAATACAAGTCGAAATGTAAAAATTGGCGAAGTCGGATTTCCAGAAACACAGATAATAGAACTTGGACTCCTCGAACATTTAGGATTTAAAGTTAATCAAAATTATAAATTATGTAAAAATCTTCATGATGTGGAAGGCTTCTTTCGATCTTGGGAAGAAAAAAGGAACAAGCAGGAGTATGGAATCGACGGTGTCGTCGTCAAAGTGAACAAAAAGACTTTGCAGGACGCGCTGGGGTATACCGGGAAATCTCCGCGCTGGGCAATTGCCTACAAATTCACTCCGGAAACTGTTACCACGGTTGTTGAAGACATCAAAACTCAAGTCGGCAGAACCGGCGCTCTCACTCCCGTGGCTCATCTTCGTCCCGTGCAAGTGGCGGGATCAACCGTTTCACGAGCGACGCTTCACAACGAAGACGAGATCAAGCGGCTGGATGTCCGGATCGGCGATACGGTTGTCATCCACAAGGCCGGAGACGTCATTCCGGAAGTAGTGAAAGTGCTCAAAGACCTGCGTTCCGGAAACGAAAAAAAGTTCCATATGCCGACGCGTTGCCCTATTTGCGGAGGAGGCGTGAAAAAGGAAATTATTTCTCAAAGCTCGGCTATTTCCTCACGGACTAAAGTTCGTGATTCCTCAAAGCCAAGCTTTTCAGCGGCCCACTACTGCGTCAACAAAAAATGTTTTGCCGTTGAGAAGGAAAAAATCATCCACTTTGTCTCCAAAAAAGGCTTCAATATTGACGGAATGGGAGAAAAAATCGTGGAACAGCTAATGAATGAGGGGATTATCAGCACGCCGGCGGACATTTTTGAACTCACTGTCGGCGATCTGAAACCTCTGGAGCGCTTCGCCGAGAAATCGGCCGGCAATCTGGTGAAGGCGATTGAAGAATCAAAAGATATCGAATTTCCCAAGTTTTTGTTCGCGCTCGGCATTCGCCATGTGGGTGAAGAAACGGCTGTTCTCATAAACCGAAATCTGGATCGCGTTGCGGAGAAAAAAATCGAAAAAATTTTGGATATTATCGAGGTGTTTCCGAAAATATCAGCCGATGACTGGCAGAAAATCAAGGGCATCGGTCCTCAAGCGACTGAAGAATTGCAAGAGTGGTTCAGCGAGAGAGAAAATCTTGAACTCCTGCACAAAATGAAAAAAACAGGAGTGAGAGTTGTCATCCCGGAACTGGAGAAATCCGGATACAGGCTTCAGGGACGCTCATTTGTGCTTACAGGGGAAATGGATTCGATGACCCGCGACGAAGCTAAAGAAAAAATCCGCCGTTTGGGCGGGGATGTATCCCCGTCGGTGAGCAAAAAAACGGACTACGTCGTGGTTGGCAAAAATCCCGGATCGAAGTATGATAAGGCTAGGAAGCTGGGGGCAAAAACAATCAACGAAAGTGCATTTCAGAAGTTGCTTGAGTAGCTTAAGAATCTTAAGAAACTTATGCTTTCAAAAGAAGAAATCCAGAAAATTGCCAATCTCGCTCGAATTGAGATAACTGATGAGGAAGCGGACAAATATTCCTCCGAGCTTTCGGAGATTTTGGGTTTTGTGGAGAAGCTCAATCAGGCCGATACCGATAATATAGGGCCGACAGCCCATATCACGGGAGCCAGAAACGCGACCCGAGCCGATGAAATCCGCGACTGTCCAAAAGAGGAAAAAGAAGCTATCATCCAAAATTTTCCGGAGAAGAAGGACAGGTTTGACAAGGTGAAAGCGGTATTCTGAAGTCCTTGCGAATTACGAATTTATACGAAGGTACGAACCTACGAATATGTTAAACAAAAATTTATTTCGTACTTCGTAAATTCGTAGAGAAATCACATGATTCGAGATTTACACAATAAATTAATAAACCAGGATATTACTTCCGAACAGCTCACCTCGGCCTATTTCGGAAAAATTGAAAAAAAAGATCCGGAAATAAAGGCGTTTCTTTCTCTCAACAAGGAATTTGCCCTCGATAAAGCGCGATCCGTGGATAAAAAAATTGAAAACGGTGAGGAAGTGGATTTGCTCGCCGGCATACCCTGCGCGGTAAAAGACAATATCTTAATCGACGGTCTTGTCGCGACGGCCGGATCCAAAATTCTTGAAAACTATAAGGCTCCATACGACGCGACGGTTATTGAGAGGCTGAAAAAAATTGACGCGGTATTTCTTGGAAAAACCAATATGGATGAGTTTGCCATGGGTTCCTCCTGCGAGAACAGCGCCTATCAAACAACAAAAAATCCCCATGACGCCAGCCGGGTTCCGGGAGGGTCCTCCGGGGGATCCGCGGCGGCGGTCGCGGCGGATGAGTGTGTTTGGGCGCTTGGCTCGGACACGGGCGGTTCCATTCGGCAACCCGCGTCTCTATGCGGAGTAGTGGGCCTCAAACCAACCTATGGCCTGGTTTCCCGTTACGGCCTCATTGCCATGGCCTCAAGCCTGGATCAGATCGGTCCGCTCACAATATCCGTCGAGGACGCCGCCATTGTCCTTTCGAGAATCGCCGGCCGGGATCGAAGAGATGCCACGACGATGAAAAGCGCCGACACATCCTACGAAGAACGGCTTGCCGGAAGCGTCAAAAAAGTTCGGGTCGGAGTTCCCAGGGAATATTTTTCTGAAAAGGGGCTAAATTCCGAAGTCCGGGAAACCGTTGAAGAAGCCGTGGAGAAATTCAGGGAAATGGGAGCCGAGATTGTCGAGACAAGTCTTCCCAACAGTGAATACGCCCTCAACACATATTACATAATAATGCCATCCGAAGTGAGCTCCAATCTGGCCCGCTACGACGGCATACGCTACGGCCGGTCGGCCAAAAAAGAATTTGAGGAAAAACCGAACGCGGTGCTTAAGGACGTGTATTTCAAAAGCCGGTCCAAACATCTGGGAAAGGAGACAAAGCGCAGAATTATGCTTGGGACGTACGCTCTTTCGGCCGGCTACTATGACCAGTACTATCTCAAAGCCCAAAAAGTGCGCTCGCTTATAAGAAAAGAATTCGAAGAAGTCTTTCAAGAAGTTGATATTCTTCTTGCTCCCACGGCTCCCACACCGGCTTTCAAAATTGGGGAAAAAACGGAGGATCCGATCGAGATGTATCTTCAGGATGTCTATACCGTGACGGCCAATATGATCGGTATTCCCGCGATTTCCGTTCCCTGCGGTAAAATAAAAAAGGACGGGAAAAAACTTCCGGTGGGTTTGCAGATTCTCGGAAAATGGTTTGATGAAGAAATCGTCCTGAACGCGGCGTTCGCTTTCGAGCAGTCGCAAAAAAACGTCTTAAAACAAATTTAATCCTATTTCAGATGGAACTAGACTTTGCCGGCCTTTTCGCAAGCGCCATGAAATCCTTTGCTGAATCCATTTTTTTTTATTATTTCAAAGTTGTTGCCGCCTTTGTCGTAGTTGTTCTTCTCATCGCTGATCTTCTGCTTCTTGCCAAACGGGTTCGCAAAGACGTTCGAATAGCCGTTTATGGCTCTTCAGCCCCGCGGATTAGGAAAACGGAGTATGTGAAAAAATGGGAAGCTATCCAAAGAGGAATCGAAGAGGGAAGCATTGCCGCCGGGAAAATTGCTCTTATCGAGGCGGATCGAATGCTGGGAGAAGTTCTTGGAAAGGCGGGATACGAAGGGAAAGACACGGGAGAGAAATTATCTTCGGTAAAAGCCGGCCAGCTGGAAGGGGCGCATGAAGCTTCCGAATCGCACAAAATCTGTCAAAGGATCATCGAAGATCCCACCTATTCAATTGATCAAGGCGCTCTGCGCGAAGCGCTTTCCGGGTACGAAAAGGTTTTCCGGGGACTGGGAGTTATAGACTAAAATGCAAAATGCAAAAATCAAAGTGCAAAATTTTGGTATTCCTGCCTGCCGGCGGATAGGCGCTACGCTCATAATTTTTAAAAAAATAGATTAATGGTTAAAATAGCTATCAACGGTTTTGGCCGGATTGGCCGGCCGGCGCTCAAGGTAGCGCTCCAAAAAGAGAATTTGGAAGTGGTGGCCGTCAATGATCTGGCGGATGAAGAAACACTGGTTCATCTTTTGAAGTTCGACAGCTCGTATGGCATCTATTCGAAAAAAGTGGAATTCAGAGGCGGAGAAATGATTGTCGACGGGAGAAGCATAAAAAGTTTTACCGAGCCTGATCCGCTTAAGCTGCCGTGGAAAGATTTGGAAGTGGACGTGGTGCTCGAATGCAGCGGAGCTTTCACGAAAAGAGAAGAGGCCCGGAAACATTTGGAGGCGGGGGCAAAAAAAGTGATTTTGTCAGCTCCTCCAAAGAGTGACGGCATACCTGTTTATCTTTTAGGAATAAACGAAGATGAGCTTAAGCCCGAAGACGATATTATATCCAACGGTTCCTGCACTACCAATTGCCTTGCGCCAATGATAAAAGTTCTCAATGACAAATTTGGTGTTGGGAGAGGTTTTATGACGACAATTCATTCCTATACAAACGATCAGCGAATTCTTGATCTTCCCCACAAGGATCTCCGTCGGGCCCGGGCGGCCGCCCAAAATATTATTCCCACCACCACCGGAGCCGCCAAGACGGTCGGAAAAGCAATGAAGGAACTGGAAGGAAAACTGGACGGGATTGCGATGCGCGTTCCGACCCCGGTTGTTTCGGTGGTTGATTTCATTTGCAATTTGAGAAAGGAAGCTTCGGCGGATGAAATAAATTCATCCTACCGGGAATCGGCGGCCGGCGACCTGAAAGGAATTCTGGAGGTATCAGGAGAAGAACTGGTTTCCATGGATTTCAAGGGCAATCCGGCCAGTGCGATTGTTGATATTCCTCTCACTATGGCTCAGGGCAATCTTGCCAAAGTTGTGGGATGGTATGACAATGAGTGGGGATACGCGAACCGGCTGGTGGAAATGGCGGAGCTGATTGGGAATAAAATGTAAAATGTAAATCTCAAAATGAAAAATTTTAGTATTCGCTTCACTCATTTTACATTTTGAATTTTGATTTTTGCATTTTGAATTACCTATGATAGGAATCTTTGACTCCGGAGTCGGGGGGCTCACTGTGGTAAAAGAAATAAAAAAGGAACTGCCGAGTGTCCCGATTATATATTTCGGGGATACGGCGCGGCTTCCCTACGGCAACAAGAGCGCTGAAACGATTCAGAAATATTCGCGGGAAATTGTCGAATTTCTGGAAAAGAAAGGCTGTCGGACAATTGTTGTCGCTTGCAATAGCGCCTCGGCGCTGGCGGCAGATCATCTTCGCGAAAAGTATCCGGATCTCAAAATATACGACGTTGTTTCATCCGGCGCGCAGTCCGTTGTCGAAGCGACCAAAACAAAAAAAATCGGAGTGATTGGAACTTCGGCTACGATCGGGAGCAGTGTTTATAAAAAGAAGATAGCCGAACTCAAAAAAGGCATTGAAGTGTTTGTGAAAGCCTGTCCGCTTTTTGTTCCGCTTGTCGAAGAGAACTGGGTCAAGCGTCCGGAAACAAGAAAAATTGCCAGGACATACCTCCGAGAGTTAAAATTAGAAAAACCGGATGTATTGCTTCTGGGATGCACTCATTATCCGCTGCTCGAAAAAGTGATACAAGGTGTTCTGGGGAGGAGGACGAAAGTAATCACTTCCGGAAAAAAACTTGCGGCAGAGCTGAAAGATAAATTTTCCGCGCAAAAATCCGGAAAAGACGAATATTTTGTGAGCGACTTGACGGAACATTTCGAGAAATTAGCGGAGAAAATAATCGGAGGCAGAGTGAAAATCAAGAAAATAACGCTTTGAAGCTTTCTTTTGCGAATTACGAATTGAGTATGAATATGCAGACCTTCTTTCGTGCTTCCTCTATAATCCGCAGAACAAAGTCAATTCGTAATTCGTAAAAAAACATGTACGACATCCTCATAAAAAACGGAAAAATTATAGACGGGACGGGAAAGCCGGCGGTGAAGGCGGATCTGGCGGTTAACAAAGATGAAATAGCCAAAATCGGCGACCTTTCTTCGGCGCGCGGCGATGTTGAAATCGACGCGGCCGGAAAAGCGGTGACCCCGGGCTTCATTGATATTCATAACCATTCGGACGCGTATTGGCGTCTTTTTCTTGAGCCGCAGCTGCCGAGCCTCGTGTATCAGGGAATAACAACCGTCATCGGTGGAAATTGCGGCACCTCTATCGCTCCCTTGACGGGGGCAAAAATTATTGAATCTATCCAGAAGTGGGCAGACATTCGAGAGGTCAACGTGGACTGGCTTTCTATGCGGGAATTGTCCGAAAAGTTAGGCTTGAAAAAACTGGGTCTCAATTTCGGAACGCTGGTCGGTCACGGTACTTTGCGGCGGGGGATTATGCTTGATGAAATGAGGCGACTCAACAGAAACGAAATCGAGGTTTTCAAAAACAATTTGGAAAAATCATTGCGCGACGGCGCTCTGGGTTTTTCGACCGGACTAGCCTATAGCCATGAAAAACCGGCGATTTGGGATGAACTCGTCGAATTTGCCGGAATGGTCAAGGCAGAGGAAAAGCTATATTCAACGCACTTGCGGAATGAAGCCGGCGGGCTGATAGAAGCGCTTCAAGAAGCGATTGAACTTGCCAAAGAAACGGGCGTCAGGACGCAAATCTCTCATTTCAAGGTAATGGGTGAAAAAAACTGGTCATTGATGGATCAAGCCCTGGAAAATGTTTCCAGGGCCAGTGAAGAGGGCTTTGATATTCATTTTGACGTATATCCCTACACCGAGACGGGCTCTGTTCTCTATGTTTTCCTGCCGACTTGGGCAGCCGAGGGCGGGAAAAAAATGCTTCTCCGCCGGCTCAAAGAGGAGCATTTGAGAGATACGATCATTCATGAAATGAAGGAGTCGGCCCAGTACCATTATGAAGATGCCATTATCGCCATCGGCTCGGTCAGCAAGTCGCTCACCCGGCGCAAAATTTCTGAAATCGCGAGGGAACAGGGAATAAGTGTCGAGGAAGCAATCGTCGATCTTCTCATCGCCAGTGAAGGTCGGGTGATTACGATTGCCGATGTCTTAAGCGAGGAAAATGTCAGGAAAGTCATCAGTCATCCGCTTTCCATCATTGCTTCGGACGGAGCGGGATACGGCCTTGAGCACAAGAAAAGCGGAGAGCTGGTCCATCCGCGGTGTTTTGGGACTTTTCCGAAAGTCTTCAGGAAATACGTGAGGGAAGAAAAAGTTTTGAGCTTGGAAGAGGCCGTCAAAAAAATGACTTCGATGCCGGCTGAAAAAATGGGGTTTCAAGAGAGGGGCGTTTTGAAAAAGGGATATAAGGCTGATATTTCAATCTTTGATCCGGAAAAAATAACCGATCGCTCAACCGTTGAAGATCCTTACCAATATTCGGAAGGCGTCAGAAATGTTATTGTCAATGGAAAGGTCGTGCTTCAAAACGGAAAAATGACGGGGGAAATGGCGGGGGAATTTCTATCGGCATAGCTGTTAGAAATATGGATTTAGGATTTTCCAGATTTGAACACATCTAAAGTACTTAGAATTATTAATGAAAAAAAGTGATTTTAAAGGAAAAAAGATAACGGTGATGGGGATTGGGCTCCATGGAGGCGGTGTGGCGACCGTTCGTTTTTTTGCCGAGGCCGGAGCCAAGGTAATCGCGACTGACATGAAATCAGAAGAAGAATTGCAGCCGTCTCTCGAAAAACTGAAGGATCTCAAAAATGTTTCGTTTGTCTTGGGACAGCACCGAATGGAGAATTTCACCGCTGTTGGCATGGTCGTCAAGGGTCCATCAGTACCCTGGAATTCAAAACATGTCCAGGAAGCGATCAAGCGCAAAATCCCCGTCGAAATGGATTCCAGTCTTTTTTTCAAAATGTGCAGACTTCCGATTATCGGCGTAACGGGGACAAAAGGAAAAACGACAACGGCAACCTTGATCGCTGAAGTTTTGAAGGAAGCCGGAAAAAAAGTTTTCACTGCCGGAATCGGCCAGGAGCCGGTTCTGAACGTCCTTGACGAAGTCGGAACCGGAAAAGAGGGGACGGTTATTTTCGAGCTTTCCAGCTGGCGCCTTTCGGCGCTCGGCCGGGAAAAATTGAGTCCACATGTAGGTGTTGTGACAAATATTTTGCCGGATCACTTGAACTATTACGGGACAATGGAAAAGTACGTGGCTGACAAAAAGTACATATTTGAAAATCAGAATGAGAAAGACTTCGCTGTCTTGAATTACGACAATGAGGCGGCGCGGGTTTTGGCGAAGGGCGCGAAATCGAAAAAGGTATTTTTTACCGCCAACGCGAAAATCGATTTTTCGGATGATTTTGTCGGTGTCAGAGAGGGAAAGATATTTTGGAGGAGGGACGAAGAGGAAAAAGTTGTTTGCGACATAAACGACGTCAAGCTCCGGGGCGGGCACAATCTCTACAATGTCCTTGCTGCTGTTTCTTCCACTTCTGCTATCGGGATTGACGCAGAAAATATTTGCGAGGGCGTCAAAAAATTCAAGGGAGTCCGCCATCGTTTGGAACTGGTCCGGGAACTGGAAGGAGTGAAATACGTAAACGATACCGCCGCAACCGTTCCGGACGCCGCTTTGTCCGGCATTGCTTCTTTTTCAGAACCAATTGTTCTCATCGCCGGCGGGGCGGATAAAAAACTGAATTTTGCGAAATTTGCCAAAGTTATATCGGAAAAGGTCAAAAAAGTGATTTTATTGAAAGGGGAAGCGACGGAAAAAATCAAAAAAGAGCTCGGCTCTCTTGGGGAGCCAAGCTCTCTAAAAATTGACTGCGAATTCGATTCCATGGAAAAGGCGGTCATCCGGGCGAAAAATATTTCCGGACCCGGCGACGTTGTTCTTCTTTCGCCCGGCGCGGCGAGTTTCGGCCTTTTTGCCAACGAATTCGACCGGGGGGAAAAGTTTCGGGAGGCGGTGGAGAAATTGAAATAAACAAAGAAACATCAAAACCACATGAAATTAGAAAAAGTATTTTCAGGAATCAAACAGTTTGCGTCAACTCACAGAAAAAACATGCAAGCGCTGTGGAGGGCTCGGCCATTCTATGCCTCGCTTTTTGTTTTCGTTTTGCTGTGCCTCGTATTTTCCGTTTTTTATCTCACGGCCAATGGCGTCTCCTCGCTGGATGATCATTTCTTTTACTTCCGGTACGCCGAACTGCTGCGGGACAACGGGCTGGATATGGCAAACAATTTTCCCTGGGTTTATTTCTCTGAAATGGCCCGGGAGAATACGCGATATCCAGTATCCCTTTTCCAAATTTCGCTGGTTCCTTTCACGTATTTTGAGAACGAGATAGCCGGTCTCAAGCTGGCGGATGTTTTTTTCGCCAGCCTTTCTTTGGCTCTTTTATATTATGTCATGAGGAAAATGAAAATCCGCTACGCATTTCTCGTGGTTCTCTTTCTTGTCTCCACCGACGCGTTTTTCCACCGCATGATTATGGGAAGGCCCTATGTTCTCATAGCAAGCCTGGTTTTTCTTGAGATGTATCTTGCCGTGCACAAGCGGTACAAGCTTCTGTTTCTCGCGGCGCTATTCCATATTTTGTGGCATCAAGGGACGTTTTTTATGCCGGTTTTGATCACGGTAGTTGTTGAAATATCCCGAAATATCAGAACCGGAAAGATATATGTCAAAAATCTCGCGGCCGCGGTATTCAGCACCTTACTCGGCGCATTGCTGTATCCTAATTTTTTGGAGGGTCTCTGGTCCCATGGTAAAACCATTTTCAGCATTCATTATACGATGATGACAGCTTCCAAAATGCGCTACATCGAGGGGGCGGATACGTTGAGCAAGACATTGGAAACCGTTTCTCACAATTCAGAAATAGCGCTTTTGATATTCGTTTCCAGTCTTTTTCTGGTGGTGATGTTTTTCCGATCGCAGAGAAAAAAAGCTGGCGGAGAAGCCAAAAATGCCGATCTGGATATTATGGTCTATTCTGTTTTCCTTTTCACGCTGACGGTTCTGGGAGGATCAATCATGGTCAGCGGGCGCTTTTATGATTTTTATTTTCCGGGAGCTCTGCTTTTGGGCGGCTTGGCATGGAGAAAAATCAGGCTGGAATATCAGCTGATTGCCGATCCGGCGATCAAAAAAATATTTGTGCCTGCCTTAACCGTTTTTTTGCTGATTACCTTCGGATACGCGATGATCGGAATGATGGAATTGTCGGCGAGCCATAATTATCGTCCTTACAAAAAATTGAGCGATTGGGTCAGAAATAATTCCCAACCCGGCGACGTTGTTTTTTTGAGAAACTGGAGCGATTTCCCCTTATTTTTCTTTTACAACACCGATAGCTACTATTCGATGGGAATGGAACCGATGGCTTTGCGGGAATATGATCCGAAACTGTTTTGGAGGTGGTATAATATTTATTTGGGAAATTTTTACTGCGAAAAAATGGGAGACTGCTCCCTGGACGAGGAAATAACTACGGCCGCATTAAAATTTGACGAGGAGAGAAAGAATGAATTCTTGAATAGGAATTCCCAAAAGATAATCGAATCAATAAAAAATGATTTTCACTCTAAAATCGTAATTTCTGATTCTTCATCGTTCAATGAAATGCTGGAAAGAAACAGTGAAATGATAGAAGCCAATTTTCAAGCCGAGTCGGAAAAATCAAAAGCAGTGCTCAAGGCCTATAAATTGAGATGAAGAAATAATTATTTAAAGCCATGGAAAAACGATCGGAAAAAATTGTTATCGTTTTGCCGGCTTTCAATGAAGCCGAGATTATTGAACAGGTTATTTCCAGCGTTCGCATGGAGGGGTTCGATGATATCGTGGTGGTGGATGACGGAAGCGAGGACGAAACGCATGACCGGGCTTCCATGGGAGGGGCGATTGCGGTGAGACACTTGATAAACCGGGGCAAGGGAGCGGCCGTGAGAACGGGAACGGACGTGGCCAAGTCTCTGGGAGCCGACATAATCGTGACCATGGACGCGGACGGGCAGCACAATCCGCGGGAGATTAGGCCAATGGTAGAACTTATTAGGAATGGCAGTGATGTTGTGCTCGGAACAAGAATGAAAAACACCAAAGGAATGCCGGCGGCAAGAGTTCTGGCCAATTTGGCGGGCAATATTTTGACTTGGGCTTTTTTCGGGATTTGGATTTCCGACAGCCAGTCGGGCTTCAGGGCTTACTCGCGCAAAGCCCTCGAAACCATCAATACCAAATCGGACCGATACGAATACGACAGCGAGGTGGCCAGGGAAATCAAACTAAACGGGTTGAAGTACGCGGAGATGCCGATTGAGGCGCGCTATTCTCAATACTCAACGAGCAAAAAATATAAGCAAAGTTTCAGGAATGGGATAAAGACGATAATCAAAATGATTTTATCAACCTGATATGTTCTTCGGGAAATCAATTTTTCAAATAGTGATAGGAGCAATCGCCATTTTTTTTATGGCGAGGGGTTCATACAAATTTTTTTACGGGGAAAAAAATCAAACCCCGATAAAATTCATTTTGCTGGTGGCGGTTTGGGGCGGAGTACTAATATTTTCTTTGTTTCCAGACATCACGCGCGGCGTTTCTCGGAAATTTGGCTTCGGTGAAAATCTCAACACTCTGATATTCATCGGCTTTGTGATTGTGTTCGCTGTTCAATTCAAAATGCTGAGTATAATCGAAAGAATTGAACGGAATATTTCAGAGATTGTGAGGAATGAAGCGCTTTCGAAAAGGAAAGATGAGGGTGACAAGTGATATCACCCGGCCTTCAGAAATCCGAAAAAT
>CAZFIH010000002.1:6129-42353 GCA_964519445.1 uncultured Bdellovibrionales bacterium | reverse complement strand
GATTACGCTTGGGACGCGGTTATTTGGATACTGTCTGTCATAGCCACCTTTTGCAAAATTCTTCTTGAATACTCCGGCTGGGTCTTGGACCAGACTCTCAATCCCGCTCTTTACGACTTCATAAACAGTCGTCTGATACGCGAGGGCTGGGCTATCGTTCGAGATATCGCCAACTTATTTTTTCTTCTCGCTCTTCTTTTTATCGCGTTCTGCACGATTCTTCGCATCGAAAAATATCACGCCAAAAAGACTCTTCTGATGCTCATCATAATGGCGCTTCTCATTAACTTCTCAAGGCCGATCGCAATCTTCATCTTTGACGGGTCACAGCTATTGATGAATTTCTTCCTGGATAAAATGGGCGGGACCAGCAATCAAACCGCCTCCGTTCATCTCGTGAGCGGAATTTCCGAATTCATCTACGACAAGCTTCTGAACGACCTGAATGTGAAGCAGGGCGGAGGCGCGCAAATAGCCGCTTATTATCTTTTCGTAATTGTCTTTCTTTTCATGTTCGCTGTTGCTCTTTTCGTGACGGCAATATTTCTTGTTATCAGAATCATCGCTGTAATGCTCTTGATTATTGTTTCGCCTATTGCTTTTTTTGCCGCCGCTATCCCGGACTTCAAAAAACTATCCAGCAGCTGGTGGGATGCCATGTTCAAATATTGCTATTACGGACCAGCGGCCGCTTTTTTCATATTCCTGGCCGTGAAATTTTCACTAGCGTCAAAGAACGCCTTATCGGATAGTGTTTTGCCACGGGTCAATATCAATAACCAAGGCACGGTTATCACGAATATAATGCAATATCTCACCGTCCTCGTCTTCCTCTACGCCTCCATAATCATGGCTAACAAGTTCAGCCTTCAATTTTCACAAGCTATTACCAGCCAAGCGGACAGATTCATGAAATGGGTTGGTTCCGGTGTCGGTTATCGCTGGACGGCGCGACCGGCAGCCAGATGGACCGGCCTTCCACAAGCCTACCAGCAAGTCAAAGAAGACTGGAAAAAAAGAGGAGTCCCTATACCCGGCACCAAGCGCAGATTGTGGAGCCCGGAAAAGGGACAGAGAAGGGGGGCAAGCATTGCGGAAAGCCTCGGCGTTTCCGGAGCCTATATGTCTCACATAAAGAAAGCCGCTGATGACCTCAAGCATGAATCGGATGCCGCTATTGTCAAATTAGCTGAATCGGGAGATGCCACGGCCGCTTATGTCGCATCAACTCGAGGAATATTAAACGACAGAATACTGCAAAATTTCGACAAAAATTTTGCCAACGAGGACAAAGACGAGTTCGCGAAGACTATAGCCAAGAACGCTAAAGACAAAGATCAGCTTAATGTTCTCATCGCAAATGACGTTCAAAGAGGAGTGAATTCCGATACTGCAATCAGCAATAGGCTAGAGAAACTATCGCCCGATAAGCTCGCGAAACAGGACTTGGCGAATATTCTCCAGACTGAAAGAAATAACCATGGAACTGCGCTATATAATATGATTAACGGAATGTCAGCGGGTACGCGACGGGCAGATCAACAGGCTTATAACAACTTTGTCCGGAATCTCTCTAGAAAACAGCGGGATGAATTACATGGTCGCGGCTTAATAGTCTAAACGCTTTATGACCAATAGGAAAAAATTTTCTGAATTAAATAAAGAAATTCAAGTTTTGAGACTGACCTCTCCGGCCTATGTTGTCTCCGTGTTGGATCCTGATCTGGAAACGAAAGAGCAGATTAATCACCGCTTGGAAAAATTATTTTCATTGCCTCATAACATTCAGTTTAAACTTAGTTCCCATGAAACGATTGCCAAAGTACAATTAATTGGCCGGAAATACAGTCTCAAGCTGTCGAGTCTAGCCCACATCTCTCGACTCATTCGGGAATACTATTTTGGAGAAGTGAAGCTTGAGGATTTTCCAAAAGAAATTGAAAAGAGAATGAAGGTGAACCCCGTCACGGCACGGGAAATCGCGAGATACATCCAGACTGAAATCATCGACTGGGATCCTTACGCCGAGTACATTGCTTCTCTTCCCCAAATGACCATTCGGGAGGCCCTGAAAAAATATCCGAAGGTGGCTGACCAGCAGATTTCGAGCGGTTATCTCGAGCTCAAGGGGCAAGAAGACGTTTTCGACGGCACGATTCGCAATTGGATCCAAGATTATGTCCTCCATTTGGGACAGGAAAAACACGATTCCATGGACCGAATGAACTATCTTTTCAACACGGAAAACACAAAAAAATTATCCTCGCTAGAAAGAGAAAAATTAGGTATAATATTGAAGTCTGCGGATGAAAACGCACTCCTTCCCGTTGATATTGAAAATAACGAGCTGATCCTTGACCATTTGATAGGGAAAAAAAGCACAGAATCCGTTCGCCCTAAAGAGATATCACCCAAAATTGTTCCGCCGGCGGGCGAAAAACTTCGGGAAAGCCGGGTTCCCCAAGCGCCAAGACAAGTCCCGCAGAGTTCCTTCAGAAAAATATCTCCTGATTTTTCCAAAATTGCCGAGAAAGAACCGACTGAACGCGCCGAGCCGGTCATTCCGCCCCGCCCCTGGCGACCAGAAAAAACAGAACCTCAAACTCCGCCATCCGAGCCGGAAAGATACACTTTCGCCAACCCCTATCCGTCGCCGGAAACCCATAAAACAAAACGTGAAGAAGTTCAGGAAGGACCCGGTTCTCCATTCATCTTGAAGAGTATGACACCCCGCCAAAGCGCTTTCCCCGAAAAGCCGCGAGTTTCCCAAAAGGATGTTTCCGTCCAATCGCCGCAACGCGATGTCTACAGCGTGAAGCCTCCTGCGCCATCTTCGCCGAAACCTCCCAAGAAACCTCCTTCTCTTCAAACTGCTTTGCCTGAGCCCAAAACCCAAACCAGGAATATTATTCGCCCTCATCATCGATACACAAGCAACATGCCCGAGCCGAAGATAAAAGGAAATATGGTGGATTTGAGCGGGGAATAAATATAATTCAAAAATCAAACATCAAAATTGAAAATGACAATTCAAAATGCAAAAATAACAATAAAAAGTTTTCGCATTTTTCAATTTTGCTGTATCATTTTGATTTTTGAATTTTAAATTTTGATTTTACGATCGTGCATACCGGCGTCCCGCAATATATAGACGTTGAAGACAAAATCGCTTTCGGCCTCACGGCCAAACAGCTTCTCTGGATGGGCGGAATGGTGGCGGCCCTCATCGTGGCCTACAGCCTCTTTGACCGCCAGCTGTTTTTCATTGTCGCCTTTTTTCTTGTCGCGATTTTCGGAGCGCTGGCTTTTTGGAGGCCGCAGGGGGTATCTCTTTTGACATATTCGAGCTTCGTTCTTCAATATCTTTTGAGGCCGCGCAATTATATCTGGAAAAGAACTTATTCCGCGTCCAAGGCCAGCGTGAAAAAAACTGTCGTCTCTCAACAAAAACAGGCAGGGCAAATATCCAAAAAGAAACGAATGCCCTCCAGAGGACAGCTTCAAAAAATAGCCTGGGTGCTGGACACGGAAGGGAAAGTTCGTAAGTAGGCTGAGAATTATCCCGGAATCGAAAGCGCCTAGAATTGGCAATTCGTACATTCGTATAGATTCGTAATTCGTAGAGAAATTCATGGAATTGCTACACTCCAAACAACTCACTAAAAACGAATCGATGGGCCAGTCCGCTCAGGAATTTGTTGATATTTCCGAGATCAAAGACGGGGTGGTAGTGCTCAAAAATGGTTCACTTCGGGCGGTTCTTATGGTTTCTTCTATTAACTACGACCTCAAATCCACTCAGGAGCAGGAAGCTATCACGGCCGCTTTCGGGGGCTTCTTAAACTCGCTTGATTTTCCGATTCAAATTCTCATCAACTCCCGAAAACTCGACATCAAGCCCTATATTGAATTCCTGGATGAAAAAGAAAAAGTTCAGGAAAACGAACTGCTCCGCTTCCAACTTAATGAATACCGGAATTTCGTGAAAAATCTGGTGGGAACGGCCAACATCATGACCAAAAAGTTCTATATCGTTATTCCTTTCGCCATCACTGAGGCTAAGAGAGAAGGTTTTATCGACCGGATAAGAGTGGCTCTCAACCCTAAACAGGTCATGGCGGAAAAGAAAATGGAGTTTGAAAACTACAAAAACCAGCTCTGGCAGAGAGTCGACCACGTCACAGCCGGCCTTCAGGGGACCGGGATTCGCATGATGCCGCTCGATACGGAAGAACTCATTGAGCTCTATTACAACGCCTACAATCCCAATGTTCTCGAAAATACGGACCTATTGAAGACCGAAGAGTTGCATATCAGCGATTATTAAAAGTAAAAATTATTTTTCCTGATGGCCATTTTTTCCAAGAAAAAACAAAAGGTTCCCGGAATTGAAGCAACGAGCGATACGGACCGGATATACCACGAGGGGCTGGCTTCCGTCATTGATCTCATTGCTCCGGCGGCCCTGCGCGTGAACAGCACTTTCATCCAAGTCGGCGAGACGTACGCCAAGACTATTTTTGCCACTACCTACCCCAGATACCTTCAGACGAGCTGGTTCTCTCCCGCCATCAACCTTGATATGCCGATGGATATTTCCATGTTTATCCATCCGGTTGAAACAACGGAAATCTTGAAAAGTCTGCGCCGGTCCCTGACCCAAGTCGAATCCCAGATCCACATTGAGGCCGAAACAGGCAAAGTTCGTGACCCGATCTTGGAAACGGCCCGCCAGGACATTGAAGATCTGCGCGACAAGCTTCAGCAGGGGACAGAAAGGTTTTTCAAATACGGCCTTTACATAACTTTTTACGGAAACAGCAAGGAAGAAATAGACAAATCGGCACGCTTCGTGCAGTCTCTCATGGAGTCGCGGCTCGTCTATGTCAAAGAAGCGGTTTTCCGAACGGAACAGGGCTTTGTTTCCACTCTTCCTATCGCCAACGACGAACTGGGGGTTGGGAACAACATGAACAGCTCTCCTTTGGCGACTACTTTCCCCTTTGTTTCTTCCGATCTCTCGTCCAATACCGGCGTGCTCTACGGCATCAACCGTCACAACAATAGTCTCATTCTTTTTGACCGCTTTGAAATGGAAAACGCCAACATGGTGATTTTCGCCAAATCGGGAGCCGGGAAGAGTTATGCCGTGAAGCTTGAGATTTTGCGCTCTTTGATGCTCGGAACGGAAGTTATTGTCATAGACCCGGAAAATGAATATCAGTATCTCTGTGAGGCCGTCGGAGGAAGCTTTATAAACGTCTCGCTCAACTCCGACTACCATCTCAACCCCTTTGACCTTCCCAAAATCCCGGAAGATGAGGATCCGCAGGATGTTTTCCGAAACAATATTGCCAATCTGATCGGCCTGCTTCATATTATGCTCGGGAATATCACCCCTGAAGAGGATTCCATTTTGGACCGGGCCATTCACGAAACCTACGCCATGAAAGATATCACGCCCGAATCGAATCTCCGTTCTTTTGGCCGTGAGCAAGTTCCCACTATGTCGGATCTGTACGAAGTGCTCCAAAGCATGGAGGGAGCCAAAGATCTGGCGATCCGTCTTGAGAAATACACGAAAGGGATTTTTTCCGGATTTGCCAACAATCCTTCCAATGTCAATCTGGAAAACCAGCTGGTCGTTTTCAATATTCGGGACATGGAAGAGGAGCTTCGGCCGGTGGCTATGTATGTCGTTCTTCACTTCATTTGGAACGAAATTCGCTCGAAGCTCAAGAAAAGACTCATTGTGGTTGACGAAGCTTGGGTCATGATGCAGTACGAAGACGCCGGATCGTTCATGTTTGGAATCGCCAAGCGCTGCCGCAAGTATTTTGCCGGCCTCACGACCATTACCCAGGACATCACCGACTTCTTGGCCTCGCGCTACGGGAAACCAATCGTCACCAATTCGTCCATTCAGCTTCTTCTCAAGCAATCGCCGGCGGCAATTGACGTGGTGGGGGACACCTTTTATCTCACTGACCAGGAAAAATTCATGCTCCTCGAATCGAACGTCGGAGAGGGAATCTTTTTCGCGGGACTCAAGCATGTCGCTATTCAGATTGTGGCTTCCTATTCGGAAGACCAGCTGGTGACATCTGATCCGGCGGAGATTTTAGAGAGAAAAGCGAAACAAAAAAAAGCGTAAGTCATATTTGAATTTTGGGTTTTGTAATTTGGATTTTTTATTCACATGCCGTCTGAAAACTATCACGACCAAAAGCCAGCCACCCTGCCTTCTCAAGCGACGGCCAGTTCGCCGCGGCTTGAAAACGAAATAAAAAGCCGCTACCTCCAGAAATTCAACAAAGCGCAAAGTAATTTCCAAAATCTTCCCGCCCAAGAGCAAGCCCGCATTCAAAATAAGCTGAACCGGCTGCAGAGGCGAAACCCCGCTTTGCCCAAAAGCGTCGCTTCAAAAACTTCCACGGCGCCTAAAATGTTTTCTTTCGCGACTGACATTCTCAAAAAAATGGATCTTAGCCGGGACTGGCTCTTCCTGTTTGTTCTTGCTCCGGCAGCCTTTCTCAAAGATATTTTTGACATCGCCTTCGCCGCCATTGGCACGGCCGGCGGCTGGGTTCCCGTTCTCGGACAAGCCGCCATCGCCGTGGGCATGGTGGTAACTTTCGTAGGAGAAATCCTGCTGCTTTGCCTCACCGTCGTCATTCTGGTTTTGGCCGGCGCCAAAATCAGCAACCGCGGCATGGCCAAGTATTTCGTCGGACTCTCGGTGGCCTTCATTTCGGAAGCTCTTCCCGGCATCGGCTGGCTGCCGCTGGCATTTCTTCAAGTATTCGTTCTGTACGGATTTGTGCTCTATGATCGAACATCCGAGGAATCGGAGGAGGAACCGGGAGTAGAAGCTCCCGCGACAGCTTGAAAAATATTTCTGGCAGTTTCAATTATCAAAAAAATGATCAAAATACCTGAAAAAAAATCAGCCTATATCCAAAAATACAACCGGGAAATAATTATCGCCTTTTGCGCGCTTTTAGCCGTTTCCATCCGCTTTATTTTTCCTTCTGATCTGCCCGGCGAGTGGTTTTGGCTCAATTTACTCCTTTTTCTCTTCTTTCCCGCCATTATTATCAAATTTCTGCTCAAGGAAAAGTTTTCCCGTTTTGGTTTGATTGTCGGCAACTGGAAAAAGGGGGTCCTGACTGCCCTGGCCGCAATAGCTCTGTTCTCTTTTTTGAATTACTTCTTTATCATTGAGGCTGGTTTCGAGAACAGCTACCGGATTTACGCGCCCATTGCCACCAGTTTTGTTGCCTTTCTCTGGTTTGAGCTTCTTATTGCCAGCGTTGTTTTTTTCTCCCGGGAGTTCTTTTTTCGGGGCTTTCTCCAGCTGGGACTTGAGGGAAAATTCGGGTATTATGCCATTCTTGGCCAGTCGGCAATCTACGCTCTCCTTTTTCTCAAGGTTTCCTGGCTGGCAGTCGCAACGGCATTCTTATCAGCCGTCATTGCCGGAGCCATGGTTCGTTTTAGCCGCTCGATCTACTATTCTTTCGCTTTCATCTGGCTAGTATCCGTGACAGCGGATATAATACTAATAAAAGAAATCCTAAGCAACCTGAAATAAAATGGAAAAACAAAAGCTATTTCAAATTATTCTCAACCTTTTTTTCGCTTTCTCGCTTCTGTTTCCCTCCTTTTCCCACGCCCAATGGGTTGACTTTGACGCCGGGTCCAACGCCGATGAAGCTTTGAATAGGATTCTGTCGAGCTCAAATCAGGAAAGAATTTTTTCCGCGGTCGAAGAGCGCTATGGATTCGACGATGATGTCTGGAGGGCTTCCAAAAGAAAATTTCCCGCTCCCCGGGTAGAAATTTTTTTCGACAATACCAACCCCAAGGCGGGAGAGAAAGTGACAGCTCACGCTGTTCCGGAATTTTTCAAAAATGACCCTCATAACCTCTACTACACCTGGTACCTGATTCACACCGAAGACGGAAGCATAGAAACAGCCACCAACAGCATCGAGTCCGGAATCCGCGAGGCCTCCAGGATAATGGCCCGGGGAGACTATGACCCGGATCTGGACGGCCAGAACTACTCCAATCCCAGCGCTGACCCCGACAATGACGGCTGGCCGGCGGTGGACGACAACAGCTACGACGAGGACGACAAAGCGGCTCCTATGGGAGGAGCCGACGGAGTAGGGGGGCTCAACGAGAAATCGACCGAGCAATACACGGATTCGGACACTTACTGCCGCTCTTTGGGAAATCCAAGCGCCAGTGAGTGCAGCTATTTCACTGACGCCGGAGACGAAAAAGTATACACCCCCTCAACCTACTATTACACCCTTCAAAGCACCCAAAGCAACTATTACTGCGAGGAGTGCCGAAACAGCCTCACTATGCCGGCCGACGACTGCGAAGTCAACCGCAACAAGTGTTGTTATCTGGTTGCCAATCCGGCGGATTTGAATTATGAAAACTTTGACATAGACACGGCATACTGCCCCACTTCGTATGACTCATCCTACGACAGCTGTTACACGAGCTACGCCGACTGCAATCAAAGCGATGTTTCCGACTGCATTTCCAGCAAATTTTCCCAGTGCCAGACCAGCTGGGATGACGCTCATACCAGTTTCAACGAAGAAATATATGCCGGAGTGTCCCGCTGTTACAAGCACAAATTCGGAACCAACTACGACGCCAGCGGATTTCGAGCCGAAGATGATTCAGGAATTGATTATCCGGTTTCCTGCAAGCACAAATGGGAAGACGCGCCGGGATACAGCTCCGGATCCGGAAAATTCCCTAGTGGCGAAGAGGAATACTGGAGCACTGATCCGCTTGATCCGGATACGGACGGGGATGGGTTTTCTGACGAAGCCGATATTATTGGCCTCGGCCAGCAGAGCTTCACTTGGACATATCAGGCCGGCGACCGGCTTGGTCTCGTTGTGGAGGGAACCTCCATGCTTCCGACCGATGAAAAAAACGCCTACTACAAAATTATGTGGGGCTATCCGGATGTCTGCGACGCGACCAAAACCAAGCTCATGAACGACGACAAGTGCGACGACTCGGACGACTACGGCTACGGTTTTCTGGCCACTCGCTCTCCCAGCGAGGAACTAGAGGAAAATTTGAAAGTGTCTCTCACTTTTTCACCGGACAATCCGCAAGCCGATCCCAGTTCAGCCAACAGCGAAAATATCGACAGCGACGGATCCATTTTAAACGCCGACCGGATAACAGTCATCTCATCAATGGACAACACCAATCTTAATCCGGGAGAAATATACTACCAGTGGCAGGTTTCCCGGGGAGACCCTCGAAGCGATTCCTGGAGGGAAATAAGCATTCCGGACAATTTCGATACCAGCGGATCCACCAGCGGAATCGGGATAACCCAGCTCAATCTAATCCCCAAAACCAGCGCTCTTTCGGGATCCGATGACATCATCTATTTCAAAGTGACTCTTACCGCCAGCCGTTCCTCCGAAATTGATGCCGGCCGCGGCCGCTCGAGCGTCATCATCGGCGTAAACAAGAATGGCATCCGCCTTTCTCTTCACAAAGTGGAAATCGTCAACGGTAAAGCCGCCATTGGTGAAGAAGTTTGCAGCGACGGGCTCTATGCCCATCTTTGCCCGGCCGTTCAATACCAGATGCTGGCCGCCAAGGTCACGAGCGGGAAATACACAAACGGTAATTCCGAATTCGCCTGGACCGTCAACGGAAATCCTCATTATCCGCCGCCCGAATCTTCTTCGCTTTTTTCCGGCTGGGACAGCAACATTGCTTTTTTTCCAATTACCAAGCAAACACAGGAAATTGAAGAAGTCAGCGTGACGGCGACCAAAAAAGGCGAGCTTCAGCCGGTGGCCGGAAGCCGCCTTGTCACCGTGGTGGAACCGGCTGCTTTCATAAAATCCGCCGACACCAGCACGGCCTGGCCCGCCAGTTACGTCACCGAGGACCCCGAGCGGAGACAGTCGTATATCCAAGTCGAATCAAGCGATATGTTTGACGCGCTGACCAGCTCAACCGCCTCTTTCTACCTGGATTTCGTCCCGTATTATATTCTTGGTGACGACCTAAACACTGAAATCGAATGGAATATGAACGGCGTGAGCGTTTACGATTACGACTTTTACGAAAAAAACAGTCTTTCCGGGGCCGTTAACCTCGAAAACAACAATCAGGTTTTTGAATTTCAGACGGCGGACGCGGAAGGAGTCTATTATAATTTGTCGGCAGACGTTGAAAAATACTGGAGTGATGAAGAAAGAGCCATTTCCTATACCGCCTGGGGCGTTGCCCCCCAAAACGCCAGAGGATCGGGTTCAGCGACAGTCGCCACGACATTCCTGTCTCCCTTTGAAGAAACAGCCCTGAATGAACCGGGCCAGATTTTGGCCGCCATCGGCACCCATCTGCCGCACTATTTCATGTATCTTCTCCGGCTGGTTCTCACCATCGGAGTAATGTACTTCGCCAGTGCCGCCCTCTACGGCCTGGCAAATCGCTTGCCTGCCGAATATGAAAAATATTAGAAAGAAAATTTTTTACATTTTTTTTGGCGCGACGGCCATTCTGTCAGGCTGGTCGCTGGCTTTGGCTCAATACCAGAACCAGGAAAAAATCCCGGGAGCCGAGCCGACAACTGATTTTGCCCAATACTTGAAAGATATTATCAACTTCGGCTTTGCGACAATTGGCATTCTGGCCCTCTTCATGCTTGTTATCGGCGCCTATCAGTATCTCATGGCCGCTGGTAATCTGGGCAAGGTAGAATCCGCCAAGGAGACCATCGGCTCGGCCATTTTCGGGCTTCTTCTCGGCCTTTGCGCCTGGGTGATTCTCTACAAAATAAATCCGGATTTTATTGAGTTTGATTTGTCCAGAATTTCAGGATTGGGTACCGGATCGGGAACCAGTTTATTGAGCAGCAAGTACGGTGCCGTTTCCATAAGCGGAACAACCAAAGATAGAATCGCCCAATACGACACGATCATAAAAGAAGCCGCCCAAAAATATCCCAACGTTTCTGAAAGCCTCATTTGGGCCTTGATTGACCAGGAAAGTAGTGGAATCAACGGCCAAACCAGTCCAAAAGGCGCCCAAGGCTTGATGCAGCTCATGCCCGGCACAGCGAGAGATCTCGGAGTATCCGATTCCTTCGATCCCCGACAAAATATTTTAGGCGGTACAAAATACGCCTCTGGAATGATAGCCAAATACGGTTTGGAAGGAGGCCTTATGGCCTACAACTGGGGACCTGGAAATTATAAAAAATACAAAAGCGGCACTATAGCCGCGGTTCCCGAAGAAACAAGGAGGTTTGTCCCCAGCGTGATCGGAAAAAGGCAAGCCTACGGGTGGCGCATGATGTAATTTTCAAAATCCGGATAACTTTCCGATATTAAATAATCAATTTTATGTCCAAATCAAAGATAATAATCTTCACGGCTGTTTTCGTCATAATTTTAGCCGTTGCGGCGACACTTCTTTTGGCCAGAAGGGGAACCGACTCTCAAGTGCCTCTTGAGGCGTCTCCTGCTCAAACGCCGTCGCCACTCCCGGAAGACAACCAGCCTGGAGTATATTATCCTCAAGAACCGGACACTGAAAAGATTTTCGAGCTTGAAGAACAGTCCGCGAATTCCCTCGATTTTCTCAATAACAATCCGGAAATTCTGGCCTCCGTCAAAAACATCAAGGGCGATTTTGTCCCGAATGATATCGGCGTGTCGCCGCCGGCGAAAAAAACCTGGCTCGGCGACGGAAGGGAAATTTTGCTTCTTTCCGGCTGCCAGCCAAGAAACTGCGGCGGAACGGGAACCATTATCGCCCATGACGGATCCTCCGGCAAAGCCTATCTTTTGATTGAGAGAGTCGGTTCTGCTCTCGGCTATGAATTTTTCGGAAACCCGCCGGAAGAGATAAAAGATCTTCTCCTTTATTATTTTTTCAACCGGTAATTTCCAATGGCCAAAAAAATATTCGCCATATCCACGCTTGTCTTGGTGCTCCTTGTCGGGGTCATTTTTGTGTATAACTTCGTTTTCAAAAAGCCTTCCGCGAGCCAGGGAGACAACAAGACGCAAGTCGCCTCTGAAGAAGGAAAAAAGCCCTCTGTTGAAGATCTCGGCTCTGAATCAACAGGCGATACCTCTCTCAAAGCGATTTCCGAAGAGCCGGTTTTCGGCGCCACTCTTTCTCCAAGCGGAAATGGCCTCTATTTGTTTCTGGGAAGCAACGGACAGCTCAACCAAGTCAATCCTGACGGGAAGCTCGATAAGGTCCTTTCGGACCGAAAATTTGAAAATATAAAGAAGGCAATTTGGAACAAATCAAAAAAACAGGCGATAATCGAAACAGAAGAAGCCGACGAGGCATCCCCCCGATTTTTTTTCTTTGATCTTGAATCTGGAACCTCCACCGAACTAAAAAAGGACACGGATTCGGTCGCTTGGTCGAATCTGGGAGACAAAATAATCTACAAGTTCTACGACTCAAAGAAAAAAGAAAGGTCAATAAACATTTCTGATCCGGACGGATCCAGTTGGACCCAATTGGCAGTCACGAATTTTTTCGGTTTGGAAATCGTCGCCGTTCCGGGAACATCTTCTGTGTCCTTCTGGCCCAGTCCGAGCGCCTTCACCCCGACTTCGGTGGAGATTGTCTCTTTTTCAGGAGAAGAAAAAAAAGGAATCCTCAAGGGCCGCTACGGTGTCAGTCTTCTCTGGTCGCCCGACGGAAAATGGGCCGCTGTCAGCTATTCCGACCAAAAGGGCGGGCACAAAACGGATCTGGCCACCATGAATTCCCAGGGCGGACAGTTTCAGTCACTCGGATTCCCCACATTCTCTTCAAAATGCGCCTGGTCTCATGACTCGAAATATCTTTTTTGCGCCCTTCCGGGAAACATTCCCGGCTCCGCCATCCTCCCCGACGACTGGCAGGAAGGCAAAGTGCAAACGGCCGATACCTTTTGGAAAATTGAAGTGTCAAACGGAAAAAAAGAGCGCCTTATTGACGCGGAAAAAATTTCTTCCCCGATTGACGCGCTCAACTTGTTCCTCGGGAAAGACAGTCAGTCTCTTTTTTTCATAAACAAAAGAGATGGAAAGCTTTATCGACTGAATTTTTAGTTATCGGCTGTCTCCGTTTTTTTCTGAAACCATTTTTTCAGCCAAAAATAGATTGGCGGCGATCACTGCCCAGAATATCACAGCCATGTCATTTCTCCAGTAGGTCGTGTCAACAAGGCCGTGAATGAGAAAGTATAACATTACCGCCAAACATAATAAGCCCGTTTTAGGAAAATTGTCACGGGTTTTTTTATTATCCCTAAAAAACAAAATTAATAACCATGCGAAACCAACTAAGCCTAAAATTCCCGCCTCAAGCCAAAAAGCCAAAAAAAGATTGTGCGGCTGGGGAACCGCCCACTCAAGATAAGGAGGAAAATATTTTTGGTGCTCGAGATATTTTTCCTGAAAGTTTCCCGGCCCTATCCCGAAAAAGGGACTGTTCTTCACCATCAAGCCAGCCGATTTCCAGATCATTGCCCGTGAAGCCAGCGAGGATCTTTCTCCTTCGGGCCCTATGTCTCCTAATTTATAAAATCCAGCCCAGAAAATGGAAATAACAACCAAAAGAACAGCCATGATTGCTATAAATTTTCGTCCTTCCTTCCAAATCACGTTCCGCGAAAACCAAAAAGACGCGCCCAGAGCTAAGACCAAAGCTACCCAAGCCCCAAAAGAAAAAGTGAAATAAAGATTAATCGAAATCAACACAAGGCCAAGCGCATAAACCAGCTTATGTTTCTTGCATGCTTCCTTATAGAATAGAAAAATACCAACCAGAAATACCGGAGCCAGGTACATCGCCAGCTGGTTGGGAGAATCGTAGAAAATCCGCAGTCGGCCGTCGTAAGTTAAAGAATCAAACGCCCGATAAAAAATCCCCAATACCGAAAGAAAGGCTCCTCCCCAAAAAAAAGCTTTCAATGACCAGCCTAGAAATTCTTCGTTTTTTTTAAGGCGCTCACGATATATGATCGCAAGCAAGACAGGGAATAGAAACCAGCCCTTGATAACCCCAAGCCCGGTGTAATAATTCTTATTTACCGCCGTCGAGAGCAGCAGTCCGGTTATAATCAAGGCAACGGGAATTGAATATTTATTATTGACTACTAAATATTTTTCTTCTTTGCTCAAAATCCAAAGGATAAAAAGGGAAATAATCAATATCTCAACTATACTAAACGATATCCAATCGTGCTTTAACCTAATGAAATAAAAAGGGAGACAGAATAAAATCGCCGAGATGATAAATTCCTGAAGGTTTTGAAGTCTAATTTTGCTTAGCATTGGCCTCATATTGGAAACTATTCTTGCCGGCCCCCAAGGCAAGAATTGTAAGAAATACAACAAAAACCTGGGGGGACCAGATGGGCGTATCGAAAACTCCATGTACCAAAAAATATACCAAAGCAGACGCCAATCCTAGACCCAAGACATTTCTCGAGAGAATATTTCTCCAAATCCCTGCGCCAATGAGGAGTAAAAAAAGTATTCCGCCTAGAATTCCCGTTTCTGCCGAGAGATCGAGAAAAATATTGTGAGCATAGATCGATGACCGTTCCTCGGCTTCGGGATCAATAAAAGAGGAATAATTCCCCAAACCAATCCCGGCAAGAGGATAATCCGCTACAATGCCAGCCGCCTGTCGCCAATTTTCAATCCGCTCAATATTTGAGCCTTCCCGAAGACTGAAGACTGATGCCATTCGCTTCTGTATGGGCTGGAAGATAAATATCGTCGCCGTCAATAATCCTATAGTAACAATTAAGGCCAATCTACCAGATTTTCCCGCCCTAAAAAGAAGTATCAGCAAAAAAAATAATATTCCCATCAAAATACCCAGATAAGCACCCCGGGAAAAGGTCAGCCCTAGCGAAAAAAGCATCAACATAAGGCCTATTGCTGCCGCAATTTTCCATTTCATCTTCCTTTCCCAAACGAAATATCCCAATCCGGAAAAAAAACACAGGCTCGCGAAAAAAGAAAATACATGAGGATCCGGGAAAAAACCAAAAGCCCGCATCCAAGTTTCGCCCGAAACGTTCACCAGCCAGCTGGGGTTGGATGAGACGAGCCGTCCGAAAGATTTTCCCAGGAAAAAAGGAGCTGTGTTCCTCCATATTTGCAGAGTTTTTTCCAGCCCAATAAAAAAAGGCAGAAAAAATTGAACAATCGCGGCTGCCGCGGCTAAAGTGCCGCTTATCCAAACCGCTCGGATCGCTGACAGTTGAAATTTTCCATCCCGGAACAAATCTCTTGCCAAGAAGTAAAGAGGAATTAGCGTCAAAAGATACAAGAACTTCCTTGCGCCCTTTTCCCAATCCATGCCCGCCCATAAAGAAACCGCGGTTAAAAATATAAGCGAGATAATCAGCCAGGTTTCCGCCCCGTTGAAAACGAAAATTTTTCTTCTAGCTAAACCGCGGACAAGCCATAGAAAAAATAACAGCGGCACTAAGACCCGGGTCGTGACAAGGTCAATATCCTCGCCGATATTAAGCGCGAACTGGAAGGGAAGAAGGAGAATTGTCGCAAGAAAAAGAAATCGAATCATGGAATATATCCACGAGGATCTACTCAAAATAAACGTTCTTTAGATATATGGGAAATCTTAGCACTTTAACGGCCAGTGCCGAAAGAATCCCAAAATTTTTTCGAATATAGTAATCCTGGGAAGCATAATAGTACGTTTTTTTGCTCCTGCTGTCCGCGAAACTCTTTCCGCTCCGATGAAGAAATTTCACCCGGGAATTCACCATGACCCGGTAGCCCAGCTTTTTGACGCGATTACACAAATCAACGTCTTCAAAATACATAAAATAATTCTCGTCAAATCCTCCCGCTTTATCAAATATTTCTTTTTTTATAAGCATGGCTCCTCCGCTTATCCAATCAACTTCCGCAACCGAATCCAATCGAATTTCTTGCTTTTTCCGGCATTGCACCTTGCCGCAAATCATTGAAAGAGGGGTTTTTCGCGCTCCGCAGTGCTCTTCTTCGACATTCCCGCTTGTACCCACAAGGAGAGGCCCGGCTGCTCCGATCTTTTCGCTCGACTGAAGAACATTGACCAGTTTTTGCAATCCTCCGGGAGATATTTCCGCATCGGGATTCAAAAAGAGGAGAAATTCTCCAAGAGCTTTTTTCGCTCCCAAGTTATGAGCTCTCCCGAACCCGACATTTTTTCCGACTTCGACTGTTTTCGCCGAAAAAGGAAGCTTTGATAAGTCCAGTTCGGAATCCAATGCTTGGTCGTCGTTGTTTATTATGATAGCCTCAAGGCTCCCGGCCTCTTGACCGCTTCTCTTTAGGGAGCCCAGGCATCCTTTCAGATGCTTGAAGCTTTTGTAGTTTACGATCTGCACAGTAAGAAGCATTTTTTATTCTTATTTGCAAAAATATTATTCAGATCCGTGGATCATACTTGGGCAGGTTTTCCTCTTTCTTGCTTATAAGGCTTGTTATCTCTTCGGCGCTGATAGCCTTGAATATCCAGAGAAAAAGAAAATATATAAACGCTCCCATGATGGCCCTAAACAGAAAATGCGTATTCGAAAAAACAAATAAAAAGATTCCCATCACAGCTCCGGAAAAAAGGATGGGAAGGGATTTGTCGAACGAAGGAACGTATTTCACCAGTTTCCAGCAAGCCAGTCCTGATAGAACCACTACCAACAATTCGGTCAGGCTTGAGGTTACGGCTGCCCCGACATAAGAGTATGATGGGATGAGCAAAATATTCAGTCCGATATTGAATACGGCGCAAAACAGAAGAATGACAATCAGTTTTTTTTGCTGGTTTCCGGCGATAATCACATGCATAAAAAAATTGCCGAAAAAAATAAAAGCCATGGCAAAAGCCAGGATCTGAAGCACTTGAACCGACTCTTCAAATTCGGCTCCTCCAATAATTCCGATTACGCTCCGGGCCAGAAAAAAAGTCCCCACGATAAGCGGAACCGACAATATCAGAAACACCTTGAAAGTCTTGTTGGCCACCTTGGCAAATTTTTCCCGATTGTCAAAAATATACCGGGACATGAGCGGAAGAACCAATCCAATAATCATGGCCGGGAAAAAGGCAATATTTTCCACAACCTTATAGGCCGCGTTATAAATGCCCACATCGGCGCTTGTCTTGAGGATAGAAAGAAGGATTGTGTCCAGCTTGAAGTAGGCGAAAGTTATGACGGCCGAAACCCCCACGGGATAGGATTCCTTGATGAATCTTTTCCAGGCGCCCCAGTCAATACGCGGTGAAAAAATTATGAATTTTCTAGACCACAAGTAGATAATCACAAAGCTTACCAGCATATTGAAGAGAAGAGAGGAAACAACGGCTAAAAAGCCCAAATTCAACCTAATGACAATGACTATTGTTCCAAGCTGAACTACCTTCCCTATAAATTCACCGACGGCTACTTTATCCATAGCAAGCCTCTTTTGAAAAAGGCCTATCAAAACCGAGTAACTGGAAGCAAAAACATAAGCCAGTGCGGCAAGAACTACTCCTTCTTTCACCCGGTCGGAATAGGGGAAAAGAAGGATTACCAGAGGCGACAGGACAAAAACCAAAATCGAGGCCGCAATCCGCAAGGCAAAAACGTTGCCGAGAATTTTTCTTTCATCGCTGGCAGGACGGGAAATTTCTCGGGTTGAAATGGCATATAGCCCCAAATCCGCCACGGCCGAAAAAAAGGCAAAGAAAGCCAGAACGATCGAGTATTCGCCGAAACCTTCTTTCCCTAAATAACGAGTAATGAAGCCGATACTAACCAAAGCTAAAACCGTTCCGAGCACTTTAGCGGAAGAAGTGAAAATAACATTATAGGCAATGCGGCTTGGAAGAGACATAGAAAATGCAAAATGCAAATATCAAAACGCGAAATTAAGGTGTCGCCCCGCGAAAATCATTGCATAAAATAAGTTCACAAGGCAAGCCCGCTTCGCCAGCGAGACGAGCGAGCTCCAATATTTTGATTTTTGAATTATTCGCTCTCTATGTTTCCCACCGGCTTAATAACAACCTTTCTCTCCTCTCCTTCACCAACACTCTCTGTCTTTACTCCTTCTTCCGCGGCAAGTTCCATGTGGACAAGTCTTCTTTCGTACGCGCTCATCGGGCGAAGAATCACCGACCTTCCATCAGCAATGGCCCGCCGGGCCATACTGCGAGCCAGCTCTGCGATTGAATTGGCTTTCTGGCGGTTATAATCATTGATGTCAATGGAAAATCTGAGTCTCTCTTCCACCTTCCGTCGAGCCATGGAGCGCAAAACAAACTGAAGAGACCGCAGATTAACACCGTGCTGCCCGATAAGAAGATCCGATTCTTTCGTCCCGATATTAAAAACTATATCTTCTCCGCTCGGTCCGTTTTCTTCCCTGACGCTGACTGAAAAGTCGCAAAAACCCATTTTTTCAAGGGCTTCTTTGATCAAGTTTTTTATGGTTTCTATGTTCTCTGGATTCATAATGTTGTTCTCTTAGTTTTCCTTATGTCTCACTGCCTTCTATCCTGGATTTCCTAATTACTAGATACTGCTGACCGACGGCAAAGAGCGTATTTATAACCCAATAAAGAGCCAATCCAGCCGGGAACCTTAGGCCAATAAAGAGAGTCAGGAGGGGGCCGAGATAGAGCATCTGCTTGTTCATAATGGATGAGAAATCATCCTTTCCGGCAGGGATCGGGTTTTTTGTCATCAGCATTTTCGTCTGCACGTACTGGCCAGCCGCTGCCAAAACGGCCAGAACCACGTTTGGCTTGGCAAGATCGAGTATCCCGAAAAACATAACGTCGATATTTTCCGGACAAGCAACAAAAGAATACAAATCCTGGCAACCCGTGGAAAAATTCAATCCCGCAATAAAAGCCCTATAGAGGGCGATAAAGAATACTATCTGGATTACCAAAGGAAAACACCCCGAAGCAGGATTAACCTTTTTTTCTTTATAGAAATCCATCAGGACCCGTCCCTGTTTTTCCCGGTTGCCCTTGTATTTCTCCTGAATTTTCTTTATTTCGGGCTGCAATTCTTGCAGTTTTTTTTGCGACTCGATCTGCTTCTGGGCTACTGGATACAGGAGAAGCCTGATCAAGATCGTTAGCGCGATGATGGCCACACCCAAGTCCTGGCCCGGAATCACGTCATACAGAAATATGAGAGCATTATATATCGGCTGATATATAAAAGAATTGAAAATTTGAATCATTCAATTAGCCCGGCTTTCTTGAGCAGACTTTCCACCTCTTGACGAACAACGAAAAAACATATCTGCCTATTGCTTGAAAATTCCGGATTAGCTTTAGCAATAAATATAATTCGATATCCTGGCTTAACTCTTTCTATTAAGCTCTTTACAGCTTCTCGAACCCGTCTTTTTATTAGATTGCGCTCCGTTGATTTGCGGGAAAACTTCGTTCCCGCTGAAATTCCCACTTCAACTTTCCCTTCGCTTATCTTTTCGCACTTTAGGAATAAAATTCTGCCGAAAACGGTCTTTTTTTTTGTTAAAGCCGGGGAGATTTTTCTTTTTTTGCTCAAACGGTATTTTGCCGGCAACATACTTAGACGCTTAGTTTTGTTCTTTTTTCCCGCCTTCTTCTTCTGATAACCGCCTTCCCTTTCTTGGTTTTCGACCTCGACAAAAAACCATGTTTCTTCTTTCGTTTTCTTTTTTTGGGCTGATAGGTTCTTTTCATGATATCGCAAATTTATCCAAATAATGGACGGACAGCTCCCTACATATTATCAGCATTGGAGGCTTTGGTCAATCATTGCCTATTTGATTTTTCAGCGCCCATTCGTTAATATATATCAACAGTTTATAAACAGCTTTATCAACAATCCGCGAGTTGCCTGAGAATTCCTTGTGATATAATTAGAAAATCTAATTTCTTTTCTAAAGATGACTAACGAGGAAATTTGGCAAGCTGTACTTGGAGAAGTGGAGCTGGCCATTTCACCAGCTAGTTTCGTAACTTGGTTTCGAGACACAGCTCTTATTAATTTTGAAGACAACCGGGTTGTTGTCAGTGTTCCTAATGGATTCGCCAAAGAGTGGCTGGAAAACAAATACAATCAATATATTCTCCAGGCGATTAGAAACTACAGAGAGGGCATTCATTCCATCCGATGCGTAGTTTCTACAAGCGCTCTCAAGCAAAACAACTCGAGGAAAAAAAGCACTGAAGGTGTCTCCTGGGAAGATGGCGCTTCGTTGAGCCTAAATGCCGCCGAAAACAATCACCAAAACGCCTCCGGGGGTCATCTGGGCCTCAATCCGCGCTATACTTTTGAAAATTTCATCGTGGGATCAAACAATGAATTGGGCCACGCAGCCTGCCTGGCCATCTCAAAGAACCCGGGAGCTGTATACAACCCGCTCTTTATTTACGGAGGGGTCGGCCTGGGGAAAACCCACCTCCTCCAATCGGTCGCCAATTCCATATTAGCCAAAAACGAAAAAGCGAAAATTATATATTCCACAGCTGAATTCTTCGCCAACCGCTTCATTGATATGATAAAAAACCAGCAAGGCAGAGAATTCAAGCAATCCTATCTCCATACCAACCTCTTTATTGTTGATGACATTCAGTTTATCGCCGGAAGGGAAAAAACTCAGGAGGAATTTTTCCATATTTTCAATACCCTTTATCAGCAAAATACACAAATAATCCTATCCAGCGACCGGCCGCCCAAGGCCATCTCCACGCTCGAAGAGAGACTTCGTTCCAGGTTTGAAGGAGGCATGATTGCTGACGTATCTCGCCCCGATCTAGAAACCAGAATCGCAATTTTGGAACACAAAGCCGCCCACCAGGATTTCGAAATCGACGATGAATGCCTTGCTTATGTCGCCTCTAACATTCAAAACAACATCAGGGAACTGGAAGGCGCTCTCAACAGGATTATGGTAACCTGCGAACTCAAGCAAATGGAGCCGTCTCTTGGCAACGTCAAAAAAATTCTTTCTGATATTATACACTCCGGCCGAAAAAAGGGAGTTGGGTTTAAGCAAATACTGCAAGCTGTTTCTGAATTCTACGACATAAATACCCAAGATCTGGTTAATCGATCCCGACGGAAAGACATCGTGCAGCCCCGGCAAATAGCCATGTTTCTAATGAGAGAAGAGCTTCAAGCATCTTTTCCGGGAATAGGCGCTCAGTTGGGGGGGCGGGATCACTCGACGGCTATGCATGCCTATGAAAAAATAAGCAAAAAATTAGAGGCTGATGATAATTTAGAGCAGGAGATAAACAACATTAAAAGTAAGATTTATTCATTAGAAAATCGCTGAATTCTGCGGAAAACTTGTTGATAAATATTATACTAATTTGTTTATATGGTAAAATCTCTTATGGGGAAAACGGGGTATAAGTCGGCAAATTTACCTAAAAAAAACTATTGCCAAACTCCCCAACATTTTATCAACACATTTTCCCCACAAAAAACCCAGAACGAAACGAAAAAAATATTTTATAAATAGGAAAATAAGGGTTTTTACTCTTTTCCACACTTATACTAATACTAATACTAAATAAAAGTTATAATATCTTATTAATAGTAAATTAATTATTTATAAACAAATGAAGATTAAATCTTTAGTAGAAAACTTTAAAAATGGAGTTATGACAGTAGAAAGAATTTTGGGAAAAAATCTAACCCTGCCAATTCTCTCGAATGTTTTATTGTGTGTTGAAAAAGGGAAAATTACAGCTTCAGCAACTAATCTGGAAATAGGAGTAACTCGTCTTATTCGCGGAAAGATTGAAAAAGAGGGAAAGATCGCGGTCTCTGGGAAAGTGTTGGGAAATTTTTTAAGCAATATTTCCAATAATGAGAGGTTGAGTATTGAGGTAAAAAACAACACCCTGTTTGTTTTGGGGGGGCAAAACAGAGCTGTTATAAAAGGGGTGGATGCCAAGGATTTTCCCCTTATTCCCAAACCCCAATCTGATTATTTACTGGAACTGGAAGCGCCTGTTTTTCAGAAGAGTGCCCTTAAAGTTGTGGGGTGCGCGGCTTTTTCGGAAACGCGCCAGGAGCTAACGGGGGTTTATTTTGGTTTTGAAAAAGATAGCTTGGTTATGGCGGCAACAGATAGTTTCCGATTGGCGGAATCGAAAATTCGCTTAAAAAAAGATCACCAGGGGAAGGATTATCTGAAATATATCTCAAAAAACACTTCATTAATTGTTCCAGCAAGGACGATTCAGGAGGTGGCCCGAAGCCTAGCCGCTGAAACTAAAAAAGTGCGAGTTTATGTCGGCGAAAGCCAAATATTCTTTGAAGCCGACGACACGATGTATGTTTCCCGCCTCATCGACGGAAAATACCCCAAATATAAACAAGTTGTTCCCAAGGGTTTTCAGTCAAGTGCTGTTTCCCAAAGAGAAGAGCTTTTAAGAGCGGTTAGAGTGGCTAGTATTTTTTCAGACAGCAAGAGTCGGGAGGTGAAAATGAAGGTAAAGGGCGATGATAATAGGATTATCATCGAGTCGCAATCCATGGAAACCGGGGAGAACGTCACTAGTGTCGCCGCCCAAATAAGCGCCGAGGGAGAATATCAAATCTCTTTTAACAGTCGCTATTTAATTGACGCCGTAAACGCGATTACCACTAATGAAGTCCACATTGGATTTAACGACAGTTTTGGACCAGTGATATTTCAAGAGATGAATGATGGAAAAACGAAGGATGATTATCTCTATATAGTGATGCCAATCAGAAGCTAATCCAGTGGGAAATATTCATGAAATCAATCGCTGAGCTGATAAAAAATCAGAAGAAAAAAAAGAAATCAGAAATTCTTGATGAGCAAGTTATTAGGCAGGTATTTTTTGATGTTTTAAAGACAGAGACCCCCGGCGTGAATAGCCTAAATGCCGCCGACGTTTTTGTGAAAAAAGGGAAGCTCTTTGTGAAAACAAGCCACCCGGCGGAAGCAAATGAAGTGTGGCGAAAAAGGGAAAGGATAGTAAAAAGAATCAACAATTTTCTCGGGACAAAATGCGTTGACGGGATAAAGGTGAAATAAAAATTCCAATCAGGGTCGGGGTTTTCGAAAAGGGAGGTCAGTCACATTCTTTTAATTCGCTTTTGATGTCAAAATCTTCTTTATCGGCCCATTTCAAAATGCCCTTTTCCCAGGCTTGGAATTGAGGATCTTTTTGGGGGGATTTTGGAATATCTCCGCGCGGATTGTCTTTGTCCACCCAATAGAGAATGCTGTGAGCGCTGAATAAGGTTTTCTTTTTCGAGTCAGTATCATCGGGACAGTCATTATTTTTTGGAAGACAGTAATCACCATCGTCATCTTTGCAGACTTTCACTTCTTTTTCTTCTATCCTAATATTTCCATCCAAGACAGCTTTCTTGGTTTTTATTTCTTCGGGTTCCGGAAAACTTTCAACCGCCATATTGGAAAGCGCTTTTTCCATGAATTCTTTCCAAATAGGAGCGGCCACATAGACGCCGTCGGCGCCTTTTGCCATGGGAGTGTTATTGTTGTTTCCAGCCCAGACCCCCGCAACCAGGTTCGGAGCATAGCCCACCGTCCAGGCGTCTCGCCATTCATTGGTAGTTCCGGTTTTGGCAGCGACTGGCCGGCTGTCGAAGCGCAGGGGGCTGTTTGATCCAAAAACGGGCGAGCGCAGCTTATTGTCGGAAAGAATGGCGCTAATCTGGGCGCATATATCCTTATCAAGAACTTTTTCTCCGGTATCACCCTGGTATTCTTCAATAATATTATTATTTGCATCCGTTATCTTGAGAATGGCTGTTTTTTCATGGTGGACGCCCCCGGCGGCAAAGGTTCCGAAAGCACTGGCATGGTCGACTAATTTTACCTCGCCGCCGCCCAGGACAAGAGACAATCCATAACGGCTGCGGTTTTTTAGGGTGGTGATTCCCATCGCCTGGGCGGTGTTGATGGAATTGTTGACGCCCGCTAAATACAAAGTCTTTACGGCCGGAAGATTAAGAGATCTTCCCAATGCTTCTTTCATTTTGACCGGACCGCTATAAGAGCTGGAGTAGTTTTCGGGCTCATAAGGCTTTTCTTTCGTACCGAAATCCGTCTTGACGTCAAAAATGATCGTGTCGGGAGTGTATCCTTTTTTGAAGGCGGTGGCGTAAACATAGGGCTTGAAAGAAGATCCCGGCTGGCGGTCACGGATAGCGACATTGACGTTTCCGTCAATTGATTTGTCGAAGTAATCCTTGGATCCGACCATGGCTAGGATTTGGCCGGTTTTGGGATCAATAGCAACGAGGGCCGCGTTGGACGCGCGGTATTTGACATTGTTAGCCGCTCCGGTCCTTACAGCCTCTTCGGCGATTTTTTGTTTTTCCCAGTCGAGTGTCGTATAGACTTTCATCCCACCCTCTTCAGCCTGCTTTTCTCCGTATTTCGCGACCAGCTGTTCTTTGACATACATAACGAAGTGGGGAGCTTGGATGTTTTCCCGGAAGGGCTTCACTTTCGAAAGAACATCAAATCCTTTTGCGGACCGGGCGTCTTCTTCGGTGATATAGCCCATGTTTTTCATCTGGTCAAGGACATATTCCTGGCGTGCCTTTAGGTCTTCCAGGTGAGATCCATAGGGTGAATAGTAAGTTGGAGCTTTCGGCAGAGACGTAAGAAGGGCCGCTTCCGCCAAATCCAAATTTCGGGCGTCTTTTCCAAAATAGGTTTGGGCGGCGGCTTGGATGCCGTAGGCGTTGGAGCCGTATGGTATTTCATTGAGATACATCTCAAGTATTTCTTGTTTGGAAAAACGCTGTTCGAGTTCGACGGACAAAATCACCTCTTTCACTTTGCGCGTGAAAGTTTTTTCTTTAGTGAGAACGGTATTCTTGATTAGCTGCTGGGTAATAGTTGATCCCCCTTGGGATCTAGCGCGTCCCAGAATGTCATAGATGGCTGCGCGCACGACTGCTTTGAACTGCACGCCGCGATGCTGGTAGAAGGTTTGGTCCTCCGAAGCGACGGTGGCTGCTTTTATTATTTCTCCCATGTCCTTAAAAGCAATAGATGTTCGTTTTTCCTCCCCATGAATTTCGTAAAGAATATGTTCGCCGGTGCGGTCGAGAATTTTGGTTGACTGGACTACCCGGCGCTTGTCAAGTTTCCCGGGACTCGGAAGATCCTTTGCGAAATAGGCAAAAACGCCGATCGCGAGAAGAAGACCGGCTGCCGCCGTCCAGCCGCATATTTTGAGTAGCGTCCACGGCCATTTGCGCCCCCTTTTAGGCTTGTTCAAGGCTTTTTTAGCGTTGTTGATTATGGTTTTCACAGGATATATACGAATTTTACGGAGTATTTTATTCCCATTTATTCTTTTTTGCTACAATAACAGTTTACACTATTTTTCCAGTTTTTCTAAGTCCTCGTCGCTGATGCGAAGCTGATTGAGTGCCGCTAGATGACGAGGGTTCGAAGGATCGTATTTTCCAACAGAGAAACGTTTTTCTTCTTCGGGGTTTTTCTTGAGTACCTTAACTATTATTTTATTTTTTTGTTTGATTTTAAATATTTTTCGATATTTTTGCGACTGGCTTCCATGTAATATTTTCTCTCGCCGTCGGGATGTTTTCCGGCCAAACAAGTGTTTCTAAACCCGAATTTCGAGTAGAATTTTTCCAAATCATTTGATCTCCGAAAGTGGAGGTAAACCTTTTCAAAAGACTTTTTTTTCAAAACAGCACGGTAAAAATTTTTCATCAGAAGGATTGCTAGTCCCCTTCGGCGATATCTCGGTTTGATTCCAAGGGATATTAGATTGAAAGATCTTTTGTTGCTTGGGGGCGGTCTTCCTATTATATAGCCGGCGCATTTTTTATTAAAATATATGACGAAGCAGATCGGACGATAATGTTTATCGAAAAAATATTCACTCAACCCCTTTACGTTCCACCTGGAAAGAGGAAATAATTTGTTGTGCATTCGCATCAGACGAAGAAGGTCGTTTTTTGTCGGTTTTTTTAGGGAGATAATCTTGACCATAGACGATCTTTGGGAAGAATATTAAAAACCGATGCTTTTTTTAGGCTATGCACTAATCTGGAGAGAGTTTTTTTAGCGACTCGATGATTTCGAGATGCTCGGGGTTAGCCGGATCGTACTTTCCAATATTAAAATCTTTCATTAGAGAGGGTTTATTCGAGACAAGACGCCAAATTCTTATATTTCCCTCGCGATAAATAATGTCTTTCATGAAGCATGTCCCGGGAGTAGAGCAGTCCGTTCCCCGAAAAGTACGGACTGATCTTTCCCAGGCTTCCTCCCTTGCTTCCCTTTTCGCTTTAGCCGATTTTTTCCCGCCAAGCATCTTGAGAAGAAAGAAAATTGCCTCAAGCATCTCAAAAACCGCCCGAAAATTTCTTTTTTTCCCATCAGAGCCGAGAGCCAAGCAGATTGGCAAAAATCCCGGAAAACCAAGAAAATCGTCAAACTGTGGCCGGGTCAATTGCTCTCGAAAAGTAGCGATGCCTTCTTCGCCCTGCTCGTAGCGAGCCAAACCGACGCCAAGAAGGAACAGGCCGCTTTTTTCTCCGTTGGATTGACGAACCACGTGAGTCCCGATTTCATGAGCGATAAGGCTTTTCAAATCAGAAAGATACAGTTTTTTCCTGTGGGGAATTTTTATTTGCTTTCGCCCGATGTCGACACTGATACTTATCGAATTGCTCCTGGCTACATTCGCTTTCCAATCAGGAAAACCTCCCAACTCTAAAGACGAGTTAAATATTTTGCTTGTCGCGACTGCGTCAAACGGTGCCTGATTCTTTTTCGCGGGTTGAAATATCTTCCCGAAATCATCCAGGAAATTTTTTCTCGCCTTTTGAAAAATAGCGTTTCTCGGCTTTTTTATACGCCTGTATTTGGAAGGAATTTTTTTGGTCCAATTGAAAATAAAACTTTCAAGTTCGACTATTTTGTCTTCAGAAATTCCGAAATAATTTTTCTTTTCTGCCTGGTCAAGCTTTTTTTTCAGCCAGCTTATAGTATGTCCCTGGCCTTGAAGAGTCGGACGGCTGTAGAGCTTTTGGCAGTTTTTGGAAAAAATTTTCCAATTTTTCCTTTGAGAAGCAAGAAGCAAATCGATTCCTGTTATTTTTTCTTTTATCTTTTTTTGATAAGCTCGGCGAACCAGAGAATTTTTCTCTTGTTCCGCAATATCATCCAAAAGTTTTTTCAGCTTGATTCTTTTTTGCTGAAGTTGTCGAGAGCCAAGAAGAGGATAATCCAATTTCGGATTTTCAGCTTTGTCCTCGAGAAACAGCTTTTTCTGCCGGTCGCGATATTTCTGATCCCCCGCAAAATATTCATATACCTGAAAGGAGGCGATTTTGGAAAACCGTGCAAACCATCTTGCGTCTATTGGCTCGACTCCGAGTCTATTGGTCATGTTTTGGGAAATTGTTTCTATGATACTTTCCAAATTTTAGTAAAGGGGTGAAAAATCCTGTATCCTCGCTTTTTCTCCAGTTCCGAAATTATGTAGGATTTACTTATTTCATTTGAGTCAGCATTCAGAGGAAAGGAGCTTTTTGATATTTCTTCGTCAAACCAGTGACAGCCAATTTCTTTTTTGAACCCGGGAATTTTGAATATCCTGGCATAAGTCGGGATTTTATACTCAAGAAATCCTAGCTGGAAGTTTTTTGTATTGGCAAGTTTTTCAAGAAAGGATCTTGGAAAAATTTGAAATATGAATAGGCAGCAACGCATTTTGTTTCTGAAACCGTGATTAACCCTCACGTGGTTTGAAAAATCAATATATTCTTTTCTATAGATGCTGCCCGGTCTTGTCCATAGCCATCGATTTTCTAAGTTATTTTCTAGTGTCCGCGGCCCAGAGAGATATAATTGACCTTTCTTTATTTTTTCGAACTTTTTCCCAAGATCGGTTAGGACGAGCAGATCCCATTGAACAATTGCGAGGCTATCCCAGGGCAAATTTTTTCCGCGCTTTTGATACCAGTCAAGAATCATTAAATCCCCGTTAAGCCACTTCCATCTTGACTTGCCAGAAGGAAAAGCATAAAAGTCATCTAAATAGTCATTTAAAATACTTTTGTATTTGGATGACTCGCTGGGTTTGCCGCCAAACAGCCCGTAGATTTTTAATCCCGGGTTGTGTTTTTTCAGGATGGTAAGATGGTTTTTGCAAACCAGGGGCTTTTTGTAGAACCAAAAAAGAATAGCGAGTTCCGTCATGTTTTTTTAGAACGCTTTAAGTCTTGGTAATTTTCTTGTACAAGCCCATGTACTTCGCGGCCATAATATCACTGTCAAAATGTTTTTCTGCATAATCGCGACAAGCTTGCCTGTCAAACTTATCTGTTTCTTTTGCTGCCTTGATGAGTTTTTTCAATTCGTCCGAAAGAAATCCGATTTTTTTGTCTTTTCCTAGAAGTTCAGGAAGGGGGTCTACTTTTGTGCCAATAACCGGCGTTCCGGAGGCGAGAGATTCCGCGATAATCATGGGACATACTTCCGGTCTTCTGATTGGAAACAGTAATGCCTCTGCTCCCCTTAAGTAGGAAAAAATTTTTTCATTTGAAACTTCGCCCATATAGATAATTTTCTTTCTATCTAAATAAGGCTCTATTTTCTTTTGGTAGTAAGTCTGCCTTTTTTCTGTATTTCCGATCCTGCCGAAAATTAGCAGTTTCTTGTTTGTTTTTCTGGCCACTTGAATAGCAGTATCAATTCCCTTTTGGTCAGTGAGCCTTCCAACGGTGATAAGGTAGGATCCCCGGTCAAGTGAGTAGAGTTTTTTCTTCACCGGCACGCCGTTCCAGATTGTCGCAGCAGTTTTTAGTTTCCCTTTTTGCCATCTGGAAAGAGAAATCGGAACAATCCCGGCTTTTCTAATCTGCTTGTATTCCGGAATCGTAATCATACTGTGAAAAGAGACCAGGCAAGGTATTTCGGAAAAAACGCCTATGGAATAGGCGTAAGTCGACGAATGAAGATGAATAAGGTCAAATTTTTCTTTGCTGAACAAAACTTGAATTTGGCTCGAGATGATCAAATTCCTTCTCACCCTACGGGTTTGCTCCCGGAACCCTTTCATATTCCAGAGACTTTTAGGGAGAGTTTTGATGTGCTTTATATTTCTCGACCTTATCTTCCAGTCTCCCGGAGCAAAAAGGGTGACGTGAACGTTCTTGTTTGCAAGGGCGTGTGAAAGATTCTGGACGACTACCTCCGGACCGCCTATGGCGCCAAACGGAGGCGCGACCATAGCCACTTTGATTTTTCTCTTGGGTATTGTCATGCGAGCTAGGGAATTACGGTTGTAAACTCCTTGAAGTTTTTTTCTTTTGTTTTTTCATCTCCAACAATTCTCAAGAGGTCAAATCCGGGGGTCGTGTTAATTTCCATAAGAATCGGCTTTCCCGAATTTGTGAAAAGAAAATCTATGGAATAGTTTGCTTCAGGAAATATTTTCAGCCTGTCGATTATTTTTTTCGAAGTTTTCAAAGCGCTGACGGGAATTTTTTTACGCGGAACGAGGACGGCTTTGGCGCCCTGGTGAAAGTTCGTGAAAAGCGATCCTCGTTTGGCAATCCGGGAAAGGGCGTAGATTAATTTGTGGTTCATATAAACCAGTCGCAGATCTGCCAGGGCGTTTTTTTTCGTAAAACCCGGCACACCTCTTTTTGCCGGTATAAATTCTTGGATAAAAACAGGATAATTTATGCGCTTTCGGCTTATGTTCTTTTTTTTCTCTATTAGGATTCCGAAACCGCCTGATCCATAAAGAGGCTTTATCACGACTTTCGGAGATTTTATCTTTTTTAGGGCAGCGTTCAAATCCTTTTTTGTGTGCGCAAGATAAGAATCGGGCATAAACTCCTTGAAAACAAGATAGTGAGACAGCTTGCTGTCGAGGAGAGTACGAAAAAGCGGGGGATTGAAAATCTTTACTTTTCTTTCAATATTCTGCTTCAAACCGAAAAGCTCGAAGTCGTATCTTCCCGCGATTTTATCAAAAATAAGGTCCGGCTTAACGGGTTTTTTTACTCTAATCCATTTTTTGTCTCGAAAAGCCCACGATTTTTTGAAGATGCCTTTTTCTAGATCAAACCATTGAATGCTTGCCCGGTACATTTCGACACCGTTTTTTAGCCCTCGTTCATGCCAATCCTCAAAAGATTCTCGGGTGGCGGGAGCTTTCTTCATGGGCAGTTCCTTGTGCCAATCATCTCCTTTGTAGACAACGACTACCTTCTTCATAACTTTATTATTATTGTTTATTTACTTTGCTAGTATCAATTAAAAATTTACCTAAATTACGTTGCCCTACTATCACTGGATATTTCAAGTGAGATCGGTCTATTATTGACACCTTGGCAGGTACCTCGACTGATTCTATTATCATTCGAACTGAAATCATCGGGCGGTACGTTGTTCCATGGGAAGAATGAATAATAGCCGTATCAGCCAAATCGGGGATGTCTTTACTCTTGAAAAGGGTTTCTCTGTCTTCTTTTTTGAGCATTTTTAATTTTTCATAGTCTAGATCCAGTCTTTCATACTCCGCGATCGTTTTTTCAAAACCAAGTTGTCTGGCAAGCTCGGTGTCAATGGAAGAAAAACCTGCTCCCGTATCAATCTTCGCTTCCACTTCGATTTCTTTCTCATCTTTTCCGATGAGCTTCACTTTCTCCACCGTGCCGATGATTCTCTTTCCGGAAATGTCCTCAATTTCTTCTTCGATCTCTCCGCCAAAAAGATTCATTCCGACCGAGACGCCTTTTTCGACTGTTTTTATTTTGAGGCCCTCCACTCGGCGCAATCTTCCGAGGAGACCATCGAGATTGGCGATCTGGATGGAAAGTCCCGGCCGGGCGTTGAGCTCCAGAAAAACCGGTCCGCGGTCGCGGTCAATGGCCACGTCAGCTCCCAAAAAACCGAGCTTTGAAACAATTTGGGCTTGTACGGCCATTCGCAAAATATTTTTCCAGTAGGGGATTCGAACTCCGGAAAGGAGAAGCCGCGTCCCGGGAAGATATTCAATGGCTTTTCCTTTTCCCAAGACAGCAGTTGTTGTCACTCCGGTGGCCATATCGATCCCCACGCCGATAGCTCCTTGCTGGAGATTGGCTTTTCCTTCCGATTCACGAGTGGGGAGACGGAGCATGGCCATTGTCGGCACTTTATTGTAAACAATTATCCGAATGTCGGGAATTCCTTTATAGGCGTAGGGTTTGAAAAGCTTGAGAAGCGTCAGCCGCTCTTCAAAAAAAGCAACGTCGGTTACGCCTGCCAAGGAAAAACTTCCGTCTAAAATATTCCGGACGTGATTTTTGATGTCCTCAACAGAAACAGCCGAACCGTCCGCTTTGACCCAGGTGTTTTCCACATTTTTTTTCTTTCCATAAACTACCAATATACCCTCACCGCCAAATCCGCGATTGGGCTTCAAGACAAAGCTGTTGGGAAGTTTATCCCAGTCAAAATTGTCCAACTCTTCTTTGTGTTTGGCTTTGGCGATTAGTTCCGGAACGGGCAGTTCATTCTTCTTGAGGATTTTTTTACTAAGCAATTTGTCGTCAGCCAATCTTCTCGCCTTTCGAAGATTATGCGGTCTGACGAACTTCAAGTTTCGGGCGTTCATGCCCAAAATATCGCGGCTGTTTTGAAAAAAAAGACTCATCTGGGTCTGATGATTTGACGAAAGCGAAAGTATTCCGAAAGCCGCAAGCCCGTCCATTTTCCGAGAAAAATATTCACGGGAATGGTAAAGAGGACCGCCCACGGATAAGTAAGGAGGAAGTTTATGAGGTATCCCCAGCTGGCGATATAATATCCGATTACGGAAATAAGAAGGGTTTCGATGGAGAGAATTACGGCGGACCGGTTTCCTTTTTCGATTTGAACGGCGATGAATTTTTCTACCAAGGTAATCATAATAAGAATTGGAAATATGGAAACACTGGCCAGCCCCGTGCGGTTCCAGATCCCTCCAATGAAGAGGAGAAAAAGAATGGAAAGCCCCACGATAGTGATCATGATAGCGACGCGGGGGAGATAAAGGAGGCGCGCGCGTTTCAAAATGTAGCGGGAAGCTGTTCCCATTGCGATGACGGTCACGAAAATAGTGATGCCGTATTTTATTTCGTTCGTTGCCAGAAACGCGAAAGTGATGATAGCCGGCGTATAGATGCCGAACGCCTTGATTCCGATAATTTGGCGGAAAAAGGCGATTACCGTGACAATGATCGGCAAAATCAAGACCAGAACCAGAGTATCCAGCGGCACGCCGTTGGCAAGGGCAAGAGACACGAATTGATTCATAAAGGTACGATGCTAATCAACGAATAAACACTAATCAACTAATCACGAATACTTCTATTCGTAGATTAGCAATTCGTTGATTGGCATGCATAAGGTTAGCAGATTAGCACCATGCTTAAATAAAAAAAGCCCCTGTTTTTCTTTATAATACCGGTATTTCGGGGGCTTTGTCAATTATGAGGACTCGCGAATACCGTGCGAATCACAACGAATTTGAGCAAATGAAGTGTGAACATGCTAGAAAGTTCGCTCTCATTCGCTTTTCATTCGTTCTTTAATTCGCGAGTTTTTCGTGAGTTTATGTGACATATAGCTATTGCTACGGCATCGGCGGCGTCATCCGGCTGGGGAACGCACTTCAGTTTCAAAATATTTTTCACCATGACCTGAATCTGTTTTTTTTCCGCCCGGCCGTAACCGGTGAGAGCTTGTTTCACTTGGAGCGGGGTGTAGTTTTGAATCGGGATTCTCTTTTTGGCGAGCTCATACAAGACTATCCCGCGGGCCTGGCTGACGGTGATTACGGTCTTGAGGTTTTTGAAGAAAAAAATATCTTCCACGGCCACTTCAGAGGGTTTGTATTTTCTAACGATAGTTTCCAAATCTTTACCTATTTCAAGAAGCCGATCGGCGTCGGAGTTCGTTTTTGAAGTCGTTATACAACCGCAAGCTACCAGCTTCGGATTTCCTTTTTTTTCTTCCACCACCGCCCAGCCAGTCGTGGCGGTTCCGGGGTCAATACCTAATATTTTCATAAGTTGTCGTAAACTTCCTGCACGTCGTCGAGTTCGTCGAGTTTTCCAATCAGCACTTCGTAATCAATTTTTGTGTGTTCGTCGATTTCGATGGGATTCAAGGGATGAAAAATGATGCCGGCGTTGTCGATTTGCGCTCCTTCTTTTTCAAGAGCCTCTTTGATTTTTTGGAGCTCTTTAGGTGCTGTGTAAATCTGAAGAAGCTCTCCTTGAAAAATAGTGTCGAGCGCGCCGGCGTCAATGGCCTTGAGTTCCAGTTCGTCTGCGTCTGCGCCTTGCGTATTCACGCAAATAATCCCAACTTGCTTGAACAAGTGCTTCAGACTTCCGGCCGGGACCATTTTCCCGCCGGCTTTTTCAATGACGTTTCGAATCCCTGCCAAGGTTCGGTTTTTGTTATCGGTTGCCGCCTTGATGAGAATAGCGATATTCGACGGCCCCATGGCTTCATAAAGCACTTCCTCGATAGCGGCTGCATCTTTGAGTTCTCCCGTACCGCGCTTCACTGCCCGTTCGATATTTTCTTTCGGCATATTAACAGCTCTTGCTTGATCAATGGCGAGGCGCAGTTTGAAATTCGTCTCCGGATTTTCTCCGCCTTCGCGTGCCGCGAGCGTCACCAGACGCGCGGCTTTTGTGAAAACATTGGCGCGTTTCGCGTCTTGAACCGCTTTTTTGTGTTTTATCCCCGCCCAGTGGGAGTGTCCAGACATAAGATTTACTCACTAATCAGGAACGAATTTTTAACGAATGGGAACGAAGAGTTCGTTCTTATATTCGTTTTTTATTAGTTCTCAATTCGTGAGTTTTTATTTCAGGAAGGTTGTCCCAAATGAGTTCGAAAATCAACTTCATGGTGTTATATATCTCCGTGCTTTCGATGGTGATGCCCAGTTGCTCTTTGGAAGACATAAGCGAGACCTTGCTGTGGCCGTAAATATTTATCTCCATTGAAAACGGATATTTTTTCGGATCGATCAGCTTGGAGGTTCGGACAACTTCCTGGTCGCGCGGCACGATATCTTTCACCAGCGTTTCGCTCGAGGGCATAATGGCCCGCACCCGGAGATTTTTCTTCGTCCGTTTGGCCATATAGTCGTTGGCCCAATCCATTCCCAGGATCTTGACCACGTCTTCAGAAGCAAACATCAGCATCTCCCCGGTGTAGTTCAATGTATCATTATAAGTTTCCTTAAGTCCTTCGATTCCTTCGTAGAACCTGATTCTCGGTTTCACGCCCCTTACATTATACACGGACTTGAGCATCGGCAAAATTTCAGAAATCAAACTTTCTTTCCTTTGCAGATCTTTTTTGATTTTTTCCGGGTCTTCGCCGACAAACAGCCGCTTTTTGCCTTTTGATGTTTCGGAAATCAAGCCTTTTTGCGCGAGATCCATCAAAATATCATAGGCCGTGGTTCTTTTTATCCCGGCTTTTTTGGCTATTTCAATGACTGTCGCCGACCCAAGTTCAAGAGAAGCGAGATAGACATCGGCCTTCTTTCCTAATAAGTCAAGTTGTTGTAGCTGCTGTTTAAGTTCCATTTCTACAGATATCCCAAAGGAATAAATTGAATTAAGCAATTTTTTCTCCTCTCTTCATACAAGAAATCTTTTGTGAGCACGACGGCTTTTTTCGGCTTGAATTTTTCGATGAATGAAAACAAACTTTTCCCGATAATTTTCTTCGATGAGTATTTCACTTCAACCGGGATCATCTGCCGATCCTTTTCAATCACGAAATCCACCTCTGCTTTGCTTTTGGTACGCCAGAATTTGACCGGCAAACCGGGGAATCTTTTCCGAAAGGTGGTGAGGGCGTAATTTTCCATCACGGCGCCGAAATCGTTACGCGCCTCGAGCGTCCGAAAATCAGAGAGTAAATGGTTTCGCATGCCCAAATCAACAAAAAAGCTCTTCGGATTTTTGGAAAGTTCGGTCATCTTGTTGGTATAATATGGCTTCAGCAGGTCAATGATATAAGTTTTTTGCAGGATATTCAGATGCTTGATAATATCGCCGTAAAAAAGATTCGAAATATTTGACAATTCCTGATATTTCACCAAATTGCCGATTTGGGCGGCCAGAAATTTTCCCAAGCGGAGAAGTTCGTCCTCGGTGGCGAGTTCAAGTAGGCTTTTTATGTCCCGCAAAAGATATTTTTCCACGATTCCTTCAAGGATTTTCTTTTTTTCCTCTTCTGTGTTTGACAAAACAACGGCCGGATAGCCTCCCCAAACAACAAACTTTTCGAGTTCTTCGACCAGTCTTTTGTTTATCTCATCCCCGAAGCCGCTTTTTGTTTTGAAATCGAAAATGTCGCCGGTGCCTCCGATAATTTTTTGCAATTCTTTGTTCTGGGCAGACAAATATTCGCGGAAAGAAAAGGGAAACATTTCGAAATCAAGGAGTCTCCCGACCATATATTTTCCGGTTTGAAAAGTGAGTTCGAGTGAAGATGAGCCGGTGATGATGTATTTCGTCGGGGTAGTGTCATACAAATATTTCAGTTTTTTGCCCGCGTCAGTCGCATACTGAAATTCGTCGATTATCACGACATCGTATTGCTCGGCCAGCTTTTTGAAATCTTCCGGATTTTTATCAAAAAGATCCAGATCGCCTTTCGATTCAAATGTCAAAAAACGCACTTTTTTGCCTTCGCGGCGGAATTTTTCTTCGAAATGCCGGATAAAAGTCGTTTTCCCGGCCTGCCGTGGGCCGGTGATTGAAATAGCCTCTTTTCTTTGGAGAAAAGGGGTTATTTTTTGTTCAACTTCCCGTTGGATGTACATAATATTAGCAGGGTTATTGATAATACATTATTAATTTTAGCAGGGTTATTGATATTGTCAAGAGGGGCGCTTGTTCATCTTCCGCTCTTCCGTTATGCGTTTTGAGTTTCGCGCTATACGACAATATGTCGATAAAATCCGTCAACATTTATATTATATCATCTCCCGTCAAAATTGTCAGTTATGGCTTAAAATAAGGAACTATAGCAAAATCAATCCACTTGCCACTTGACACTATTGACGCAAAATATTGACACAATCTAAACTCGGGAGTATAATAC
>CAZFIH010000002.1:0-6029 GCA_964519445.1 uncultured Bdellovibrionales bacterium | reverse complement strand
CAAAATCAAAAACAAGTTCTTTGAAGTCGAATACTTCTCGGTCTCCCGCCATTGGCCGAGATGAAAAAGGAGGTGAGAAGTATTGGAAAAATGGTATCTATTCCAAACAGAATATACTAACTCCCTTTCGACTACCTTTCGCCATTTTGGAGATAGGGAAAGCGCAAAGAATTTTACTCTGTCGATTGTCGAATGGTTCGACTTGAGATGGAAGAGTCCAGATCGTTCTGCGCTTAAAGGGTTTGAAGTGATTAGTCTCGACGCTGATGGCACTGAACATTCCGAAACAGAACTTATAGAATTTTTCTGGGGTGTACTAAATGCCGACGGTCGAGTGAAGAAAGATCCGCATGCAATTTCCTGTGAAGACTTCAATAGACTTGGGGATTCATTAAAAGTCTTCCCGAAAAGAAATTGGTAGCGGATCGAGCTAATTCTTCGGATCCGAGCATGGGTGCGATGCTCTCTGTGATCGGGGATCCAGGGGAACCCGGAAAAGAAAGTCATAAGCAGAAGACATTTCGACTTCTGCTGAAAGCTTTCTTTCTCCAAGTAGGTGCAAGTCCGAAAGGAGTTGGGATAAACCTGGGTGAAACCGAAAAGCATCTGCTTAAGGCGCTCTCGTGAACATACCGAGAGCATCGAGATAAACCGGGAAGTTCCTGCAACGTTCAAGAACTTCCCTCTTTTCTAGAATTCATTTGAAAAGTGGATTCTAAGAAAGAAACAAAACTCTTTGAAAGGAGAAAAATATGAAGACGATCAATGTGGAGAAAACTATTAGCGAAGAAGGCTTTTCGTTTGTGGTGAAGTGCAAAAAATGCGGAGCGTGGCTGGCGAAGGCGAACCGGGGAATGGGGTTGGATCAGCGGAATTATTTCAACTATTGCATCTGCGGCGAGCAGGCAGACGGGCGCGAAATTGATGAAGCCTGGATGCAGTTCAAACAAGATTGGGTTGGCTGGGGATGGACCCGCAATCTCACCCGGCAGATCGTCGAAGCAAGAGGCGATCAGCCGACGGAATGGCTGGTACGTTGCGCAAGATGCGACTTTGAAATCAAAAACACCTTCTGCGATCCTGCCACAATCGCGGCACAGATAATTAATGAACAGTGGCGTTGGAATTGCATCGACCCCGGCCGTATCCATGACTTTTTGCTTTAAGACATGCGTGAAGCCGGAAAAATGGTTGGCCGGGTCAAACATGTGTCTCTTGAAAAAGCTTAAAACTAACTCCCGGGCGGTTTAACCAAATCGCTCGGGGGTTATTTCTATATATAAATAAACAAGATTTAGCGCAGGTTGACGACCGGCTTCTTTTTTACAATGAGTATTTCCGAAGCATCAGCTGATAAATATTTTCGAACGGCTTTTCGCGGCAGGTAGTTTGCTTTTCGGCGGTTTGGAGTTGGGAGAGAAATAAAGAGGCTCTTTCGAGGGCGAAAGGGCGAGTGATAGAGAAAATGTTTCCTTTTACGGTAGATGCTCCCTCTACCTCGCCTTTTTCTTCGGCATCCACTTCTTCTTTATTTTCTCCCGGTTTCAAAGGAGAAATCCACCTCCACTCCCCGTCAATTTTTTCATAGGCTTCGTCGTCTTCGATTTTGTCTTTGCTGTATTCAACCTCGTCCGCGATTTCGCCATCCGGATAGATGATCGCCACTTTCCCGGCTTTGTTGTTGAGGGAAATCAGCGAATCCTCGCGGGTGATAACTTTTTCTTCGCCCGGACCGATTTCTATTTCGTTCTGAACCAGGTGATTGACAAGAGTATCAGAACCGGTGGCAATTTTATAGTCAAAAAAATCTATTTTTTTCTTTGAAGAGTTGAGAACATTGATTGTCTCTCCTGCCGAATCAAGCCCCTTCGGATTGGGGACTATTCTCACGATCTCGATTTTCGGGCGAGGATGTTTTCTCACCCGTAGAAGAAAATTTTTCTCTACGGATTGGCTATCGTCTTTTACCGTAAGGGTCACATTGTATCTCCCTGTTTTTTCGTACCGGTGAGAAGTATTTTGGAGATAACTTTTGCGGCCGTTGCCGAATTCCCAAACGTATTTCAGATCTTTTGTTTCTTTGTCTTTTGCTTTGACTTCAAATTTTGTATAGGTGTTTTTGTAAGCTCGTTTGGGCCTTTTTATTTTCACTCTCGGCCGGCTATCCAGCCGGTTATTTTCACCCGGAGTGAGAAATTTGCTCCAGCGCCATTCCCGCCCGTCGAAATTGTAAGACACGTTTTCCCTGGCTTTTTCGTAGCTCACGCTCGAAGTCAATTTTCCCTGGGGATTAAAAAGGTAAACTGATTCATTGGAATTGTTGAGGGCGATTTTGAAGCGAGAACGATAAACAGCCAGCCGCTCGCCGGGATTGACGATGAGGTGATTTTTGAAAATGTATTTTCCATTCTTGGAGGCATCGCGAATCATCCATTTATAGAGGTCAACCGGATAACTTTCTTCGTTCATTATTTCCAAATATTCTCCTGATTTCTCATCTTCTTTGGGATTGGCCAGTATTTCCGTGAAAAAAACATTTTCCGCAGTGGAAAGCTCTTCGAATTTGTTTTCTTTTCCGGGAGTGGGGAAAGGAGTCCAGGCAAATTCTTTATCGTGAAGAGCGTAGGCATGGTCTTCTTTGACTGATTGGCTATAGGCAATTTTGTCTACGGTGTCTCCGTTGGGGTCTTTGAGATATACAGTTTCAGATCCAGTGTTATTGAGTGCGAATTTGAAGTCTAGGCGATAAACGACAAAGTAATTTTTGGCTTCGATTTTTCCCGAAGACAGGGCATAAAACTTCCCAGATTTATCTTCCAGTCTCCAGCCGAGGAGATCAAGATCTTCGTTATCTTCATTGTAAATTTCTATAAATTCCTCTAATTTCTCATCGCCGGAGGGATTAGGAAGGAGCTCGCTTATCTTGAGCTTCTTTGAATATGCTTTTTTCTCTGAAGATTCTTTCCCCGGCGTTCCGCCCAAAACGTAGCTTTCCTGCCAATTGGATTTTTCGTTTCCTTTTTTGAAGTCGATTTTTTCCAGAGTTTTTCCGTTTCCGTCCGCACCCCAGCTTTTTTCATAAGCAATTTCTGATTCCCAAGTCTGGCAACGGTCGAAGCTTAGTTTTACTGCATCCTGGCTGTTGGACAGTTTCACGGTTGAATCAAGTATTTTTCCATCAAAATCAGGATAGTCTTTCAAAAATTTTTCTCTGTTGTCAGCTATGATGGTAAATTCATCTGATTCAAGCTCGAGATCAGCATCAAAAGTATGACATGTATTTTTAAGCGTTCCATTTTCATGTCGTTCTTCCTTTTCATCGATCAGCCCAAGCTTGCTTTTTGAGATAAATATCGTATCTTCTGATGAATTGTAAATCTCGATCCACTCGCGCTTGTCATCCGAATTTTCCGGACTGTACATAATTTCCGTAATGATAAGATTATCATGCGAAGAGATTACACTATCCGCAAAAAAACAAAAAATAATCCAGACCAGGATTATTGGAATTGCAATTTGAGTTGGTATTCTTTTGTCTTTTTCCTCCATTCCTCCTTGAGAAATGATTATTTCGCCTCTCCGCGGATCATTTTCCCGAATTCTTTTTCTTCAGCCTTTCTTTCTCTTTCCTGTAGGCGGATAATCGCGTTTTTGACTTGATTGGGTTGCGGTATTTCATAAAACACGAAACGCTCCTTTTCTCCGGCCGTCTGGACATAAATATTTCCGTAATCCAGAACCGTTGGGATGACGCCGATTATCTCCGAAGTGACGTCTTGGATTTTGGTAAGCTTGAGTTCCGATATGTTTCGCGTGAAGAAACCCCTTTGTTCGATATTGATGATTCGCTCGTCGGTGACAATCCAGGCGTCGAGATAATAGTCGAGCCACAAAATGAAAAAGAAATTCCAAATGAAAAGAGTAGCCAGGCTTTCTCCGAAAAGGAGGAGATTATAGTAAGGGCCCTCCTTGAAATTGACGTTCAGTCCCAAAAACAAAAAGTAGACAACGGCGAGCGCGATGATCGAAGCTATGACGGCCAGAAGACGCGTCACAAGAACAAACCAGTGGCGGCGGAGAAAGAGAATCACCTTTTCATTTTTGTGCTGGCCCGGGAAAATGATTTCACTTCTCATTGAAGAAAACGAAAATAGATTAGCTTGCTGGGCGTAATAACTATAGACCGCTAGTGGAAAAAATCTGATACCAGTCGACGGATCTCCAAAGAAAGAAATTTGAAACGAGGAGAAAAATACCGCCGGCGGAGTAGATAAAAAACATCACAACCGAAACCCGGCGATTGATTCGATAGTACAGCATGTGAAAAATGATAGCCGCTCCCATAACCAGATAAATGATGACGATAGCGAGATAGGAAAGGGAAACAAGAGTCATTGACGTAGCTAAAATAGTTTATCCTGGTCTTCTTTTTTATATTTTATTCCCAAATGCTCGTGAGCCAGTTCCGTCGCCACTCTTCCGCGGGGAGTGCGGGCTAAAAATCCTATCTGAAGAAGATAGGGTTCATATACATCCTCAATAGTTTCCACTTCTTCCATGGTGGCGGCGGCGAGTGTCTGAATTCCGACCGGCCCCCCGCCGAATTTTTCTATGATAGTAGTGAGAATATGCCGGTCGGTCGGTTCCAGCCCCAGTTCGTCGACCTCGAGGTTTTGAAAAGTTCGGCGAACCAGTTCTTCGGTGATTTGCTCCTCATTTTCCACTTGAGTGTAGTCACGAGCCCGTTTCAAAAGGCGATTGGCCACCCGGGGCGTCCGGCGGCTGGAGCAGGAAATAGCTTGGGCGCCGGCGCTGTCAATGGGAATGGAAAGAATGGTGGAAGAGCGGTGAAGGATTTTTTCGATGTCCTCGTTTTCGTAAAAGTCCAGCCGATGGATAGCGCCGAAGCGGTTGCGAAGAGGAGAGGAAATGGTTCCCAGGCGGGTGGTGGCGCCAATCAGAGTAAAGCGGGGAAGTTCAAGCTGGAGCGTTTTGGCGGAAGGCCCTTTCCCAATAATTATATCCAGCTTGAAGTCCTCCATGGCCGGATAAAGAACTTCTTCAATCAGCTTGTTGAGCCGGTGAATTTCATCAATGAAAAGCACATCTCCTTCGCTCAAATTAGTGAGAATGGAACCCAGGTCGCCCACTTTTTCGATAGCCGGGCCGGAGGTAGCTCGGATATTGGCCCCCATTTCCCGGGCGATGATATGGGCCAGAGTCGTTTTTCCAAGTCCGGCCGGGCCGTAAAGGAGAACATGTTCAATGGGCTCCCCTCTCTTTTTGGCCGCGCTAATGAGTATTCTAAGGTTTTTCTTGGTTTGGTTTTGCCCGACATACTCGGAAAAATCCTGCGGCCGCAGGGTGATATCAAGCTTGGTGTCCTCGGTTTTTTCGGTGGAGGAGGTAATCACGAAAGTGTGATGCTAATTTGCGAATAAATGCTAATCCGCGAATCACGAAGTGCGAATGACTGACGGCAAGAAAAAAGTGTTTCCAAGATTCGCAATTCGTTGATTGGCATGACATTGGTAGATTAGCATAACACCTCTTGGTTGACAAAAAAACAAGCCTGTGATACACTGGCTTGTCGGGCTGAAAGTGCCTGTTTTAAAGCATATTTAGTCCGCCCTCGCTAAAAAGCTAAGGCGGACAAGAACCCTCTAATCTGTAGACATAAGGGGAGCTCGTAACTTTCCTTCTTGGGGACTTTTTTGCCCAGACATGGATGGCTCGGTTTCGGCTTAGCCACTCCTCGGCACTGTTCCTGCCCCGCGATTCCCTAGTTGCGGGATTTGTCTACAGATTGGAGGGTTTTTTTTATTCCCCCGTCACTCGCTCAATCTCCTCCATTGAAGTAATCCCTTCAAGGACTTTCAAGATTCCGTCCTGGGTCATGGTTATCATTCTCCGGGAAAAGGTCTTTTCGCTTCCAAAAATTCGAGATAATTTTCTTTGGTTACAATTTGAGTTTTTGAACCCGGATATGTTTTCAAAAAATCTTTTGGAAAAGAAAATTTGTCTTTGGA
>CAZFIH010000001.1:0-66660 GCA_964519445.1 uncultured Bdellovibrionales bacterium | reverse complement strand
AATTATATCTCCAAAGACCATGCCAAGGCGCTTGGTCGGGCGGGGATCGTGCGAGTTGGCGATCTTGAGAGAATCACCGGGAGAGAATTTAGAATAACGACGGGCCTCTCCCGTCGAAAGAAACCGACACGGCGATCGGCTCGCAAGAAGAGCTGCGGCAAAGGCGCCGCGGAAGCCGGTCTGGCCCTTATGAAAGATTTCAACATTCATTTTAAGGTTTAGGGGGTGAAAAATAAATAGGTCGGGACGAATTCTCCCGGCCTTAATTAATTGAAAAATAGTGAATTTTAAGATAGGATGAGTGCAAAGGAAAATATTTGATTTTTCCGACAAAACAAAATGAACGAAAAAAACCAAACAGGCCATACGGATATCAAAACAAAACTTTCTCTCAAGAAATATTTTCTTTGGCCGTCGATCGCCGGATTTCTGTTCGGTTTACTTTCGATTGCGGGGCTGTTTTTGGACACGGCTTCGAGCCCGGCATTGAAGTTTTATGTATACATTCTGACGATAGTTCCTCTTTTGCCTTTCATTGCAATCGTCCAGCCGATTCTTCAACTTGAGGGGGAACAGACGCTTCTATACGTGATCGCGTCCCCACTTTTCTGGGGACTGATTGGTCTTTTTGTGGGTTTTATCGCATATCGGCTAAGGCTTGCGACCCTGAACCGCGCCGAATATTTCGAAACTACGGATTCCAGAGAAAGAGCGTTCGATCGACTGCGAATTTCACTTGTTATCGCTTTAGCGGTTATTTTAGGGACTGCGATTTTCTTATCGTATCGAGACACTATGCGGTTAATGCGCGTTAATGAAGAGATCACCAAAAAAATCACACAAGCCGAGAGCCAGAAACGCCAAGAAAGGATTAATAAGCAACTCGCTAAAATTATTTCCGAATCTGGCAATGACGAGCAAAACTCACAAGACCAGCCGCCCGACGCAGGTACCAATACCGAACTAAATACGCGGCAGCAAGAGGAAATTCTGGCGGGTCTCAAATGGAAGCATTATTACAATCCGACTTATGGCATCCAATTCGACTATCCGGAGAACTGGATTTTGACAGAACCCGAGATTGGAAAGGAAGAATTGTATGTCAAAATTGCAAAACCCGGAGAATCGGATTCGGACGATGAAATGATGCCCGACCCGCTCAACGTCAGAGTCTTGGGCATAGAGCATGGATTTATACCGGACCATCCGAATAATATCGTGGGAAGTTGCGCTTATGAATACGACAGCCTTGATCAATTCTGCGAAGAAGGATGCGAAAGGATCAGCGACATTGGAGCAATCGATTTTCGCTTCGTGAACCACGGGGAGCCGATTTTCAGCGCACTCGGGTACTATTTGCCGGGAAAACCGTATCCCGAAACGTGCCTCGAGATGGTTATCGACCAGCTCATGATCAAAACAGGCACTCAAAGCGAAGAATTGAAACTGGAAAATATTTCGAAAATTGATTTCCAGAAACCAAAAAATTCCGTTTCTCTGGATCCGGAAATTTTCGAAGCCCTGGCAATTTTCAGGCATATGGCCGAATCGATAGAATATATTCAGTGATTTGAAATGAACAATATGGACACTTTCAATTGGTATCAAGAACTTATAAAACCCTCCTGGGCGCCACCGGCGTGGATTTTCGGTCCGGTTTGGACCGCTTTGTACATAATCATTGCCGTTTCGTTCGGATACGCGGTGTATTTATTTTGGAAAGGCCGCGTGTCCTTTCTGGTTCTTCTTCCGTTCATCCTGAATCTCATTTTTAATTTCGCCTTCTCTCCGATTCAATTCCGGCTTCAAAGCAATCTTTTGGCAGCGATTGACATACTCCTCGTCCTCGGCACCCTCATTTGGGCAATGGTTGCGATTTGGCCGCACGCCCGCTGGATCGCGCTTGCGAATATCCCATACCTCCTGTGGGTCATTTTCGCTACCGGCCTTCAATTCACGATAACCTATTTGAATTGGAACTAATATTTTTGAAGTGGATGAAATCTGGAAGGATAAATTCACTTGAAAAAAATGTCAAAGAATCACTCATTGGGGGGATATAAAAAATGGAAGGATTACAATTCACGGAAGAAACAAATTGGGAGGATGTCTTTCGCGCTTGGCAAGAGCGGGAAGGCACGATGAAAGAATGGCAACAGGTTGCCATGAATAAAGGCTGGAATTCATGGCCAGAATGGAGATCCGAGTGGGCAGAAAATATTGGAGCGCGGGATAGGGAATGGCGTCGCTATATCATACTCAATCCGCTTGAGGCAATTCCTCAATTTCGCGTGGGCCCTACCCGGTCTTGGCAAAATCATTTTCCGGCTCATGAGCGCCTGAGGCATGCTTTTTCAACGCTTATCGAGCGCGTATCTTTCAAAGACAATGAAAAAGTCGAGGGGCTCCTTGAAAATTTCCCCGATCCCACAGAATTTATTGGAGTTCTCATGCCGGATGGATCAATTGTTCTCATTGAGGGTCATCATCGGGCGACCGCGCTCGCGATCGCCGCGAAAGAGGGAAAAATAATTCCATTCCAGGAGCCGCCGACGATTGCCCTCACTCGATTTAAGGCAGGCGAGGAAAAACTTCTCACCGCAATGCTCGCCAGAGGTTCGGCAAAGCAAGCCTATGCATAAAATTCATTTATCTATCCTGTTTAGGCCCCAGGTGCTACCCGGGGTCTTTTTTTATTTGAAAAAAGAAGAATTTCGGGCTAGTATACTCACATATGGAAAAGACTCTACTGCAAAAATGGGCAGCGAAGGTAATCGGAGAAACGGGGCTAAAATCGCCGAGAAAAATATATCATTCGGACCTGGGGCAACCAGACAATTTGAGAAATATAATTTACTCCGGGGTTTACAGAAATAAACCGGTGGTTCTCAAAATATACGACGAGCCGAGAAGAATCAAAGAGGCTTCCTCGCTGGTTTACTACAACCGGGTCAACAAAAGCAAAAAACTTATTGGTCCCGCAGTATACAAGTACAAAGAAATCTCACCATCCCGCGGCTGGTATATCATGGAAAAACTTCCCAAAGACGGACATTTCTTGTCCGAATCGGATTACCCGAATCCTATGAAAAAAATCCGCAGAAAAGAATTTTTGGAGGTTTATCTCGAGTACAAAAAACACTTTCCCAAAAAATCTTTCCGCCCTCTTCTCATTGCCGAGAAACTGCCAGCCGATGAATTCCACATTACCAGGATTCACCGCTGGTTCGAAATGGCAAACGAAAGGGAAATCGAGATGCAACTCAGGGGTGAAAAACCAGCTCTCAACCTCAAGAAATTTTTCCCTTTGTATTTCCAAGCTCAAGAACTCATTTGCAAAGTTTTCCGACCCCGAAAAATGCTCTGGTCTCACGGGCATTTCAAGGCCAAAGAAATATATTTTTCACCGAAAAAGAATGTCTATTACCTTACCGATTTCGCTCATACCTGCTTCTATCCCGAAGGTTATGAAATCGGTTTCATGATCTGGTCGGATTGGATGCTCGGAGCCAACTGGAAAACGGACTATCGAAAATGGAAAAGGGGAATTGGCTCATGGACAAAGGACGTGCTTCCAATAATGAGACAGCTCAAAATGAATAATCCGGAAAGCTTGCTCAAAGCCAGTCTTACGGAAAGATGCCTAGGCGCCATTCTAGCCGACGTCACCGCTTCGCGAAAACCAAAAAAAGAAAAGAAAGCGAGACTCAATCTGCTTTTGAGATTATTGGATGATTTATTGAAATAAAGAATTTACCAATGAAAAAGCAAGTAGTTGTCATACATGGCGGATGGTCGTTCAATAAATACGATGACTTTTTGCATTTTCTGAAAAACAGAAAAGTAGATTCAGCATATTTTTTTCGTAAAAAAGACTGGAAAAGCACGTTAGCTGCTGCTTTAGGAAACAATTATGAAGTGCTTATGCCTCAAATGCCGAACAAGCAGAACGCGAAATATAAAGAATGGAAAATTTGGTTCGAAAGAATGCGGCCCTTCTTTCGAAATAACGTAATTCTTATCGGCCATTCACTGGGCGGAATTTTTCTTGCCAAATATCTTTCCGAAAACAAATTTACCAAGAAAATAGGCGCCCTTTTCCTCGTCGCGACGCCTCACAACAATACATATGGCTGCGAAAATTTCCAGTTGTCGGGCGACCTGAAAAATGTCTGGAAGCAATGCGATATTATCCACATATTTCAAAGCGAAGGCGATCCTCATGTTTCAAAACCGGCCTTTTTTCTTGAAAAATAGGTGATTTTGGAGTAGGATAAAGGAAATATATGGCACGAAAGAAGGAAATAAAAAAAGGAGAGATTGTGATTTATCGCTCCCCAAGCGGACCAGAAATTCAAGTAAAACTTGAAAAGGGTTCTGTTTGGTTAGACGCTCATTCCATCGCAAAAGTTTTTAGTGTGAATCGTCCCGCTATTGTTAAGCATATAAATAATATTTATAAAACAGGCGAATTAGATAGAAAATCAACCTGTTCCATTTTGGAACAGGTTGCAGCTGATGGGAAAATAAGAAAGATGAACATGTATAACTTAGATATGATTATTTCTGTTGGCTATAGGGTGAACTCCAAAAGAGCTACCCAATTCCGCATTTGGGCGACGAAAACACTGAAACAGCATTTGATCAAAGGCTACACGATTAACGAAAAGCGACTGTTGCAGGAAAAGAATAAATTCGAAGACTTGCGGGAAACAATCTTATTTCTCCGAGAAAAATCAAGTCATAAGCTCCTCAAAGGGCAGGAGAAAGAAATATTGAATCTGCTTGAGAATTATTCAAAGACACTTAGTCTTCTTGAAAAGTATGATAAGGAAAAATTACATCTCTCAAAAAAGGCCAAGGGGAAATTTATTCTGAAATACAAAGACGCCAAATCAGTTATCGCCGAAATAAAGAAAAAGCTCACCGCCAAAAAGGAAGCGAGTGATTTGTTCGGACAAGAATCTGGAAATAAACTTGAAGCCATCGTAGGAAATCTCTGCCAAACGTTTGGAAAAAAGGAGCTTTATTCTTCCCTCGAAGAAAAAGCGGCCCATCTTTTGTATTTGGTGATCAAGGACCATCCGTTCGTTGACGGCAACAAGCGAATCGGTTCGTTTTTGTTTGTTTATTTTTTAGACCGGAATAATTTTATCTCCTAAAAAAAAGCGGGGAGCGGAAAATCAACGACAACGCTCTCACAGCCCTGGCGCTTCTCATCGCCATCAGCGACCCAAAAGAAAAGGATAAGATGATAAAGATTGTCACGAATCTCTTGGTGGGATAGGATAAAAATAGAAATACTTATTAAAATACATATTTAAATACCTATTTTATGGCGAGGCGGAAAATTCAAAATCGAAACATCCGAAAAATATCCCGAATCGGCGCGAGTTCTCTGGGCATCACCCTTCCAATTGAAATGCTCCGCGAGCTCGGCTGGCGAGAAAGACAGAAAGTGAAAGTCGCAAGAATAAGAGGAGGAATACAAATTAGAGATTGGCGAAGCAAATAGAATATATTCCTATATTCTGCAGAATGTTGGAATATTCTTCCGTATTTGATACTATTGTAGCACTGCTAATAAATGCAAATAGTTAAAGCAAGAAGCAAAACTCCAAAGCAACTAGAAAGGCATTTCAAGGGCGTGGCCAATCACCGGAGAATTGAAATATTGGGCCTTGTTTCAAAAAACACAGGGATTACCGTTGACGGGATTGCGGCGGCATTGGATTGCAATATCAAAACCATTTCGGAACATACCAGAAAACTGGTGCAGGCCGGCTTGGTCAACAAGAAATACCGCGGCCGCCAGGTAGAGCACAGCCTCTCGCCTTACGGATCAAGATTTTTGAAATTCATAAAAACATTCTAATATTCTGCAGAATGTGAGAATGTCGTAATTGAGAGAAGGGAAAAGTAGGTGTAATTATAACAGAAGACAAAATGGAAAAATTATTTATCAAAAACCGCAAGGAACAGAAGATGGCGGTGCTAATTGAGGAAATACCCGAGCAAAAAGGATTGGCTTTCGTTATGCACGGGTTAGGCGGATTCAAGGAACAGCCGCACATTGAAACGTTCGCGAATGCATTCAGAAAAAAAGGCTTCTCTGTGATCCGCTTTGATGCGACGAACTCCTTCAGTGAAAGCGAGGGTGATATTGAAAAAGCCACAGTCACGAATTATTATGAAGATCTCGAAGACGTTATTGAGTGGGCGAAAACCGAGAAGTTGTATCAGGAACCGTTCGTGCTGGCAGGGCACAGCTTGGGAGGAATTTGCACGGCGCTCTATGCAGAAAAATATCCGGAAAAAGTAAAAGCGCTTGCGCCGATTTCAACGGTTGTTTCAGGAAAATTATCAGCCGATACGGAAGATACGAAAAAATGGAAGAAGGACGGTTGGCGAATTTCCGAGAGCAGATCAAAACCAGGAATTGTAAAAAAACTACCGTGGTCACATATGGAGGATCGGCTGAAGTACGATCTTTTAGAAAATGTCGATAAACTCACAATGCCGGTACTGATGATTGTCGGCGATAAAGACACACGGACTCTACCCGATCACCAGAAAATATTATTTGACGCTCTGCCGGGAAAAAAGGAATTGCATATAATAAAAGGCGCCGAGCACACCTTTAGAGAAAAGGAACATTTGGATGAGATAAAGGAAATATTATTGAAGTGGATTGATAAGATATAAAATAACCCTCCAGCATTCTTGCCTGCCCGCCTCTGGGGGGAGAATGTGAGAATGTTATTTGCAAAATAATTCCGTGATTCCCGCCCGCGGCGGGCAAATTATAAGTAACCGGATACGTACCGCAGCCAAAGGCGGGCAGGTAAGGTACGTGACAAAAAACTATTGTCTTATATATTTGAATCATGTCGATTGAACAAGAAAATTCTTCCGAAACAACTAATTTGAAAAGGTTGGCGGAAAAATTTGAAACAAATGAAATAAATCGGGATCTTGTCCTCTATCTTGCTTATTTCGATCTAAAAGTCGATGATCTTAAGGATAAGAAAATTTTGGATGTTGGGGCCGGTTCTGCTTATTTTGCCAAAGATGCAAAAAACTACGGCGTTAATGTCACGGCCCTTGACCCTATGTATCTTTTGGAAAGGGGAAGGCAAAAATTCTTTCAGGAAAAGGTGTGGCAAAGAATAAAGCGATTTCTTACCGGGAAGGAAAAGGATCTTCCGGCAGCGGTGGCCGCTATCGGCGAAGAATTACCTTTTAAAGACGGCAGTTTTGACCTAATAACATCCGTCTATTCAGCCTATCACCACACAGAAAACAAAGTGAGTTTGAAAAAAAATATTCTCGAAGCTGTCCGCGTTTTGAAACCGGGAGGTCAATTGCTTGTTTATCCTGTTTCATCTCCGGGATCAAAAGATATTTTGACCAATGAAAATGATGATGTTCAACAAGAATTTAGCGACTATTTTTGGACTACAGTCAAGCAACTTGAAGAAAAAAATGTGGTTGAATCGGAAATTGGATATCCTCGTTCTCCCAGCAACAAACGGCTTGATCTGCCGGATGAAATGAAATACGTCGGTTTTGTCAGAGTTACAAAGAAATAATAACTAGTTGCTCCAAAAATAGAACTTTAGGAAAAAATAATTCCGTATTCCCCGCCCGCGGCGGGGGAGTATCACAAACCCAGCACACAACACGACATCCTTACATACTTGAGAATGTAAGTATGACATTCTGTGAAAAAATTCTGCTATCCCTACCCGCGGCGGGGAAGTGGTACGTGCCACTCTACGTTAGAAAATATTCCAATCATTATCCATTCCAACCCACTACACTAATTAGAATAGAATCGAAAAGGATTGACCTAAACAAAACAGACTGATACGCTATAAAAAATGAATACCAGGAGGTATGGACCATGGCCGCATTAATCATTCCGGATGAGCCGCTCGATCTAAGAGGTAAAACCGTAAGAGAAGTCCTTGATATGCTAAAAGGTATTGGATACGAGACGGTGTACCACGACGTGACGAAAATCTATGCATTTTTCGGCAACGATTGCATGGTATGTTGCGTCAGGCTTTATGACCCCGCTGCAGAACGAATGAAATTTGTGCTTTGGGATGGGAGGATCCGACAACCCAAACCAGACCATGATCTCGTTATTTTTGATCCGGAGGGAGATGCCGAATGGGCAATCAGCAACGTCAACCTACACTCGCACTAAGCTTCGACAAGCTGCCGGATCCGCATACGGATCCGGTTTTCTATTTCGCTTCTAATTGCATTAACCCATACTGGCTGGTTTTTCGTATCTGAAACTTGTATAATAAAGCTATAACCCGCCCCTGCCGGGGCTAAGCTCCCGCCATAGCTTCCAACTGCAGGAAACATCTATGGAAAAACTTGAGAAAAAAAAATTGTCAACGGAGGACTTAGAGGTCAAAGCAGAAGATATGTACGCCGAGATGATCAATCTTCCGGAAGTAGCCGAAGCTTTGGAGATATTGGACAAATTGCCAAGAAATTTGAAATACCATACGAAAGATCATACTTTCGACGTAATTAGGGAAACAATTCTTTTCGCTTTGACTGACGGGGCTGAACAGTCGGTTATCCGCCAGCAGGCAATTGCAGCCGCTTGGCATGACACCGGATACGTAGAAAAACCTGAAAACAATGAACCTGTAGCCGTCGAACTTTTTCGAAAAAGCAAAGCATATCATGCCTTCTCCGAAAAAGAACAGCAGGAAATTATTTCCAATATTCTTGATACTCAAATGGTGATGCGAGAAAATGGTCCCCATCTTCTCAAAGGAAAAAGCAAATTTGGATACGTTTTGGATGCCGATGTAAGCAATTTTGGCAGGGATGATTTTTTCGAAAAAAGGGCAAAATTGATGGAAGAACTCGGAATCGATCTGACTGATCCGGAAAAAAGAAAGGGATTCATCAAATTCGCGATTGAACTTTTAAAAAACCACGAATGGAAAACCGCGTCAGCTAGAGTCCTGAGAGAAACGCAGAAAAAGAAAAATCTAATAGAAATGGAAAAGGAATACAATTCTATGGATGTTTAGCGTGGAATCGAACGTATTTAGGATTATCTTTTGTACTCCGAGAAAAAATCGCCAGCCCCGCCCGGGCTGGTTTTTGTTTGGAGAGGCATATGATATATAATAAAAGAAATGAAAAAGAAAACCGTTCTCGTAAAAGACAGGATGCAGAAAAACTACCGCTATGAGCTCACAGAGCCGATGGGGGAAAATTTCGCGCCTGAATTCAAGCCGGAACTTACTCCCGCCGAGATGCTCGCCCTGGGGGTCTTCGGCGGGCGGTATATGCGCGATTGCCGCAGGGAATTTCCCTCCAGCTGGTTCCGGAAAGCCAAATTCCATCCCGAAGGTGTTCCGGGACATAACCCCCATTTGAATTATTTCGGTATCGATGCCTCCCAGCCGCTTTCCGTCTGGCGCAAGAAAGGCTGGATTTGGAAAGATGATCCGCGCGGGTGGTTTCAGTGGTATTGCAGATATTACATGGGCCGACGCTCGACTGACGACCTGCGGCAGATCAAGAGATGGAAAGCGATCAAGAGACACATCGTCCAGGTGAGAAAAAATTGCCCTCGCGGTGATCTCAAGTGCCGCCCGAAACAGCGCCAGGCAATTCTCCACTGGGCCTACGACAGTCGAAAAATATAATCCATAAAAATAACATAAAAAAATGGAAGCCTTTGACTGGTATCAAACTCTCGCAAAGCCTTTTTGGGCTCCTCCGGCCTGGGTGTTCGGCCCTGTTTGGACGGTGCTTTATGCGATTATTGCCGTCACTTTCCTTGCTGTTTTTTGGAAAGCGTACCGGAAGAAGCTGCCTTCGCTGGTCGCTTTGCCTTTCGCGCTGAATCTCGTTTTTAATTTCGCTTTCTCGCCGATCCAGTTCGGTCTCCGGAATAATCTGCTGGCGGCGGTGGATGTTATCCTCGTTCTCGCGACTCTTGTTTGGGCTATGGCGTCAGCTTGGCCGCGCATGCGCTGGGTCGCGTATGCAAACATCCCTTATCTTCTGTGGATAGCGTTCGCGACAGTACTCCAGCTCACGATAACTTTCCTGAACTGGTGACACGTTACTAGATTTAAAAAGTTAACTCATAACTTATAAAAATATGTCCAAAAAAACATTGCTGATAATTCTGGCTTTTGTGATTGTCGGTATCTTGGTCTACGCTGGTTATCGGAAAAAGCCCGCGTCCGAGCAGCAAAATAACCAAAGCCAGAAACAGACGACTCCAACGCAGTCGGCGGCAGCAATCCCGACCCAAAAGGAGCAGAAAATCCAGGAATCGACCGACAAAATGACGATTAACGTCAGTTATCCCGTGCTCTCCGGCACAACGAATAGCTCGGTCCAAACAACAGTAAACAGCGAACTTAAAAGTTACGCCGAGAATCTTGTCGCGGATTTCAAAAAGAGCGTCCAGGATAATAGTTACCCCGTAGAAGGAGTCAAAAGCACGCTTGACGTTTCCTGCGCGGTGCAGGGCTTGACCCAGAATATCGCCAGCTTCAAATTCGCGAACTCTGCTTTTATCGAAGGATCGGCTCATCCCGCGAATGAAATTCACGGATTGAGCTATGATCTCACCAACGGACAAAAAATTGCGCTCACTGATGTGTTCGACACGAGCAAGGATTATTTGGTGCCGCTTTCGAAACTGGCCATCCAAAATCTCAAAGCCGAAGCGCCAAAAGATTCTTTGTTCGACGATGATATGCTTTCCCGGGCGCTTGCCCCGAAAGCGGAAAATTTTTCCGATTTTGCTTTGACTGACGACTCGATGATAATATTTCCCGCCCCATACAGCGTTGCGCCGGCCGCTTCCGGACCGCAAACGATCGAAATTCCTTTTTCTGAACTTGGCGATTATTTTTCGCCTACTTTTGCCCGATTGATAGGGAAATAATTTTTGACACTTATCAATTTTCCGCAAAAAAAATCGCTATGCCGAAGAAAAGGAAATCGAAAAAGGAAAAAGATTTTTCCATGCCCGAGTGGATTAACTGCTCTTGGCGGAGAAAATCCTGCGGAAAAGATTCGTGTCCCATTTGCGGCAAAATAAAAGCGAATCGGCAAAAGCATATTGATCAGGGTGAAGACCCTGATGACTTGAAATACGCGCTTGAAGAAGTTGGAGACACGCTCAAGGAAACTCTGGCACTCATCAAGCAGGATGCCGCAAAGCACGGTTTTGAAATCGAAAACATTGATGACATTCAGTTGCCTCCCGAGCCGGAAGAATTTCCTTTTCATGGGGAAGTGATGCAATGGAGGGATTCATTATATTCACTCACGAAAAATCAGGAAACTGCCTCCTGGATGCTCACCGAAGATGCTGAAGATCTTTTCTGGTATGCGAACACAATCTGCGCCAAGACATACCGCCAGCTTACAAATCGCTGGCACATGGAAAAAGGCGATGATTACGGCGATTTCGATTTTGACTATACCCAATACGTTCTCAAGGAATGCTTTGGAATCGTCGAGAAGGCCATGGCCAATCTTGTCAAAATCTCTTCAAGGGACAAGGTTCAGCTCATGCTTCTTTCCGACGAAGCTTTGAAACTGAAGGAAAAAGCGCTCAAAATATAGACTTCTGCGGTTTTCTTGACTGTCCGACAGCAAACTGCTAGGCTTTTTGGAAACGAAAAAATAGCAAGGAGGGAAGGAGCCATGAAAAAAATGTTTTTTTTGGCCGCACTTGTTCTTTTGACAATCAATACTCTGACAACTTTTTCATGGGCAGAATTTTTGATCGAAGATTCCCGAACCGGGAAATTTGTTCCTGCTATCGATCATCCGGATTATTTTTCCATGGGAGACATCAAAGGCGTGACCTTCGTTTTTTTGAACAACACCGCCCAAGCCATGGATGAAAACAAAGTCTGGCTTGATTGCAACGGGCGCCTGTATCTCGATGGCTGGATCTTTGATCTTCTCAATCCGGGAAAGATTCGGATTACAGAAGGATATGTTTTCTGCCGTTCGCGCACAGGCATGCTACTGGTCACCGCCTACCTGAAAGACGGGCAACGAGCCTATTATTTCATCTACAAAAGGAAGTTCGTATATTCCTGCGCGGGATAAGGAGCCGGAACTATGAAAAAGATTATCTCCATTGCGATGCTCTGTCTTCTTGTAACAACCTTTTCCCAAAATGCAGCAGCGGCCTTCGCGGAGCATTATTCGCCGTACATCATTACAATGATGAAAGGTCCTGACGCTGTTCAGATCTTATACTCACAGAAACACAAAAAAATCGTGGGCGAAATGGAAGAGGCTCTCATACACGAAGGCTGGGAACCTGTTGTAAATTTGAAAGACTTAGATGACAAGATTCTTGTTGTCGCTGAATTGGTGAACAAAATCGTTGATTTTAAAATAAGGTATCCTCTTTCCAGCGATACTTGCCTTGATCGGAGCATTTTCCCCCTGCCCCACGAAGGGGGATATCTGAAGTATCTAATTCTTCTCAAGACAAAGAAATGGGCTCATCGTCAATTTTAAGGAACTATGCGCGGTTCGGTCGTTTCGACCGGACCGCTTTTCGTTTCCGGCTGGTTTTTGTTTTGAAATGAATATATAATACAATGATAAAGGAGCTTGTTGAACAAGAAAATCATCGAATTATGAGCAAGACAATAGGAATCATATTGGCAGCCACGGCAATCGTTCTTTTTGCTTTTACGATATTTTTCTTAGCGCGGCAAGAAGGAGATGTTTCGCCGAAGGAAGAAAAAAGCAGTCCGCCGCTTGAAAAAGAAGGCGTCGCGCCTCCCGAAAATAACAGAATTCCAGTCGACGGGAATGATGCCGATAATCGGATCATTGACGGGCAGAAGGACGAGCACGGATGCCTCACTGGAGCCGGCTACAGCTGGTGCGAATCAAAAAGCAAATGCCTCCGTATTTGGGAAGAGGAATGTTCGGAACTCGAGCAGGGAAATGAAAATTAGCCGGATCAGTGCCTTGAAAACTCACGTTTTTGCGGTCTGAAAACAATAAAATATTTTCCCATGCACTTTTTCATATCCATTATTTTGATAGTTGCCTACTTCGGTCTTTCGGCATTGCTAGTTTTTTCCAATCTGGATTTCAGAACATTCAATCTGATCGAGGGTATAAACTGGATTGTCTTAGGGCTTTTCGCGCTGTCTCTTTCCAATTCTGTGCCCAAAAAGCATAAAAAGCTGACAATTTTTGCTTTTATGACCCTGATTATCTTCGGCATTACTGACTTTATTGAAATCAAAACGGGCGCGTACTGGATTCCCTCTTGGCTTCTTGCGCTCAACATTTTATGCATCGCGGGAATGATATTTTCACTGGCGTGGTTCGCAATAGTAAGGTATAAACCTTAAAAGATTACTGAATGCGATATCCCTTGAAAAACTGGCCGCGGATAAAGAGGGGATACAGATTCGGCGAGAAAACTTTCTATTCCCGCCGGCATTTGGGGACGGATTTCCTGGTTCCCGAAGGAACACCGGTCTATGCACCGGCAGATTGCGAAGTCGTGAAAACCGGAAATTTTCCCGAAGGAGGAAAAACAATTCACGTAAAATTATCCGATAAGCGATACGGAATAGTCATCCTTCGCTTCATGCATCTAAAAAAATATTCTAGAATTGGAAGGTATCGACGGGGCGCCATTTTAGGATATACCGGAAACACGGGCAAACTGACCAGAGGCCCGCATTTTCATCTCGACATAAGCCGCAAAAAGGTGCAAATCAAAGATTTCGGAAATTTTATTGACCCGGAAAAGTTTTTCGCCAGAAAGCGACGAAGCAGAAAAAAATAAAACAAAATAATCACCCGATGCACATAAAATCAAAACACCTTCTCAGCCACGAGACAAAAAAACACCAACTCAAGCGATTTGTCGTCGCCGTAACGATATTGCTTTTTTATACCGCTTATCTCGTCTGGGACCAGGGAGCTAACGGATTTTCTCTTGGGATCATTACCTGGAGCGCTTTCGTCCTCGCCACGCCCCTGCCGGATGGCGGCCTTATATTGGACTTTCCAATCCGCCTCCTTACGGGAATAAGAATGATATACACCGAAATTTTTGTCTGGATTGCGGCAATCCTGGCAAATATTTTTTACATCAATTTGCGTCCGGAAATCTATGACCGAACAATTGTGACTCACGCTTTCAAAATGATTTTGGTGAACCCCTGGCCGAACTGGATTGTGATTGTTATTTCGGGAATCGGCACATTTTTAGGACTTTACTTTGGCGACGAACTTTTGGACCTGATTTTCCATCATCAGCGCAAAAAATACAAAAAAATGAAAATAATATATCGGTTTATTTTTGCCATCTTTCTGATCGTAGCTCTCTACTATTTCTACAAGAATTTTTTGAAGTTTTTCGGGATTGAGGTATAGATGGCTGGCTTCTTTCAATTCTTTACTTAGCATTAGAATGATAAATAATGAGTGAAATATAATAATTTAACTAATAATATCGATGAAATGACAAACGGAATAAAACAAAAAATAATTTGGGTAATTGCCGGTGCGGCAACTATATTGCTTTTAGCCGGTATTTTTCTGGCAGGCAAGACATACAAAGAAACCAACCGCTTGCTTTTGGAGACGGTACCGGCCAAGATTCAAATGCCGGCAAAAATCAGCCAAAACACAGGCACAGAAAAGACGGTTCCGCAAAATCTTTACCCGGAAAACTCGACGGCGGAAGAAAATAACAGAATCTCTCGAAATGAGGCCGAGACTTCCGACTGGAAAACTTTTGTCAATGAAAATCAGGGCTATAAAATCAGCTATCCTCCGAGCGCTCAAGTCGCCCAAGCCGGAACGTACGGACATGAGCTGGACTACAATCCCAACTACGGGTTTTGCGTATCAGTGCATCTCGACTATGGCACTATTATCATTCTTGGCAAGAAGCACGACGAGGAGGATAAAATGTTTTGCATGCGCACCGGCGTCGGCGCCGAATGGAGCTCAATTCCAAGTATTGAAGTCGAAGCGTTTGGAAAAAAATACACGGCCGCTGGCATGGGATCGTCGTCGGCCGGATACAGGAATGAATTTTATATGTTTTCCGCCGATTCGGGTGAAAGCGTCGAATTCGGAATCGAAGTGAACGAGAAACATAATCCGGAGATACCCTATGATGATGCCAAAGCGGAGGTATTGAGTGTTCTCAAAACGCTGGAGGAAATTTAGAACTACATTTTCATTCAAAAAAACTCGTTTTTGTTTTCGGGGTCTTTTTGCTATACTGACTAACAGGAAACACGGATGGAATTAGGAAAATATAATCAAAAGACAATAAGTGAAAAATCATTCAAAAAAACCCACGATTCTGGCCATCCTCGACGGCTGGGGTATCGGACCCAGAGACGATACCAACGCTATACATCTGGCTAAAACTCCGGCAGTGGACTATCTGGCTAAGAAATATCCGAGCACCCGACTCGAAGCGACCGGAACTGACGTAGGACTGGAAAACCGACAGACCAGCGGTTCGGAGACAGGGCACATGAATATCGGCGCCGGTCGCGTCGCAACTCAAGATTCTCGCCTTATCTCGGAAAGCATCACCTCGGGAACTTTTTTTCACAATCCCGCTTTTCTTGGTGCCATATCGCACGTCAGGAAGAACAATTCTGATCTTCATCTGATGGGTCTTTTGGGAAACGAAGACAGTCCGCACATGAACCCTTACCATCTCGAAGCCCTTCTTGTTCTCGCCAAGCGAAGCGGTATAAAAAACGTTTACATCCATTTTTTTTCCGATGGACGCGACGCCTACCCAAAACAGGGCCTGGAACATATCGGGGAATGGAAACAGAACATCTACGACATAGGGATAGGAAAAATCGCCACTGTCATCGGCCGTTTCTACGCCATGGACCGGGCCAAAAATTGGAAGCGCCTCCAGACTGCCTATGACTTGCTGGTAAAGGCAAAGGGCAAAAAATTCAAAAACGCGGAAACAGTTTTTGAAAAGAGCTACAAACGAAAAGTCACTGATGAATATGTCGGACCGTGCGTCATAACCGAAAATGGAAAGCCAATCGCCAAAATAAAAGATAATGACGCCGTCATTTTTTTCAACCTGCGTTCGGATCGCGCCCGGCAGTTCACAAAGCTTTTTGTCCAGCAAAAATCAAAAGAAACCAGTCTTCCCCGGCCGCGGCTGAAAAATCTTTATTTTGTCGCCATGACAAACTTCGGTCCGGATTTGCCGGTTCATACCGCCTTTTTAAGCCATCCGCTCAATGGAACACTTCCGGTGGCGCTTCGCAATTTGCGCCAACTCTACATTGCCGAAACGGAGAAATTCGCCCATGTCACATATTTCTTGAACGGCGGCTACGCCGATCCGATTGCCGGGGAAGACAGGATGATGATTCCTTCGCCAAAAGTCTCCAACTACGCCCAAAAACCAGAAATGTCGGCTGGAAAGATTACCGGATTCATTCTAAAATCAATCAAAGAGGCGAAATACGATTTTATTACCGTTAATTTCGCCAATGCCGACATGGTCGGCCATACCGGAGACATGAAAGCGGCTGTCATGGCCTGCGAAGCGGTCGATCAAGCCATCGGAAAAATTTGGAAAGAAATCGAAAAAAATGACGGAGATTTGGTTGCAACGGCTGACCACGGAAACGCCGATTGCGTGTGGGACAAGAAGGCGCGACGGCCAATGACTTTTCACACAAAGAATCCGGTCCCTTTCATCATATGCGCGAAAAAAATGCTTCGGAAAAAGCTGAAAAGCGGGGGAGTTCTGGGAAACATCGCTCCGACATTATGTGATATAATGGAAATAGACAAGCTCAAGGAAATGAAGCTAAAAAGTATTTTGTAAATTATGTATGACCTTATAGCCGTCGGCTCTGTCACAAAAGACATATTTCTTGTCACCGATCGGGGGAAAGTTTTCAAGACACCTCGCGACAAATTGGCCCCCGAATGGCTTGGTTTCGAACTGGGAGAGAAAATTCGGGCGGATGAAATACAACAATGCATTGGGGGGGTGGCGACTGATATTTCAATCGGATTAAGCAAGCTTGGGATAAAGGCTTTTCTTTTCTCAACAATTGGTAAAGATTTTGAAGGGAAATGGATAATTGAAAACTTAAAAAAGAAAAAGGTAGATCTGACGGGAATTGGAATGGAAGAAAAAAGAAAAACTCCCTTATCCGTGATATTGAGCGACAAGAAAACCGGAGAAAGGATTATTTTCACCCAAAATTCTTCAGGCGATTTGAATCTTGCCCCGCTCCCTCGATTTAGAGCAAGATATATTTTTGTTTCGTCGCTCAAGGGGAAAATTAGAGAGCAAACAAAAAAAATTTTGGATTATGTGAGGAAATACAATGCCGACTTAATTGTGAACCCGAGCACCAGCCAGATTCGGGATGATTTTGCAGATCTCAAAAAACTTCTCCGGATTTCAAAAGTGCTTATCCTCAACAAAAACGAAGCGCTTGAAATTGCCTCAAAGCTGAAAAAAGCAGTCAAAACGGAAAAAGATTTATTTAAAATATTATTCAAGTTAGGTCCTGATACCATTGCCATTACAAATGGCAGAAAAGGGGCCTGGGCTTCCGACGGAAAAAAAATAATCCACTCTCCGGTTAAAAAAGTGAAAATTGTGGATGTGACGGGCGCGGGAGACGCTTTCGCCGGCGGATTTCTGGGCTTTTATATCAGGGGTGAAAAACTGGAAAAATGCCTTCGGGCGGGAATCGTGAACAGCGCCAGCGTCGTCGGGCATATCGGAACAACCAAAGGACTGTTGATGAAAAAAGACCTTGACAGGAGTATGTAATCTTTCAATAATTGAAGATAATTAATTAATCAAAGCTATGGCAGACAAAGAAGCCGGAAAAGTGATTCACTACTACGACAAAGCCATGGTAGCAGTCGTTCGGCTGGATGAGCCGCTTAAGGTGGGGGATACGGTGAAAATCGTCCGCAATGAGGATGAGTTCGAGTTCAAGGTTGACTCAATGCAGCTCAACCATGAACCGATCGAATCCGGAAAAGCGGGTGAGGAAATTGCCGTCAAATTGCCCAATCCGACCAAAGAAGGAGCCACCGTCTACCGCGTTGAAGAGGAATAAACTCGGTTGAAAAATAGTAGTCTTTCCAAGCTCCGAGAAAAACTCGACTGTGTTTGCATTGTGAAATTTGTAAAAGCCCGAAAGGGTTTTTTGATTTTTCTTGACGAAAAAGGGATAACGCAGGATAATACAAAGCCCCATGGTTCATGGGCTGATTCTTTAAAAATCTATCATTGAGAGGGATAATTATGCACAATAAAGATATTGTTTTCCATCTTTTCTTTTTTGGTTCTATAGCTTCCCTACAATCACTGACATCTTCGTATCTCTTTGGGCTAAATTATTTTACTGATGGTATATTCGTCATTGGATTTAGCCTGGTTTGCCTGGGATGGTTGCGAGCCGCTGTGTTCCATGGAAAAAAATATAAGAAACTTGAATTTACTGTTAAATGGGAGCAATCGAGAGAAAGTGATATTAACTGGTCGCTCAGAAACGGCTGCTTGCTATTCTTTTTCTCGTTTCTTTTGCTTGGTCTCGATTTTAAAATTGGGTCCTTAGTTAAACATGGATATCTTCCTTTGATTGTTATTCTTATAATGATGCTATTTTCTCTTTTGTGTCTTGGGTCAAACTGGGATGCGTTCCTGGGCGAAAAAGTAACAAATCAAGGTTCCGATGAGGGAGAATAGATGGTGCCAACGATACTTTTTCTGGTTTTCCTCGCGGGTGTCTTTTTTCTCTCCTCTTGGAAAGCGAAAAAAGTACTATGCGAAGATGGCCCGAAATGGGGAGCAAGCGTGCAGGAAAACTCGGGAACAGAGCTGGAACAACAATCGTCATTTCCATAGTCATTTTGGTATGGTGACTGGGGATTCACAATGTCCTGGGCATTTGGTATCCATTTTAATCTAATTGAGAGGGGGCTGTTATGGAAGAGCAAATTAGTACGTTTGAGAAGCACGGACCGAGTTTCGAAAGTATTTTTATCTACATATTGATTTTTTGTGCCGGTGCATACTTCTATTCTCAAATCGTACAAAAAAATTCCGATGTGCTTGTAAGCTCATCGGAATTCGAAGTGAGGGTTGAATTCAAAAATAATCATCCAGCAAGCATCGATCTAGCAGCTGCAAGATCGATTGATATTTTCTTTCATTCTCTCCAAAAGAGAATTCGCGAAGAGAATGAAATGAAAAGCATGGCTTTCATAGAGAATCTGAATGTGTATATAATACTGGCTGATGAATTTGATGATTTTTTACCGGATCTGCCGCAGGACCCTATCCCGGAACAGCCGTTGCCTCTTTTACCTGATAATAACAGGCGACAACAGTCCATTTGAAAATTTGAAAATCGTGCTAAATTCAAAAAAAACCGGATTTCCGAAACAGGAAACCCGGTTTTTCTTTTTTCAGGCAAAAACGTGTTCAGTCTCGATGCTAAAATCGTAGCCTTCGATCGGCTTCACCAGAAAAACATGGCCGCCGAATAGATCAGTGAAATAGAGGCCCTCCGGGCCGAAAGCCAAACCGCAGGGCGAAGCGGCGCCTTCGCCGACATAGGTCACAAACTCATCATAGGATTTCACTGCCGTGGCGTCCGAATTGATGGCCATCTTGACGATTTTTTTGCCTTTGACGGACCGGCCTTCCTGATAGGAATTTCCAAAAAGGGCCACGAACATTTCGTCCCGGTACCTTTTTGGAAATTGATTTCCGTCACTGAATGCCAAGGCCGTCGGAGCTTGGGTAAAATGCCACCAGAAGAGAGCGTTTTTTCGCATATCGCCATACCAGCCGTGATTCCCCTTTGGCTTCACTTTCGCTATCACATCATCAACCGCCGGACCGTTGATGGAAACGTAGAGTGATTTGTCTTTTTTTCTCCAAGCCGCTCCGAAAGGATTGCGGAATCCGCGGGCATAGACGCAACTACTCGAATAGGGATTGTCTTTCGGAATTGATCCGTCCAGATTCATCCGGAGTATCTTCCCGCGCAGGTCCTTCAGGTTCTGGGGAGCTTCGCGCCAAGAGCCGCCGTCGCCGACATTGACATAGAGTTTGCCGTCAAATCCGATTGAAAGCGCCTGGATTTGATGGGCACGGGTCGTGGAAGGTATGCCTTCCATGATTGTCTCGGTCGAATCCATCTTGAGACCGTCTTTGCTTTTCATCCGCAATAATTTGTTCTTGATCTTGTTTTTTCTGTCCTCCTTGTCTTCGTATATAAGAGAAACGAAAACATCGCCCGTTTCGGGTTCAACGCATATGCCGGTGACGCCGGATTCTCCGGTACCCGGAAATTTGCGGCTCGGCTTGAAGTTTAGGAGATTCTTTGCGAAGGTATGCGTTTTCCAGTCCCGTGAAATAGCCTTCACTTGACCGTATAGTTCAGTGACGTAAAGAAGCGGCGTCGACTTTCCGGACTTGGGTTTCGGAACAAAAGCCAGATTGACAGGCAGTTTGAGATCAGAAACTTTTTTCTCTACTTTGAATCCCGGAAAGATCCACCAGTCTTTTTGAATGTCATTGCTCATATTTTTGCGAAAATAGTTATATTTCTTTTTACGCTATAGTCGTGAAAATATTTTACAGAAGTTCATGGGCCCGGCATTTTCATTGAAGAAACGCGGAATATTTGCTATTCTTAGATCAAGCAGAATGAAAGAAAAATCAACAAAAAAAGACAGTTGTCTGAAATATTCCTGTTGCGGATGCTCACTTCTTGTCGCGGGATGTCTGATTGTCCTGCTTCTTCTCCAGAGCCTGACTTTTTTGGATATTGGTCTTGTTGGCAGTTTTTTTAGAGGCTTGAGAAGCAAGAAAGATGAAAAAAATATTCTTTTCAATGCCAGCCCGCCGAGAAATTATCCTATTCAAGAGCCGGGTTCCGCGGTAAGGTCAAGAAAAATTGATTGCGACGATCTTTATTGGTACACTTCGGACGGCCCCTACCCCGGAAAAACTCTTTTTTGCGCCAATCTCTATGCCGCCAATGAGCGGGAAATCGCGACAGTGCTTGAGGCCAAATCGGCCGAGCGAATCATCCTCTATGGAGAGAACGTTTTTTTCGACGTGACGTCGCATCAGGCGGAAATGGATGCCGGCTATATCCTAAACGCGGCCAAATTCACGGATCAAGTCACTGTTCCGACCATGATGGATATTTACGGATTTTCAGATCTCTCTTTCATCGGCAAGTCTGTGGCCCCGTATCCGGCTCTACATATATATCTGGACCACTATGACAAAATCAACGAAGGGCATGAGCTCCCTTTTGGAGGCTTTGCCTATGGCTACTTTGAAAATACGACCGGAATTCTTCGCTTTACCCAATTCAAACCGGAAAAGAAAACGTATTATCGCCCCGGGAGCACCGATAAAGTCGCCATTTCTTACGCCTGGCCGGAAAACTGTTATATCAGCCAGGATATGATCCATGAAATCAACCACAATTTTTCGCAAATCAAAATTAAGCCCGATAAGGATTACTTTTTTTATCTCCCCAACTGGTTCGAGGAACAAGTGGGAAACGTCGTCTGGTCCATGTTTCCGGAATACATTTGCGGCGAGGGGACAATTGAATCATTTCAGTCGAGCATAGACGACAGAACGGGAAATCAAAATCTTGTTGAATTCAATTCAATTATGCCGCCGGCTCCGACGTACGGAAAGGAAGACTGGTTCAAGACGGACTGCCAAAAGGCGACTATGGTTTCCTGGTACCGATTTATCGGAAAAGGGGATTTCAAAACCCAGTTTCGAAAATACGCCACCGAAATGAGAAAGGCCACCAAAACGACCTACCTTCGCGACGAAAATAACATGGCCGAATTCATCGCTAATCTCGACGGCACCGCGGCAGCCAGAAATTTCCTCCTTGAGCACGGCTGCCGGTTCTGATGCTTGCCTTGCAAAAATTATTTTTGGAAAATTTTATCAAAAAAAACTGCCTATGCAAAAAACTCGAAAAAAGAAAATATGCATCATTGAAGACGAGGACGCCATTCGAGAAATTTACGAAACAGTCCTCAAAAAGAAAGGCTATCGGGTGACCACGGCCGCCGACGGCGAAGAAGGTCTCCGAGTCTTGAAATCCGACAAGCCCGACGCCATCTTGCTGGATCTTATCATACCCAGAATGGATGGATTAGAACTCCTCCAAAAAATTCGCAGCGACAGCGAATTGTCCGGCCTTCCTGTGATTATCATGACCAATGTTGATAATATGGAAATCGTCAAAAAAGTGGGAAAATATGACACCAGTTTCTACTTGATAAAGTCCCAGTTTGATCCAAAAAAAATGGCGCATATGGTCGAAGAAGTATTGCATAAAAAAACCTAAATATTCATTTATGGAAAAAAAATTACTAACATTCTCTTTTTTTGCCGCGCTTTCTCAAGTAGCGTATATTTTTCTTATCTCTCTTGTTTTGAGATATGGAGATGAAATATTTGGCGCCAAACCCGGCATTTTCGGCATCATTGCCGCCCTTTTACTTTTCGTTGTTTCGGCCGCCATTTCCGGGGCCCTAATTTTGGGAAAACCGGCCCTTCTTTATCTCGAAGGAAAAAAGAAGGAAGCCCTTCAACTTTTCATATTGACTGTCAGCTGGCTGATTCTTTTTTTGGTTATTCTTCTTTTGATCTTGTTCTTGTATCCATAAAAAGGGAATTTAACGATTTTAGTCGGCGTATTATACTCTGCCGGGACAAAGTATAACTTCCATGATCAAAAAAATCCGAAAATCCGAAGAGGAGTGGAAAAAAATACTCACTCCCGAGCAGTTTAAGGTAATGCGCCAAAAGGGTACCGAGGCGCCATTTTCCTGCGCTTGGCCAAATTTGGGCAAAGGAATATATCATTGCGCCGCCTGCGATTTGCCTCTCTTCGCTTCAAAAAGCAAATTTGAATCAGGGACCGGCTGGCCGAGCTATTTCGAGCCTTTGAAACCGGGCCATCTGAAAGAGAAGGAAGACATTTCCCGCGGGATGCGCCGCACGGAAGTGATTTGCGCCCGCTGCGGTTCGCACCTGGGTCATGTATTTTTGGATGGCCCGCCACCGACCGGGAAAAGATACTGCGTCAATTCAATTGCTTTGAGATTCAGAGCCAAAGACGAACAACTGCCCTAAAATAAAATCCTATGTTTGCAAGAAGAACTTTTGTCTATTTGGTCATATTCCTTTTAATAATGGGGTGGATTCTTTTGGAACCACAAATCGATCAGTATATCACCAATTCAACCCGCCAGTTGGACACTCTGCGGAAAGGCAGCATAGGTGAAGCCGTTGCGGACATCGAAGTCAATATTTCCACTCCTCCGCCCCTCAAGTCAGAGAAAGAATCTCCCAATCCGGTTCTCACTCATTCCGGGACTATCGAATGGACAAACAGAAACCGCAATGAAAACGGACTGCCCAATCTTACGGAAAACCAGGATCTTAACGAAGCGGCGATGGCAAAGGCAGAGGATATGCTTGAAAATCAGTACTTTGATCACGTATCTCCTTCAGGAAACGGTCCCCAAGACCTGGCAGAGAAGGCCGGCTATGAATATATTTCCATAGGAGAAAATCTGGCCATGGGCAACTTTGCCAACGACAAAGAGCTTTTGGAAGCCTGGATGGCCAGTCCCGGACATCGGGAAAATATTCTAAACAAGGGGTTTCACGAAATCGGAGTGGCCGTCCTGGAGGGAAAATACCAGGGAAAAAAGACCTGGTTCGCCGTTCAGGAATTTGGAACGCCTCTTTCCGACTGCCCCCGCGCCAGCTCGAAAAAGAAAAAAATCATCGAATCCAACATCGAAAAAATAGAAAATCTCTCCGAGGAACTGGAATCCGAAAGGGACGAAGCCGAATCTCTCCGGCCACGAGATCCCGACTATTCCGAGGCGATAGACGACTATAACGCCAAAGTGAGGAAGTATAATACGCTCGTCAAGGAAACCCAGGACCTGATCAAGGAGTACAATTTGGAAGCGGCCGCCTTCAACAAATGCATCAAAAAATTCACCGACTGACCGCCGAGATAGAAAGAAAAGAAACTGGCTCTTTAGGTTCGCAATTCTATTTTTTTGTGCTATCTTAAAGACAGTCAAGTGAAAAAAAGCAAAATATTCCCATGAAAAATCTCAATAAATTTTTTGCTCCCAAATCAATCGCCATTGTCGGCGCTTCTCCCGGAAAAGAAAAAATGGGCAATGTTCTTCTTCGGAATCTCGTGGAGAGCGGCTGGAAGGGAAAAATATACTGCGTCAATTCGAAGTACAAGCGGGTTGGGAAATATAAGTGCTATCCCGGCCTCAAAACGATCAAAAAAAACGTGGATCTTGTTTTGGTGGCCATCCCTTCCGCTTTTGTCGGACAAATACTCAAAGACGGAGCTGAATCCGATCCGAAAATTGAAAATTTTGTCGTGATTTCCTCGGGCTTCAAAGAAACAGGGGAAAACGGGAAAAAACTGGAAAATGATCTGGAGCGAATTGCCGAAACCCACAAGCTAAATATCCTCGGACCCAACTGCCTCGGATTCATAAACCCCCGGAAGAAGCTCAACGCCACTTTCACTTCCGGAAAATTCCGCTCGGGAAATATTGCCATCGTTTCCCAGTCCGGAGCTCTGGCGGTCGCCTTTTTGGATTGGATAGAAAAGACCGGCTTCGGCTTTTCCAAGGTGATCTCGATAGGCAATAAAGCCGTTCTCGACGAGGCTGACATCCTCCAATACCTGGCCGGCGACAAATCAACCAAGGCGGTGGCTATATACGTCGAAGACATTTCTTCGGGAGCAAAATTTCTCCAAATCGCCCAAAACATCTCGGCCCGAAAGCCGGTCGTTATATTGAAAGCCGGAAAAACGAAAACAGGACAGCAAGCCGTTTCTTCGCATACCGGATCTCTGGCTCAAGACGAGGCTGTTGCTGAAGCCGTGTTTGAAAAACTGAATCTTATCGAAGCCAAAAATATCGAAGAATTTCAAGACGTCATTTATTTTTTGAACTCCGGCGGAATTTTTGCGAAAAAAGATGTCCTGATTGTGACAAATGCCGGAGGGCCGGGAGTGATAGCCTCCGATTTCATTGGCAATTCAAAATTCTTGAAACTTTTGAAAATTCCTGATCCCGCCAAAAAAGAACTCCGAAAAAAACTGCCGCCAAGCGCATCGGTCAGAAATCCCGTTGACATCATCGGTGACGCGACGCCGGATCGCTACCAATTTGTTCTGGAAATCATCGCGAAAAAAATGGCCTCGCACCCGGTTCTCGTCCTTCTCACCCCTCAAACCCAGACCGAACCGGAGAAAGTGGCTTTGCTGCTCAAAAAATACCGAAAAACAATTCCCTGCCTTTCCGCGTCTTTCTTGGGCGGAAAAAAAATTGAAGCAGCTTCGCAAATTCTTCGATCCTCGGGAATTGCCAATTTCGGCAGCCCTCAAAGAGCGCTCCTGGCCTTGGAAAAGCTGATCGGATACCAAAAAAACAAAACAAAAATTTCTCCCGTTCCCGGAAAAAAAGAAATTCATCTCAAACTCAAAGTCAACTCGCTCATTCAAGAAGCGAGAAAAGAAAAAAGGAGGCTGCTTTTCTGGGACGAAACGCGCGAAGTATTGGAAAAATACGGAATTCGCCTGGCTGATTCCCTATCCCTTGCTTCAATTCCCAAAAAAATGACTCAACAAATTTCCTTCCCGGCCGTCCTCAAAACAGACGATTCCCAAATTGTCCACCGCTGGGAGAAAAAGGCGGTCAAGCTCAATATCCAAAATGAAAAAGAGCTGCGGTCGGAGTTTCGAAAGATGAAACGGGGCACGAAATCTAAAAGATTTCTGGTTCAGTCTCAAATGGATCAGGGGCTTGAAATGATTTTGGGCCTCAAGAGAGATCCGATATTCGGACCGGTGATTTTGGCTGGATGGGGCGGCACTTTCACTGAAATATTCAAAGACCGGATCCTTCTCATCCCCCCCTTTTTGGATCAAGAAATCAAAAGAAAGCTGGCAAAACTCCAGATATTCCCGGTTCTTCGAGGTTTTCGGGGGAAGGCGGGCTATAAACTCGCTGAAATCATGGAAATTGCCCAAGGAATCAGCGATATGGCCGCCGAAAATCCGGATATTTCACAAATTGATATTAACCCCGTAATCCTTTATAATGATGGAAACCGATACGAGATACCGGATGCGAAAATCTTTCTCAATTAAATGGAAAATGGAAAAAAACTGAAAATACTTATCGTGGACGACGATGATATTATTCGAGATACATATGTTCAGGTTTTCAAGCAAAAGGGTTTTGATGTCTTGGAAGCCGCCGACGGATTAGAGGGAGTCGACGTGGCGACCAAAGAGAATCCGGACGTAATCCTAACGGGGATCATAATGCCCCGAATGGACGGATTCGGGCTCATCAAAACTCTTCGGGAAAATGTCGACACAAAAAAAATCCCCGTCGCTATTCTTTCTCATTTGGGAAGAGAAGAAGACCGGAAAAAAGCTCGGGAATTCGGAATTTCGGAATTTATGATTCAGGGAGCAGTCACCGCCAATGAAATTGTCAAGCGAGTAAAAAATCTCACTCACAGCAAGCCCGAAGATTCATACCGAATCAGTTTTGACTCGAATGCTTGGGACGCTCCCCGCTTGGCGGCCACGCTTTCAAAAAAAAGCTTCAAATGTCCGGTTTGTCAGAGCCTGATGCTTCTCGAACTTCGCCCCAAAGCCGAAGAAACAAGATTTGATGCCTCTTTCAGATGTCCCCGGTGCGGATAATTCTCTAATCTACTCATTCTTTGAGCTAGCTAAATGAAATGGACTTTTCGCCCGGTGCCCAAGATGCCGGAAAATCTACGGCCACTCACCCTGAATCCCATAACTCTCAAGCTCCTTCTCCAGAGAGGTTTTTTTTCTAAAGAGGAAATCGAACGTTTTTTCAACGCAACATATGAGGATCTTCATAATCCGACGGATTTGTCAGGGGCAAAAGAAGCCATAGAGAGGTTTGAAAAATCCCTTGAAAAAAAAGAGTCTGTGGTCATTTTCGGCGACTATGACGCAGACGGAATCACTTCGACTCTCGTTCTCAAAGAAGCATTGCAATTAGTAGGCTTGGAACCCAATACCTATATTCCGGACCGCAACAAGGAAGGATACGGCCTCAACAGCGCCGCTCTTGACTTCCTGAAAAAAGAGTATGATCCTGATCTGCTTGTCACGGTCGATTGCGGCATATCAAACAGGAAAGAGATTCTTTATGCTCGAAAACTAGACATGGATGTAATCGTCATAGATCACCATTCAATTCCCAAGACCCTGCCTCAAGGCGCCATTCTCATCAATCCCAAACTTCCGGATCAGAAGTATCCTTTTCAGGAACTGGCCGGAGTGGGCGTCGTGTTCAAGGTTGCGAGCGCTCTTTGGAAAAAAGCCATGCCGGGAAAAATAGAACAACTGAAATGGCTCCTGGATCTGGTTGCTATCGGAACAATCGCTGATTGCGTCCCTCTTTTGGAAGAGAACAGGATTTTTGCCAAATTCGGGCTTATCGTTCTTCAAAAGACAAAACGGCTCGGCCTTCAAGAAATTATCAAAACGGCCCGTCTCAACGTTGGTGACGCCAGTCCGCCGAAATCCGAGATGATCTCTTTCCAAATCGGGCCCCGGCTCAATGCCGCCGGAAGAATGGATCACGCTGACATAACACTCAACCTCCTTTCCGAAAAAGACCCGGTCAAAGCACGCGTCCTCGCCCTGGAACTGGAAAAGAAAAACAGCCAGAGACAAAAAATTACGGAAGAAATTTACAGGGAAATCAAAGCCAATATGGATGAGAAGACTGAACATAAGCTGATAATCAAAAAAGGGGAACATTGGCCTTTGGGAGTTTTGGGAGTCGTTGCCGGAAAACTCTCGGAGGAATATCATTGTCCCGCTTTCGTGCTCCGAGAAGAAAACCATATCATTGAGGGTTCCGGAAGAAGTATCGAGCATTTCAACCTGATTGAGTCCGTTTCCGAGTCGGAGCGCCTTCTGGAAAGTTTCGGGGGGCACGCGCAGGCCATGGGAATAAAAATAAAACCGCATAATTTCCCTCAATTCGAAAAAAATTTGCGCAAAATCGCCGAAAAGAGCTACGATAAAAAGACCTGGGGGAAAAGCATTCACATCGACTTGTCAATCGGTCCGGAGCAGATTGACTGGGATCTTCTTTCCGAAATCAAGAAATTTGCTCCTTTCGGAGAAGGAAATCGGGAGCCTATTTTCGCCGCTGAAAACATGCTGATTGAAGAATCTCGGCTCGTGGGAAACGGGGGAAAGCATTTGAAACTGCGCTTGAGCGCCAAAAAAATTCCGGCAAAAAATTTTGAAGGCATATTTTTCAACGCCGACGAGAAGTTTTATCAGCTGAAAAAAAATGAGAGCGTTTCTATTGCCTTTAAGTTGAAATCCAACGAATTCAACGGGAATCACAAGATTGAACTTCACATCATCGACATCCGAAAGGATTCCTAAATAACTATCCAATAAAAATGAGTAAAATACGAGTCTATTCCGATGGAGCCGCGCGGGGGAACCCCGGCCCTTCGGCCATCGGAGTCGTAATCGAGAGTACCGGAAGCAAAAAAACCTACCGAGAATTCATCGGCTACGCCACCAACAACGAAGCCGAGTACAAAGCTCTTGTTTTTGCTCTCCAGAAAATCAAATTGCTATACGGAAAAACAAAAAGCAAGAGTCTGGAGCTGGAATGCTATTCGGACAGCGAGCTGGTGGTGAAGCAACTGAACAAAAAATACAAAGTGCTCGACGATAATATTCAGAAATTTTTTTTACTCCTCTGGAATCTATCCATAGACTTCAAAGATGTGAAATATTTCCACATTCCCAGAAGTAAAAACGTTGAAGCCGACAAACTGGCCAATATAGCCCTGGACGAAGCCACTCGGGCCCAATCGAGAATTTTCTAACGAGGTTGACAAAGTCGGCAAAGTATTATAATATATACAGTTAGCCAAAACCGGATAATCGCGCGGATCCTTACGAATTACGGAATGAATACGAATCTACGAACCCGCATCATCCTCTGATGTTAATAAAGATAATTCGTAGTTCGTATGTTCGTAAGAGCGAAGCGTATTCGTAATTCGTAAGGATCCGCGAGGAAAGTCCGGACATCCCTCCAATGCTTCGCATCGGAAATTCCAAATTTCAAAATCCAAATACCTAATAATTTCCAAATACCAATTTCCGATAACCAAAACTTCTGGTCATTAGAATTTCGGTAATTGATATTTATTTGTCATTTGGCGCTTGATTATTGGAGCTCCCGTTGCGAGGCAGTGGTGGAAGCAGGCAATGGATAACGCCCATCGGTTTCATTGAAAGATGGATTCAGGGAAAGTGCCACAGAGACTATACTAGCCGATGCTTCGCGTCGGTCAAAGGTGAAAAGCCGATTGGTGTTCAATATTCACTCACGTGAGGTATTGAGCTGCGATTGGAGCCGGCTGGCAACGGCCGTGCCTTGGCAAACCCTGCCTGATGCAAGTCTGTACCCCTTCCTTGGTAGAGAAAGGGGGAGACGCTTGACCCCGTCGGCGACGCCGGGGCTAGATAAATGATTATCCCCCTTCCTTCGTGAAGGGAGGGGACAGAATCCGGCTTACAGGTTTTGGCTAACTGTATATATTAGTGTTATTGAAATAAATCCTTGAAACACCATCGGACTCGCTTTTGAATATAAATAATAAATTTGCACGAGTTCGCAACTTCGTAGGAGTTCGTACTTCGTAACGACCGCATGAAAAAATCAGAGCTAATCTTCGCTCTCCTGCTTCTTCCGGTTGACTTCCTGATGATCGTAGCTGCGGCTGTTCTTGCTTATTGGTTTCGTTTTACTCCCGGCATCATCGACATAAAGCCGGTTTTATTTGATTTCCCCTTCAATGCTTATCTCAAGGTGGTCCTCATTATCGCCCCGTTTTTTTTGGTCATTTTTGCGATTCAGGGCCTATATTCACTCAAATCAACCCGAGTTTTCTGGAAAGAACTGATTGAAATTGCTTTTTCCGTCACTGTCGGTGTGACACTAATTATCTTTGTCATATTCCTGCAAAGGGACTGGTTTTCTTCGCGTTTTGTCATACTCACAGCCTGGGGATTGGCTATCGTCCTGGTATCCACGTCCCGCTATGCCATTAACTTCTTTCAACGGCTCCTTCTTGTCTACAAGAGCATCGGCCTTCACAGAATGGTTCTGATTGGAAGCGGCAGATACTGCGACACACTGTGTGAACAGTTTCACAAAAATCCCAGTCTTGGGTACAAAATCATCGCCAGGAAAGATGACATAAACGTTGATTCTCTTCAAGAAATCCACAAAGTCAAAAAAATAGACGAGATTCTGGTTTGCGATCCGCACATTGCCATGGAAAAACTCCGCGAAGCCAGCGACTTCTGCCACCGAAATCGGATTGAATTCAAATTTGTTCCGGCAATTCTTCAGTCAGTCAGCACTAATTTTGAAATCAAAACTCTTTTTGATGAACCAATTATCGCCATCAAGAACACGCCGCTCGACGGATGGGGGAAAATAATCAAAAGAGCGTTTGACATTGTCGGATCATTCACCGGACTCGTGCTCATGTCTCCAGTGCTCCTTCTTACGGCGATCGCCATCAAGCTCGATTCAAAAGGCCCCATCATCTTCAAAAACGAACGGGTTGGCCACAAGAGAAATTTCAATGTTTTGAAATTTCGCTATATGAAAATAGAGTATTGCGTCGGCTCCCAAAATCCTAACATGAAAGACGCCTTGGAATATGAGAAAGAGCTTATCGAAAAGCAAAGTGTGCGCAAAGGCCCCCTTTACAAAATAAAAAAGGACCCTCGCAAAACGCGAGTGGGAAAAATCATTGAACCGCTCTCCATTGACGAGCTTCCCCAGCTCTGGAACGTTCTCAAAGGAGACATGAGTCTTGTCGGACCGCGCCCTCACCAGCCGCGCGAAGTCGAAAAATACGAGACCTGGCAGAAGAGGACTCTCTCCATCAAGCCCGGCGTGACGGGAATGGCCCAAATCTCGGGACGGTCCGATTTGAGCTTTTCCGAGGAGGCTCAACTGGACATTTACTACATTGAAAACTGGTCGCTCTGGATGGATATTGAAATTCTATTTAAAACATTTTTCGTGCTGATGAAGAAAAGGAAAAATCTTTAGCATTACGAAATACGAAAGCGTTGAAATATCAGGAACTTTTTCCCTTTATGAATCAATCAATATCTTGAAATCTGTTTCGTACTTTCGTTTATTTCATAGTTCATAAATTATGCTTGACCTAACTTCCCGGGAATTCATCCGACATCTCCCGTATTGGGGTTATCCGGCCATGCTTCTTTTTATGACTCTGGAGGGGCCCTTCGCGACGATGATCGCGGCTTTTTTGGCTTCCATGGGTTTTTTCAATGTTTTCATCGTGTTTGTTATGAGCGTTCTGGGCGATGTCCTGGGTGATATTATTCTCTACGGAATCGGTTACTTCGGCGGATCCCGCGTCCTGGCCAAAGCGGAAAAATTTTTGAAAATCAATTCCGCTACAGTTGAAAAGCTCAAAAATAAATTTCATGAGAATAGCGGGAAAATAATTTTTTATATCAAAACAACGGCCGGCTTGAGCTATATCACCTTCATCACCGCCGGAACGCTCAAAATGCGCTTTCGAAAATTTGTCACTTTTTCGGTTCTGGGAGGACTCATTTGGAGCACGGGCTTGGTGATTGTCGGCTATTTCTTCGGCTACGCCGCGGAGCAAATCAGCCAGTACATCGAATACGCGGGAATTGTCATTTTCTCCGCCGCCGTTTTGTTTTTCATCGTCTTCACTATCTACAAAAAACGCCGGTCGAAAGTTTTACTCGGCAATTCCAAGCCTGACAAAAGAAATTGACAAGGCTATTTTTTTGTAATACAATGCACCGAATTCTTTAAAATTTGAATAAAATTCCTTCTTAGGGGGATCTGAAAATGAGCCAGCTGCTGGCCAGATATTTGCTGATGTCGGACGCCCACTGGTGGATGGTTGTTCCGCCTGAAAAACAAAAGGGAATTGTCGTCAAGGGCTGGGACAGATTGTGGGATTGGCTAATTTTCCGAAAACAGAAAAAGCTGAATAATCAAAATTTCCGAATAACTCTCCTAAAGATTTATGACTTGAAAATGTCTGGGGAGATCGGACATCTTGACGGATTGATTTTTACAGGCGATCTCATTGAATGTGTATACAACGAGAGGGGTATCGTCACTTCAGTTGACGTGGAAGAAATCACTATGCTGAAAAATTTCATGCTCTATTCTGTCAGAATCGAGCCTGAAAGTGCCCATTTTATTTCTGGTGATCATGAACTTGGCTACCAACTGCCCGTCAAAGTCGACCCCGGGGGCGGAATGAGGCTGGCAAGCCTCGAGAATTTCAGGAAAATTCTCGGCCCGCTTTTCGACGCCTGGCGAAATGGAGATTTTCATTTCATCACAGTCTCTTCTTCGCTTTTCATTCAGAGCACTGATCATCTTGAAGACAAAGAACGAAAAGAGATCGAATCTCTGAAGCATGAACAGGAAATATTTCTCACGGAATATCTCCTGAACGTCCCCGCCGGCCAGAAAGTTTTCCTCTTTCTCCACGACGCGGACGCAATTGAGGTCATTGACCAGTTCCCCGGCGCGGATAAAATCACGAAAGTAATATGCGGACATTTCCATCGAGAAAGAAACTTCCGCGGATACAGAACCGTCGGAAAACTCGCCAAAAGCTTTTGGGGTCGGCTATTGCTTCGTGCATTTTGGGGACTTCAAAACCGCTTCGATCGGGCAAACCGGATCATTGCCTGGGCCGAAGGAAACTTGCATCGGTTCGAACTATTCGAGAAGTATGACTTGCTGTACATTCCGTCCGTTGCTGAGACCAAAAGTTTCTTTGTTCTGGAACTGTATGAAAGCGGAAATTACGAAATCCTAAAATTAGAATCTTGAGGAGGATAGAAAAGTTATGTCTGGATACATACGGCCAAAAAACAAAAAGGAGCGGATAAAGGACGCAATTGCGCTTTTTAATGTTTACAATAAAAAGGTCGGGGTTTTCATACCACCTGAAGTATGGGCGTCGTTAGAATCCTACGGAGACGCTCGTAAGTTTTTTAGTAAACTTGGACTTACTAATACTCAGGCCAAAGATATCGCCTGGGTGTTCACTTGTCCACGACCTTGGGATCAAGCCAATAGTAAGCCCTACCTCGCTCGACCGGAAAACTGCAAATGGTACCGACGATGGGATCAGATCGCTGAATCTTTTAACAACTTCGTTACTGGTTTCTATCGACCAATGCAATATTAAGACGAGGTCTCATCTCAACAATCCAAGGAGGATTTAAATCATGCCAGTTCCAAGTTGGGTTTATGTAAAAGTTGCGATCTGGTTCTGTATCGGAGCGGCGATTGTCACCGCATTCACTTGTGGGGGATTATGGGTACCGGAAAAGGGTTGGCACTTCTTACTTACTTTAATTGGAGTAGCGGCATTTCTAGCCGCTACGGGTGCTCCTTTTCCGCCCTACAAATAAGGGAGATATTTTTCGGCAACCCAAGCCCTGCCGCCAAACGACGGCAGGGCTTTTCATTTGCTAAAACCGCCCAAAAAAGCTAAAATTTATTCGCACAATTCGCAATTCGTTGATTAGCATAAGGTTGGCGGATTAGCATCATCTCTTATGAAAATAGCCCTTGTTCACGACTATCTCGTCCAATACGGCGGAGCCGAGCGGGTTCTCGAATGCTTCGCTGAAATCTGGCCTTACGCGCCGATTTATACGCTTATTTACGACGAAAAAAAGACTCACGGCATTTTCAGAGAAAAAAGGATATATACCTCGTTTCTCCAAAATTTTCCCTATTCCCGAAAAAATCACCGCATATTTCCACCCTTGATGCCGCTCGCCATCGAACAGTTCGACCTCTCAAAATACGACGTCATTCTTTCGGACTCTTCAAGCTACGCCAAAGGCGTCATCTCGCCGCCCCATGTCCACCACGTCTGCTATTGCCATACGCCGATGCGATACGCCTGGGATGATTGCCAAAAATACATCGACGAATTCGGATTTCCCAAGATTATCAGAAAGTCGGTCCCGTTTTTCATGAATTTCATACGCGTCTGGGATCGGCTAAGCGCTGAAAGGCCGAGCGAGTATGTCGCCAATTCCAAGTTCGTGGCCGGGCGGATAAAAAAATACTACAAAAAAGAATCCACGGTCATAAACCCTCCAGTTGACACTGGAAAATTCCATCTCGATCCCAATCGAGGCGATTATTTTTTGATGGTGGGAAGACTGATGACTTACAAAAGATTTGACATCGTCATCGAAACTTTCAACCGGCTCGGCTGGCCTCTCAAAATCATTGGCCGCGGCCCCGACCAAAACCGGCTTCAGAAAATGGCCGGCCCCACGATTGAATTCATGGGTCGAGTGAGTGATGAAGAACTGGCCAAAGTGTACGCTCAAGCTCAAGCTTTCATTTTTCCGCAGGAAGAAGATTTTGGAATCGTGGCTGTTGAGGCCATGGCCTCCGGAAAACCCATTATCGCTTTTCGGGGAGGGGATATCGTTGAACACGTGCGGGAAGGCGTTGACGGCCTTTTCTTCGAAGATCAAACTTCTGCTTCTCTTATGAATATTCTTCGAAAATTCAATGCTCAAAACTTCGACTCTGACGCGATCCGCCAGAGAGCTCTCCCATTTGACAGAGAAATATTTAAGAGTAAAATGAAATACCACATTGAGAACGCGCTCCGCGCGCACAAATACCAATAAACCGAATCTCAAATTCCAAATAAGCACCAAATTCCAATGTTCAAATCCAAAAATTCTGTCATTTGAAAATTGATAATTGAATCTTATTTTGTTGTGGTTGGCGCTTGTAATTTGGAAATTTAACTTATGGAACTCCGAGAATATTACAAAATATGGAGGCATCACATTTCCGTCGTAATTTACGTCGTTTTGATTTCCATCGTTGCCGCTTACGCCTGGTCAGTTCGAATGTCGGAGAGCTATTCCGCCTCCCAACTGCTTGAAATCAGCCGGAACAATTTCCAGTCCTCTTCTGACTACCGCTATGACCAGTTCTATCGCCTGCAGGCCGATGAAAAATTCGCTGAAGCCATTGAAGTCTGGCTCAAATCAGCCGGCGTTTCAAGATCGATTCTGGAAAAAGCGGAGCTTGATCCGGGAGGAAAAACTGTTCGACAGCTTTCCAAAAGTTTTCGTCCGGAAAAAATTGCATCCAATGTCATTCGGGTGAATTATTCAACCCAAAATGAAGAAGAGGCCAAAAAATTGGCCGATTCCATCGAGGACGTCATAAGCGAAAAAACAAACGCGCTGAACGCCGCATCCCAGGATCCCAACTGGTTTGTGGTCGAATCTTCTGATTTTGTCGCAGCCAGAAACAGACAGGATTTGAGAATCAATCTTTTGGCAGCTATCTTGGCGGGGCTGTTTCTCGGAACACTTGCGGCTTTCGGGAAGCATTATATAACTCACGAATGAGAGAACGAATTCCACGCGAATCGGAACGAAAAGTTCGTTTTCACACGTTTCTAATTCACTCCTAATTCCTGCCTGCCTGCCGGCAGGCGCGAGTTTTTATGAGGATTGGCATCGACTTGAGAAGCCTGGAGGAAGAAAATATTTCCGGAGTAGGCGAGTACACGCTGGAGATCATTCGTTGTTTGCTGGAAGCGGACAGAAAAAACGACTATATTATTTTCTCCAATGCCTTTCGAAATCAAAACGAGAATTTTTCTTTTATCGATGAATATTCCAATGTCAAGCTGGCCAGATTTCGATTTCCCAACAAGCTGCTGAATCTTTTTCTTTGGTACCTGAATTGGCCGAAACTGGACAAGCTGATCGGCGGAGTCGACGTTTTTTTCGCACCCAATATAAATTTTTTAACCGTCAGCCGGAATTGCAAATTCGTCACCACTTTTCACGATCTTTCTTTTGAGTATTTTCCGGAATTCTTCCGGCACAAAACCATGCTCTGGCATTCATGGTTTGTGAATCCCCGAAAAATCGCCCGAAATTCTGATTCCGTTATCGCGGTTTCCAAATCAACAAAAACTGATTTGGAAAATATATACGGCATTTCGCCGGAAAAAGTGCGGGTTGTTCGGCACGGTGTCGGAGAAGAATATAGAATTATTGATCGAAATGATCCAAAACTCCTCGAGATCCAGAAGAAATACGGACTCCCATACAAATACATATTGTATCTTGGCAATATCGAGCCGCGAAAAAATATAGTTTCAATCATCGAGGCTTTCAAGGATTTTCAAAAAGTCAACGCGCAGTTCGGAAGGTGCAAACTGGTTTTTGCCGGAAACATCAGCAGGCAATATACGGATATTTTCAATCGGGAAAAAAACGGCATTTTTTCCATTGGGTACGTCGCCAAAGACGACAAGCCTTTCTTATACAATTTGGCCTCCCTTTTTGTCTATCCCTCCCATTTTGAGGGATTTGGCCTGCCGGTCCTCGAGGCGATGGCCTGCGGAACGCCGGTAATCACCTCTCATAATTCCTCGATTCCGCAAGTTGCCGGAAAATCGGCCATAGCAATTGACCCAAATCGTCCCGAGCAGTTACGCGAAGCTATGAAGTCTATACTCGGAGACGAAAAGCTCCAAACAACGCTCCGTCAAAGAGGACTGGAACAAGCCCGAAAATTCAGCTGGAGGAAATGCGCCAATGAAACATTAAAAATACTCACAAATTGAAGAACGAATTGCGTACGAATTGGAACGAATCATTCGCTCCCATTCGTTTTAATCCACTCACAATTCCTGCCTGCCGGCAGGCAGGCGCGAGTCAATATGAGAATTGGAATCGACGCCCGTTTTTACGGATCTCTCGGAAAAGGACTTGGCCGCTATACCCAAAAACTGATAGAGAACCTGGAAAAAGTGTCTTCAGAAGACAAATTTTTCATTTTTCTCCGAAAAGAAAACTGGGATGAATATCAGCCGGCCAACAAGAATTTCTCGAAGGTGTTGGCCAATATTCCCTGGTATGGAGTCCGCGAACAGGTGTTTTTTCCGCGAATACTCAAAAAATACAATCTCGACCTGGTCCATTTTCCGCATTTCAACGTTCCCGTTTTCTGGAAAGGAAAATTCGTTGTCACTATTCACGATCTGATCCTGTTTCATTTTCCCACTCAGCGCGCCACGACTTTGTCGCCATTCTATTATTTTCTCAAAAAAATAGCCCACCGGATCGTCATACGAAACGCCGTCAAAAAATCAGAAAAAATCATCGCTGTTTCCCGATTCACAAAAAAAGATATTTTGAAGCACTTTCGCGTTTCTTCGAGGAAAATAGCCGTTACTCTGGAAGCGGTCGACAGGACTCTTGAGCCTCTACGAGCCAGCCCTCAACAGATTCACAAAAAATATGGTATAATAAAGCCGTACATTTTGTACGTGGGAAACGCCTATCCTCATAAAAACCTGGAGAGGCTTGTTTTGGTGTTTAGGGAATTCGTGCGGAAGCATCCTCACCTTCATCTGGTTCTGGTGGGGAAAGAAGACTATTTCTACAGGCGACTGAAAAAATTCGTGAAAGACAATCGAATAAGGCAAGTTATTTTCACTGATTTTGTTCCGGACGGCGAGCTGGGGACCCTCTATAAGGAAGCCCTGCTCTATATTTTTCCGTCGCTCTACGAAGGCTTCGGCCTTCCTCCGCTTGAAGCCATGAGCTGGAATCTTCCCGTCGCCAGTTCGAATGCTTCTTGTCTTCCGGAAATTCTCGGCGACGCCGCCTGCTATTTCGACCCCCAAGCGCTTACGGAAATGGCAGAGACCATTGAAAAAGTCGCAACCAACGGAGAGGTCCGGCAAAAACTCATTTCAGGAGGTCACAAGCAGGTAAAAAAATACAGTTGGGAAAAAATGGCGAGGGAGACGCTGGATATTTATAAAAACTGCGCATAGCGTATTTACGAACAACGAAATACGAAACAGATGTTCAAATATTGATTGGTTGATTAGTGAAAAAATGTTCTGCTATTTTAACTTTTTCGTATTTCGCAAAATTCGTATTTCGTAAAGAAAATTCTAAAATTCGCAAGGAACAGTATGCCATCAAGACGAAAAAATATTTTTTCCGAAATGTTCGATGTGCGTCCCGTGAAGGCAGACGGGTCTTTGGATATGAACAGAATCAAAGGATTGAAAAGAACTGCCGTCATTGGCCGCGAGAGAAAAGATAATTTGGCAAGAAACAAACAGAAGCGCATATCCGACTTGAAAAAAAGTTATACTCCATATGGAGAAATCGCGCCTCTTCCGAAGAAAAGCTATTTGTCTTCCCGGAAAAAAACTATAGAAAAGCAACGAAGACGACGTGCCAACGCCATTCAGATGGGAAAAGTCGTTCCTTATGACTGCATTTCCATTTCCAAGGTTCCGGAACCGCCGGCCGCTCCCGAGGATCATTTTGAACCAGAAACAAAGCCAAAAAAAGAATACTTTCAAAAAACCGATCGGCAATTCTTGGAAGAAAAAATTATCAAAAAAAAGACAGAGATCGATGGCTTTTTCCGACCCGAAGATTCCCCTTCATTTTCCCCGTCAAAAGAAAGCGAAATCGACCAGTCCGCCGATAATATTTTGAGTTTGCTTGAAGATAAAAAGCCAAACCAAAAAATCAGGAGAAAAAGAGAAACTGACACAATACCATTCCCTCTTAGGCTCAAATATATCGGCACATTCGCATCGGTCCTTGCCGTCTTTTCCCTCGCGCTTCCGGGAATGGCTTATCTTCAAAAAGGCTTTGACATGGAAGCCCGGATAACTGAAAGCGGGCAAGCGGCCTTGAGCGGATTCGTCCAGGCGCAAAACAACCTTTCTTCCGGACAATTTGGCGGGGCCGCCGCCAACTTCGAAGAATCATACCAAATTCTTTCCGAAGCCAAGGAAGACATATCGTCAATGGGCGGAAAATTCAGCGAGGTGCTCCGATTCATTCCGGGAATTTCAAAAGTAGCCAGCGCCAACTATGTGCTCGCGGCCGGAGAAAATCTGGCTCTTGCCGGAAAAAACATTTCTGAATCCACATCGGTCCTTGGATCATTTCAAAACCCGCTCTCGGGCGACAGCACCGAAAGACCGTCGCTCACGGAAATATTTTTGAACCTCCAAAAGGGGATCGAAAAAGCCAATAACGATATGAAGGAAGCGGAAGAAAACATCAACAAAGTCAATATCGACGATCTGCCGGACGAAATGAAGCCTCAATTTTTGACCCTCAAGGAAAAATTGCCTGTCATAACAAGCAATCTCGAAAATTTTCTTGATTATTCTGAAATTTTTCTCGACGTCCTCGGCTACCACGGCCAGCGAAAATTTCTCTTCCTTTTTCAAAATAATCAGGAAATGAGAGCCACTGGCGGCTTTATCGGAAGCTACGGAATTCTCGACATAAGAGACGGAAGGATAAAAAATCTCTTTGTTGACAACATATATAACCCGGACGGCCAACTCCAGGCCCGCGTCATTCCGCCCGAGCCAATTCAGAAAATGAGCGCTGTTTGGACGATGCACGACGCCAACTGGTTTCCGGATTTCCCGACATCAGCTGAAAAAGTGTCGCTTTTCTATGAAAAAACGGGAGGGCCTACCGTGGACGGAGTTGTTGCGATTACTCCGAACTTGATTCAGAATCTGCTGGAGATAACCGGACCCATTGAAATGCCCGAATACGGCACGACGGTGGACGCCCGCAATTTCATTGAAAAAACTCAATATGAAGTCGAGGTCGACTACGACAAAGAGGAAAACCGCCCCAAAAAATTCATTGCCGATTTGACCCCCAAAGTACTGGATGAGGTTTTGAACGCCAAAGACGTTGCCAAAATCGTGAAAACTCTTTCGGCTCTCAATGAAGCTCTCCGGGAGAAGCATCTGCTTCTTTACTCAAAAAACTACAACATCCAAAATCTTATTTCCAAAGAAGGCTGGTCGGGAGAAATTCTCAATACCCCAAAAGATTATTTGAGCGTCATAAACACAAACATCAACGGGTACAAAACGGACGGCGTCATAGACGAGAATATTAGACATCAAATTGAAATTCAAAGCGACGGAAGCATTGTTGACACGGTTGAAATAACGAGAGTTCACAAGGGAGGAAATGAAAAATACGACTGGTGGAACAAGGTGAACGGGGATTGGATGCGCGTTTATGTTCCGGAAGGCTCCGCCCTTCTTGAAGCCGAGGGTCAAACCCGCGAGTTCGTTTCACCGCCCCTTGACTACAATTCGCTCAACTTTAAGGCCGATCCTCAAGTCGAGGCCAATCGGGATTCTTTGCGGACAGATGAAGAAACGGGAACAAAAATTTACACCGAAAACCGCAAGACGGTCTTTGCCAACTGGGTTTATGTGAGTCCGGGCGAAAGCGTCACGATGCGCTACAAGTACCGTCTGCCGTTCCAAGTCAAATTTGACAATCTTCACCATCCGGCCGATTCTTTTTCGGTGCTGTATCAAAAACAGTCGGGAAGCCAGGGAAGCCGCTTGGACTCAAAAATAACTCTGCCGGACAGCATGAAAACCGTCTGGCACTGGCCGGAAAGCGTCAATCGGAACGGGAACACTTTTCAAGTGGAAACAATTTTGAACGCGGATAAATATGTTGGAATGGCGATAGAACGTAAGTAGCAGGGGAAATAGGGAAGAAGCAGCAGGTTAGGATGTAGGCTTAGGTCATGGGTGTTTTAAGCAATAACTTACAGCTTACCACTTATAGCTCTACCTACTGCCTAAATATGTTTCCCTGCGGCTTAGCTAACCATGATCAAAACCCTTACCCATAGAATACTAAATTCCACCCCCTCCAATTCAATCAACTCCGCCGCGCTGATAATTGGCGCGGCGGGGGTTTTGAGCCGGCTCCTGGGACTTGTCCGCGACAGGATCCTGGCGGCCCAGTTCGGAGCCGGGGATGCTCTGGATGTGTACTATGCCGCTTTTCGCGTACCGGATCTTATCTATAATCTTCTCGTCCTGGGAGCTTTGAGCGCCGCTTTCATTCCGGTTTTCACGGGACTTCTGGCGAAAGATGACGAAAGTGAAGCCTGGAAACTAGCCAACTGCCTTTTGAGCACCGTCCTTCTTGTTTTGGCAGTGATTAGCATCGTCTTCGCCATCTTCACGCCCCAGCTCATGAAGCTTGTCACTCCCGGCTTTTCCGGCGAAAAACTGGATCAGGTGATTCATCTCACGAGAATAATGTTCTTGAGCCCCATACTTCTCGGAGTGAGCGGGGTGTTTGGCGGAATCCTTAATTCCTTCAAGAGATTCCTGGTCTATTCTCTCGCTCCAATTTTGTATAATCTGGGAATCATCATCGGTGCCGTGTTCTTCGTTCAATTCACGGGCATCGCCGGCCTGGCCTGGGGAGTCATCCTGGGGGCCTTCCTTCATATGTTCATTCAGTATCCGGTAGTCAAAGTCACCGGCTTCAGCTTTCGACCGTCTCTGGATTTCAAAGACCCCTATTTTCGAAAAGTGGTGCGGTTGATGATCCCCCGGACGATGGGACTTGCCATGGCCCAAATCAATCTTCTGGTTATCACTATCATCGCTTCCACTCTGACTGCCGGCAGTCTGGCTGTTTTCAATTTTGCCAACAATCTTCAAAACTTTCCCGTCGGCATATTTGCCATCCCGTTTGCTTTGGCTGTCTTTCCGACCCTGGCCCACCACGCGGTGAAAGAAGAAAAAAATATTTTCATTGAAAATTTTTCGAAGACTCTTCGGCAGACTCTCTACTTCATTCTCCCGGCCAGTATCCTTCTTATTATCCTGCGGGCCCAAATTGTGAGAGTGGTTCTCGGAGCCGGAAAATTCGACTGGGAAGACACGATTCTCACTTTCCAAGCACTCGGGATTTTCGCTTTCAGTCTTTTCGCTCAAGGCTTGATCCCGCTTCTTGCCAGGTCGTTCTATGCCATTCAAAATACGAGAATACCGTTTTTTACCGGACTGGTCGGCGAAATTGTGAACGTGGTTTTGGCCATATATCTCGCTCAATTCTACGGCGTTCTGGGGCTTGTTTGGGCCTTTACCATCGCCAGCATCGTCAATATGGGGCTCCTTTTTTTCATCCTCAACAAGAAAATGAACGTTTTCGCGGACAAAAGAATTATTTCTTCCCTTTTCCGGATATCCCTTGCAACCATTATCGCCGGATCGATTGCTCAAGCCGCTAAATATGCCATCGACCCCTTCATCACTTTGGATACATTTCTGGCCGTTTTTGCTCAACTTGCGATCAGCGGATCCTTGGGCATAGGCGTATATCTCTTCGTCACCTGGCTTCTCAAGATGGAGGAATTTGAAATAGTTAAGAAACTCCTTTCCGGAAAATTCCTGCGAGCCCGCCCGACCATTCCCGAAGACCCGACGCAAGCGAGCGGGATATAGAAAAAAAATCAAATATCAAAAATCAACCTGCCTGCCTACGGGCAGGAATGCAAAATATTTGGTGTCGCTTACGCGACTATTTTTTATTTGCAAAAATAGGGAAATGAGCTAGATTTAAGAATATGAATAATCAACAAAACATCCGAAATTTTTGTATTATAGCCCATATTGATCATGGTAAGTCCACGCTTGCCGATCGGATATTGGAAATAACCAAGACCGTCGAAGAGCGGAAAATGAAAGACCAGCTTCTTGACACAATGGATCTAGAGCGGGAAAGGGGAATAACTATCAAACTGCAACCGGTAAGGATGAAGCTTGAAATGCAAAATTCAAAATTCAAAATTCAAAATTTTGGTGTCGCTTCGCGACCGGATTACTATATTTTGAATCTTATAGATACTCCCGGTCATGTCGATTTTTCGTATGAAGTTTCCCGCTCGCTGGCGGCGGTAGAGGGGGCGATTTTGCTCGTGGACGCGACCAAGGGCGTTCAAGCCCAGACAGTCGCCAATTTGTACCAAGCCGTTGAGCAGAATCTGGAAATCATTCCGGTCGTCAACAAAATTGACCTTCCCAACGCTGAAATAGAAAGAGTCAAAAAAGAAATAATTCACCTGCTGGAATGTTCCGAAGATGAAATAATCCTTGCCAGCGGAAAAACGGGGGAGGGCGTTGAGCAAATTCTTCGAGCTGTTGTCGCAAAAATTCCTCCGCCGAAAGGAGATGCCCTAAAGCCGCTTCGGGCTCTTATTTTCGATTCAAAATACGACGTCTATAAAGGCGTTTTGGCCTATATCCGAATCATCGACGGAGAAGTGAAAGCAGAAGACGACATTGTCGCGATGGCCACCGGAAAAGAAAGTTCGGCCATTGAAACCGGTATTTTTTCTCCGGAACTCAAAAAGGCAGAAATGCTCACGGCCGGTGACATCGGATATATCGCCACCGGTTTCAAAAGCGTCGAAGACTGCCGGGTGGGAGACACGATAACCATATTAAATATCAAAAATAAAATAGCAAAATTACCGGGATATCGGGAAATAAAACCCGTTGTCTACGCCAGCTTCTATCCAAAAGAAGGGGATGACTACAACTTCATGCGCGACGCGCTCGGAAAATTGAAACTCAACGACGCCGCTTTTTCCTTTGAGCCGGAATCGAGCCTGGCTCTTGGCCGGGGATTTCGCTGCGGCTTTCTCGGACTTCTTCATATGGAAATCTTCCAGGAACGCTTGCGCCGCGAGTTTGAGATTGAACCGGTGATTACAACGCCCAGTGTGGTGTATAAAGTGAAGATCAAATCAAAAGAAGACAGGCCGCGAAATATTTATTCTCCCCTTGAATTGCCTGATCCCTCGGTTATTGAATCCATCGAAGAGCCCTACGTGAAGCTGGATATTTTTTCTCCCGCGAAATATCTGGGCCAGCTGATGGAGCTTATGCGGACTGTCCGGGGCGAATATAAGAACACCGACTATCTCGACAGCGAGCGGCTGGTTCTCGCGTTCGAGGTGCCGCTCATCGACATCATCATTGACCTCCATGACAAATTAAAAAGCGTTTCAAGCGGATTTGCTTCCATGAGCTACGAACTTATTGGATACCGACCCAATGACCTGGTGAAACTCGATATATTGGTCGCCGGTGAGAAGGTGGACGCATTTTCGCGCGTCGTTCCCAAAGAAAAAGCCTATTCGGAAGGAAAAGGGATTGTGGAAAAACTGAAAGATGTGGTCCCGAGGCAGAGCTTTCAAGTCGCCATTCAGGCCACGGTCGGCGGGAAAATTCTCGCCCGGGAAACAGTAAAAGCTTTCCGAAAAGACGTCACGGCCAAGCTCTACGGCGGAGATGTCACCCGAAAGCGAAAGCTTCTTGAAAAGCAAAAAAAAGGAAAAAAACGCATGACCCAGTTCGGCAAGGTCGAAATCCCCACCTCCGCCTTTTTGGCGGTTTTGAGGAAGTGATGTTATACTGGATTTATGAGATTGACACTGGAAAAAGAAAATAAAAACGAAACGGGCGAAATAAAAGTTGACCTTCGCTCAAAAATATTTTTCATAGCATTGGCGATTCTTGTTCTTGTCTCTCTGGGAATAACTTACTGGAGATACATCGTGAAAGCCGATTATATCATTCAAGCTCAAGTTGACTGCGATCCAGAAACCGATGCTTGTTTCATCTGGGAATGCGATCCCGAATCTCTTGAAGAATGGGAGAGATGCACCGGAATTCCCGACGAAGACATTTGGTACTACAAGATTGTCAGGCGCAACGCCAAAAATATGTCCAACTGTGATCCCCAAGACGAAGAATGCGACGCTTTTGCTTGCCAGCCGGGAGAATCGGAATGCGAAGAAATTTTTTGCGCGCCCGAAGATGAATCCACCGGGGAATTGTGCAGTGATCCGGAACAATATCTTCTTGAAAATCCTCCCGAAGCATATGAAGCAGAAGAAGAAATCAATGATGTGATCGAGAAAGACGCATCGCTTGAATCAGCGGAGGCGGCGGAAAATGAAAATTCGGAGGATCGAACGCGGCTGATGGAAAATCTTTTCGATGAATCAAATAATTACGAAAAATCGGAAGAAAATCCGGAAAATCAAGAATTGAAAGACGAGAATCCTCTTCCGGAACTTCCATCAAACGAAGCGGATATAATCATGTGAAAATAAACTAACCTTTTTTGTTGATTTTCTCTATATACGATGATTCTTTGGAATAACTGGCTGATTATTGCCTTTCTGGCGCCAATGCTTTGGGCGTTGGTGAACCTGATAGACGTATATTTCGTAAAAGATATTTACCAGGATGAATACGACGGCGCCATCATCTCGGGTTTTTTTCAAATTGCGCCATGGCTTCTTGTTCCTTTCCTTGGTCTTTCCATGCCGGACAGAAGCACGACTATACTAGCGCTCCTTGGCGGACTGCTTTTCAGCGCCGCTATGCTTTTTTACTTCAAGGCGCTATTCATAACTGGAGACGTTTCGCTCATTCAAATTTTCTGGAATCTGACGGCTATTCTCGTCCCGATTCTTGCTTTTATTTTTCTCAAGGAAAGACTATCCGGCCTTCAGTATACCGGCATAATCACCACATTTTTGGGAGCGACTCTCTTGTCGCTTAGCGGCAATATCCGAAGAAACAATTTCAGCCGTTTCCTGATCATAATTTCCGGAGCTATTGTGCTTCTTTCACTGAGCATGGTCGTGCAGGAGCATGTCTATCAAAAAACAGAATTTATCAGCGGATTGCTTTTTTTCGCCCTTGGTTACTTTATCGGATCCCTCATTATACTCAACTTCACAAAAAGCAAGAGCGTGAGCTATCTATATCAGTTGAGTAAGAAATATTTTTTCTGGTTTTTCCTTATTGAGTCAATCAATCTGGGAGCCATAATTTTTTCACAAAGAGCTATCAGCATCAGTCCCTCCGTCTCTTTCGTGGCTGTCATTGAAAGTTTTGTCCCCGCGTTTGTAATTTTTTTCAGCGTATTGCTCCTGCTAAGCTATCCCGCGTACTCCTTCGGAAAAAAGAAGGTTATCAAGATTATTTATCGAGAGCAGTTCACTGGCCTACCTCTCAAAACTGTCTCAATTGCCACTATGGCTTTCGGAATATATTTGATAAGTCTTTAGTCTCTTGGCTGCGACTTGCATAAAATTTCGCGAAATAATATTATTTGAAGTACTTGGCGTATATTAACAGGCTCTAAAAAAAATCAATGAAAAAAGATAATTTCCCAGCGCTCCTCAAACAGAACAAAATGAAATGGATTGAAAATGTTCCCTGTTTTGTGGCCGACACCAAAAAGCTGACGGCTGTTATAGGCGAACTCAAAAAAAATCTTCCGGGAGAAATTGCCTACTCTTTCAAAACAAATCCGGAGATGCAAATCGCCAAGCTTATCTGCCAAAACGGATGCAGTTTTCTTGTATCTTCTCCGGATGAGCTTGAAAATCTGAAGCGGATAAAAAAGGTCCGAAGAGACAGAATCATTTTCCAGTCACCCAGTCTCACAAAAAAGCAACTGGAAAGACTTTTGCGTCTTGGCGTGAAAAGATTCAGCATAGATTCCTGGGACCAATTGAATCTTGTTTTGAAAAATGTCCCTTTCAAAAAAAATAGTTTTGAGTTATTCGTCAGAATAAACACCGGAGTGAAGGTGAAGAATCCGGAGCTTCCCTACGGAATGGATTCTTATCTCGGTTTTCCTCTCAAAGACGCTCTCGTGGTCCTTAAAAAGCTCGGCAGACTCAAAAAGAAAAACAACATCAAGCTGGGGCTTCACAATCATCTTCTTTCTCAAAACACTTATCTTGATGTTTGGAAAAAAAACATAGACAAAATATCCGCATTTTCGGCTAAGCTCCAAAAAGAGGGTATCGAATTGGACCATGTCAATTTTGGCGGGGGATATCCGGTGCCATACAAAAAAGACGCGCCGAGCCTCGAACAAGTCGGCAAGATTCTAACCGAGGGCAGAAAAAAAATATCCGGAATATTCCCGAAAATAAAATATATATACGAACCCGGCAGAAAGCTGGTCGCCGAATCGATTGTGTTGGTAGGTCAAGTTGTCCACTTGAAAAAATTCAAGCGAGACCAAATCGCTATTCTTAATTGTTCTCTCTACAACGCCGCGATGGACACCCTAATTGTCGACCTTTATCTGCCAGTTTGCTGTCTCGAAAAAGAAAGACACACGAAGACAAAGAACTATATGCTTCGCGGCAGCACACCAGATTCATTGGATGTTTTCGGAAGAAATATGAGACTACCAGAACTGAAAAACGGCGACTATTTAATATTCACGGCTGCCGGAGCCTATTCTTTTGGATCCGAATTTATTTCTCTTCCAAAAGTAAAAACAATCTGCATTTAGCCCCAAATATGTTTCATCACAGAATGGTGCGATTAGAGATATCCCCATTTTTTTAGTCTGGATTGGTCACGGTCCAAAAATTTCAATCCGATGTCGTTCCGGTAGAACATTTTGGGTATTTGAATTTTCTTCAAAATTGAATTGACTTTTGTTCTCGCTTCGGCAACGGTTTTTCCTATTCCGGTGACATAGAGAATATATCCTCGACTGTCTGAAATATAAAATTGATCAAGACCGCCTTTTTTTTTCAAAGACACGTCTTCAAAGTGGACGTGTTTCATATCATTCTTGTTCAATCTTTCGTCAAAATAGATATTGAGTCCTTCCGGCGAAACGTAGCTTTCGTTTTTCGAAAAAGGAAAGGGATTACTAGTCGGAACTGTCACTACTACGACAATTCCATAACCCTTTTTCCATTTCAGATCGTATTCTTTTGTTTTTGCAACCGACTGCAAGAAATTTCCCCAGGGAGATTCGTGGATTTCGGTTTGGAGATGAATGATGGGCGATCCGAAACGCATGGTCGCCTCAAGCGGAAATGCCCCTTTTTCATTGACGATACAGTTGAGTTCCGCGTCTCCGTGAAAACCGATTTTGCGAAGATATGGCTTCAGTTTTGCGAGGGTCTCGGAAAACAACTTATTGCTTTCATTTTCGTCGTACCAGGCCAAAGTTCCCATCTCGCTGGTCGACGGACCCAGATCGCCTGGAAAGAATTTCTTATGTTCCAAATTGATTTCAATTGGTCCGGTCCATTCTTTTCCATTGAAAAATCTCCCTACTCCCATCTCCACACCGAAAATTCTTTCTTGAAGGGTCAGACTCTTGCTCTTCTTGAGAAATCCTCTTTTCTGATAATGAGAAAAAAGATCTATCATGTCCCGATTGTCTTCCCGCATCCCGACATAATTGAGGCTTTTAAGACCCGTTCCGGCGACATTTTGTTTCAAAACCCACGGACCCCTTCTTTTTTTCAGAAACCGGACAGCGGAATTCGAGTTTTCAAAATCACAAAGGGGAGCGGTTTTCATTCCAAAGCGAGAAAAAACGTCGGCTCCATATGTGCGGTCGCTTTCTATCCTGTCACCCAGCTTGCAGCCGCCGAAAACCAAATAACCTTGCTTTCGCAGGCTTTCCTGAGTTTTCCCATGTGAACCGCTGTCAAACACAATGAGCCCATCTTTTCGGACCCAGTCCAGTTCTTTTCTCCAATCTGGAATCTTTTCAACTAATCCGGAAAAATTTTTTCTGCGTCTCTTGTCCTTTATGTACAGTTTGACGCTATGTCCTTCTTTTTTCAAAATATAGGCCAAATTTCCGGCAACTAAATCTTCAGAAACGAACAATATGTTCATATATTTGCCTCTGGGTTGATTGTGATATATAATTTAGAAATAATTCGCTTTACTATAACAATATCTTAAATACAGACAGAAATTATGGATGTATCATTGCTTTGCTCGGATGCCGTGCCAGCCAATTTCGCCTACTTTGATTTCAGTGTGGCCCCTCCGCTCATGCTCTATTCCTATATCCCGGCAATTGTCGTGTCGCTTCTCATTGGAATTTATGTAATGATGAGAAGCAATTTTTCCCTGCCCAGCAAGCTCCTGCTTTTCATAACAATTTCTTTTTCCCTATGGGTATCAAACTATGTCTTCCAGTGGACCATTGCCTATGTTCACCCCGATATGTTTTCCTGGGTTCTTGGAGCGCTTCTCATACTGCCTTTTTACTATCTCACTCTTTATTTCGTCTATGTCTTTTTATATAAGAAAGACTCTTCATTCGTTTCAAAATTATTTTTTTCATTAACTGTATTGCCCGTACTGTTCCTCATGCCAACCCGCTACAATATGCTCCTTTTTGACGCGTCCATGTGTGAAGGAGAAATAGGTTTGCTGTGGTATTACATTTACACGATAGAGCTTGTAATTATTCTAAGTATTATTTTTATCGGAGTAAAGAGGTATCTCCAGGAAAAGGATCGTAAATCAAAAATAATCACAGCTACGCTGACTTTGGGATCAACAATTTTTTTGCTCCTAGCCTGGTTAAGCGATGTCCTGGGGGAACTGACTCGATACTACCAACTGAATTTTATTGGGCCAGTTGGACTGTTTATTTTTATCGGTCTTCTCGCATATTTGATCGTCCAGTTCAAAGTCTTAAACATAAAACTCCTCGCCGCTCAAGTCCTTGTCGTAGCTCTCGTCATCCTTATTGGCTCTCAATTCTTCTTTATCCAAAACCCGACTAATATTATTCTTAATGGAATAACCCTTGCGCTTTCCATCGTCTTTGGCTATATGCTGGTGAGATCGGTGAATTTGGAAGTCCGACGCAAAGAGGAGCTGGAAAATCTTTCCAAACTGCTTGCCGCCGCCAATGACAAGCTCCACGTTCTCGATAAAGCCAAATCGGAATTTATTTCCATTGCTTCCCATCAGCTTCGGACGCCGCTGACCTCCATCAAGGGCTTCGGGTCCCTGCTCCTCGAGGGAACATACGGCGCGCTTTCTGAAGTTCAGAAAAACGCTCTGGAAAAAATATACATCGCCAATGAAAGGCTTATTCATCTCGTGGAGGATCTCTTGAACATTTCCCGCATTGAAGCCGGCCGGATGGAATTTGATTTCCAGGAAGTTCAAATCGAGGATCTGGTTCGTGAGGTCGTGGACACCCTCGAGCTGGCTGCCAAGGCCAAAAAACTTCATCTCGACTGGCAAAAGCCAGCCCAGCCTCTTCGCAAGGTCAGCGCGGATGCCACCAAGATCAAGGAAGTGATATCCAATATGGTCGACAACGCCATAAAGTACACCCAAAAGGGCAGCGTCACGGTGCGAACCGAATGCGGCAGTTATTTTGACCATGACAGCAAAGAGCAAAAAAGCGTTGTCAGGGTCATTGTCTCGGATACCGGAATCGGCATGGACAAACAAGAAATCAAAGAAATTTTTCAGAAGTTTCAGCGCGGAAAGCAGGTTAGCCACTACCATACCGAAGGAACGGGGCTGGGCATGTACGTCGGAAGGAAGATTGTAGCCGCTCACAAGGGAAGTCTCTGGGCGGAGTCGGAAGGAAGGGACAAGGGAAGCAAATTCACTCTTGAGCTTCCCATCAAGATAGTGTAACATTACAAAAAACAGAAAATCAACTTGACCTAAGAAAGCAATAACAAATATGATTTCTCGCAACCGCAAAAAAGTGAGGATAATTTGGATAGTTATTTCAATCGTGGCTGTTTTGTCAATGATTGCCTTTACCGTCGCTCCCATTCTCGGATGAAGAAAAGAAAAAAAACTGAAGCCAAAACCTCCACCAAAATTCTTTCCGGTTTTTTCTTTTTAGCGGGACTGGCCGCGTTAGTGCTGATCGGCATTTCCCTTGGAAAAGAAACATACCGCAAAAAACAAATTCAAGGGGAAATTGAAGTCCTGCAAAAGGAAATCAACCAGCTCCACCAGGAAAACAGCGAGCTGGAAAACCTAACTACCTATTTTTCATCGGAAGAATTTCAGGAAAGGGAAGCCCGTGAAAAACTGAACCTCCAAAAAGAGGATGAGAAAATGGTAGTCCTGCGCAAAGAAATGGAGCAGCCCGAGGAAGAAAAAAAAGAAGAGGAGACCAAGGAAAAACTGGCGGTCGAGAAAGACGGCTACCCCAACTGGCAGAAATGGATAATTTTTTTCTTCGAGGAAAAAAACCTGTGAACTCATGAAAAAAAGAGATAAGTTCAAAATTGTCATCGGTATTCTGGTCGCAAGCCTTGTTTTTTTCGTCGGTCTTGGAGTGCTGACCGCGGCTGTCTACAAATACAATTCCGGCAACCGTCTCGTTCGAATGGCCGAAAGAATTTTTCCTTTTCCGGCCGTCTACATATCGGGAAACGGAATTATAAAAGTGGAAGAAATCAAGGACAACACGGCCTCGGTCAAAAAATTCTACGAATCCCAGGATTTCGAGAAACTGGGTCTTCGTGTTGATTTCGGAACAGAACAGGGCAAAAAACGGCTCAAAATAAAAGAAAAGGAAGTGCTGAACAAAATGATTGAAAACGAAATCGTTGAGGGTCTGGCGAAAAGGGAAGGGATTCGCGTTTCTGACGCGACAGTAAGCAGCCAAGTCAACCAAAGTATCGAGCAATTCGGCAACCGGGAAAAACTCATGAGCGAACTGGCGCGGCTCTACGGCTGGACGATTCTTGATTTTCAGGAACATGTGGTCAGGCCGGAGCTGTACGCGCGCAGACTGGAGCAAATATATCTCGATGAAATTGACACAAGCGATGAAGAGAAAAAAATCAACGAACTCTGGGAGCGGGTTTCGAAAAGTAAAGAAAATTTTGACGAAGCGGCCCGCCAGTTTTCGGAGGGGGCGAGCGCCAAGGACGGCGGGGATTTGGGCTGGTCGAGCCGGGATCAGTTGATAGAACCGATCGCCGAAACAGCTTTTTCCATGAAAATTGGGGAAATGAGCGAAGTGATCTCCAGTCCGCTGGGTTTTCACATCATCAAGCTGGAAGAAAAGAAAGACGAGGATGGTGAGGAACTGGCCCATATCCGCCAAATATTCGTCAAAAAAACGACCTTTGGCGACTGGCTTCAGGAGAAAGTGAAAGAACACCGGATAATCGTATTCTTGCGGGACTATCGCTGGAACAGCGACGACGGACGAGTGGAATTCACCGACCCGGGAATGATTGAATTCGAAAAAAACACGGCTCTTCATTCCCAAGGAGATCCGTCGGTTTTTCCTTGATATTCCACAAACCGTGGCTCTAATACAAAAATCCGGCCTCTCATTTCGGCCGGATTTTTGAGCCCACAGTCGGAATCGAACCGACGACCTCTGCTTTACGAAAGCATTGCTCTGCCTGCTGAGCTATGTGGGCAAAATTAATAACTTTTAGCGGGTGAGCGGAATTGAACCGCCCTCTCAAGCTTGGGAAGCTTGCATAATAGCCACTATACGACACCCGCGTCGACATCAGAATTATACCAACTTTTTCGCATTCTGCAATGGAAAAAATTCAATCCAAGCCAAAAAATATCAGTCTCTGAAACAATTTTTGAAGGTGTGGATAAGTGGAAGTGGGATTTGGACAGGGTTTTTGGTATAATAAACGGGTAAACATTCTCGCGGAGGGCGATGAAAAGAAAAGAAAAATATCGCTTGGGGTTTCAGGAAGGCCTTTTTTAATTTCACTGCTTTTGGCGGTGTTTTTTGATGAATTATAAAATTTCTAAATTCGGGAAATGAAAACAGTAAAACCGATTTTCTATCTCGTCACTTTTTTTCTTGCGTTCTCACTATTTACTGACCTGACGAACGCCGAAGGGCCGACACGGCTTGCGGCGAGAACAATAACAGAGCCCACAACTTGGACAAAAGAAAACAGTCCATACATTCTATCCGGCTGGAATATTATTGCCGCACCTTTAACAATCGAGGAGGGAACCCTGATAAAGTTCAACAGAGGAAGCCTGGAAAGACTGATCATTCAAGACGATTTTATCGTTAAAGGTACGAAGGAAAAACCCGTGGTTTTCACTTCTATGAGGGATGACGAGCACGGCGGAGACACAAACGGTGACGGAGGTGCGCATAAGCCTTCAATCGGGGATTGGCATTATATTAGCATTTCTCCATCAGATGATGTCAAAATCAGAATTGAACACGCGCAATTTTTTTATAGTTATTTGGCTGTTCAAATCCAGGCTTCGAACCAACAAAATCGTGAGATTATGGTTAAAAATTGTGAATTCAAGAAAAACGGCACTGCTCTTAAATATTTGGGAAATGCAAAATTTGTGATTGATTCGAACATAATCAGTGATAATACCAGAGGAATAACATTTGAATCCGGAGAAACTTCAGTTGCGGTGAACAACGTAATATTGGAAAACGATACGGGAGTAATCGCGACAAATTCTTCTGATCCGGACATACCGGCATTGGACGCGAGGTATAACTGGTGGGGAGACGAATCAGGACCTTACAACGAAGATGAAAATCCAGACGGCGAAGGAAATCCGGTTACCGGCCAGCTCACTTTTGATCCATGGCTCGAAGAAGACCCAATTGAGAATCCCGATCCGGTGATCATCATTCCGGGGATTATGGGGTCAGCTACAAAATATCCAGGAGGAGTTGGAGAACTGAAAATCGATCCCATACTCCACACTTATGATAATTTAATTGCATCTCTAGAAAAGAATGGTTATGAAAAAGAAGAAAAGCTTTTTGAGTTTCCATACGAATGGCGTGACAGCAATATTCTAACCGCGCAAGAACTGAAAGAAAAAATCAGTGAAGTGAAAAATCAAACAGGCCGTCCAAAAGTTGATATAGTTGCTCATTCGATGGGAGGACTTATTGCACGCTATTATATAGAAGGAGAAAGCTATGAAAATGACATTGATCAACTCATTACATTAGGAACTCCGCACAAAGGAGCACCGAAAAGTTATTTAACATGGGAGGCTGGCGAAATAGGAACAGCATTTGATGATAATATTGTTGAAAGCATGTTTAAAATCGAAGCAAAACATTCGGGATTTGATAATCTGAAGGATTATATCCAGGGAAGGGTGATTTCCGTAAAAGAACTCCTTCCCGATTACGACTATTTAAGGGAATCATCAAGCGGGGAGATGAGAAATTACCCGAATGATTATCCGCGAAATACTTTCCTGGATTTTTTGAATGGTTCAGGTAGGTTAAATCGTCTAAACAACATTGATTTTACGAATATCATTTCAGACACGGAAAGAAACAACACGATAGAAAAATTAAGAGTTGCTGAAAGTGATACCGACGGCATATGGAAACACGGGATGCCGGAAAATTATTATGATGACAGTACTGATCAGGGAATCGAGTACGGACCCGGGGATGAAACAGTGCCGTTCTCCAGCGCAAAAGGAATTGCGTCTAACAAAGAAATAATCCTGAATTCATCTCACGGCGATCTTCCCACGGCGGCTCAATGTCATGTGTTCACAGAATTGTCAGGGAATCAGGATTGTTCCGCCGCGAATATTTTCGACAGAGTTGTCGACATTTTGACATTCGGTGTTTTTTCGCCCGCAGACATTCAAATCGAATCTCCAAGCGGCAGGAAAATAGGGAAGAATTTTGAAACGGGGGAAGAAGTGAATGAAATCGAAGGAGCTTATTACACTGGATCTGATACTGAAAATGAATTTGTCACCATCCCAAATTCGGAGAATGGAAAATATAAGATTCTGGTGCAAGGAACGGGAGAAGGAGGGAGTTATACAATAGAAACAACTAAAATCACTGAAAATCCCAATGATCTAGGAAATGCGATCGAATCTTCGACTGAAATAGCGGGTGAGTCCCAAGCAGGCGTAGTGCAAGAGTTTGAAATTGAAGTTGCCGATGATCAAGTATTGTACAATCCGGACACGGAACCGCCAATGATAACTATTTTCTCCCCCGAGGAAACAAGCTATACTAATGATAGAACTTTGATGATTGATTATAAAATCGAAGATTTCGAATCAAGAATTAGTATTGAATCATGGCAAGTTAAGAAAAACGGAGAAGCACTCGACTGGATGGAGAAGAGTATAGACCTCTCGCTTGAGCGCTTGGGAGAATATACACTGAAAATTTCCGCTACTGATGAAGCTGGGAATTCAGCTGAAAAAGAGGCGAATTTCCAAGTAGGGACAGATATCAGCGCCATCCGGAAAAACTTTGATCATTATCATAAATTAGGCTTAATTAAGAAAACAGTTGCCTATAAGTATTTCCGTAAAAAGCTAAAAACACTGGAAAATCTTTTCAAGCTTTTGCGAAAAATCGAAGATTCAAGCTTGAAACCGAAACTAAAACAAAAATCAGTTGCAGTATTGAGTAAAATTATCAATGCAGATATAGATGTCATTGTTCACCAGATAAAGAAAAAATCTCCTCGGTGGGTCAATGAAAAAGCAGCAGATTTAATAGTTGAGAGTCTAAGTGCGATAAGAATTAAATAAACATTAATTAAAAGCAATCTTTGCAAAGATCTCTTTGTGTGGATTGAACAAAAGTTATGTTTGATGACATAGGGCTAGGAAAGGCAATCGCAAATGTAATCTATCTAGCTATTATTATCATCGGTGCATATGGGTCCTGGTTCCTCGTTGCAAGAAAGAAAATATTCGGAGCGATTTTATGGATGTCGGTCATTTTAAATATTCTATTATATTTATACTTTATGGGTCGGTACAGTTTTCACCCAAGGGCCTTATATTTCATAATTGTCATTATTTGGCCGTATATAAACATAGCGCTTGCCATTCTGCTGGCTCTTGGCTTTCTCAAAAATAAATATTTTCAAAAGAAATAGGCGCGCGGATTGAATAAAATTATGTTTTGCGGAACTTACTAAATCTGATATATTTGATTCCTACAACATTGTTTGGCTATTATACTTCTCCGTCTTCATCTGGCCCATACTCAACATTATTTTGATCGTCTGCTACATCCGAACGAAACCAAAAAAATAAAAAAAATGAAAAAGACCTTCCGAAAAAAAAGGTCTTTTTTTGAACAATATGGCGGCATTGATTCTAGTTCACTAGAGAAGGGTAGCGGATGTCGCTAAATAATGGAAAATGTTATGGGGCGGTAACGCACCTCTCCGGATTTAGCCGCTTCGGGCGGAGGCGGGCAGACATTGTACGTTACTTTTTAAATTGGCAGAAAGCTCGACGCCGTTCGGCGGCAAATTACTAAATTCGCAAAAAAATTGCAAAAAAACCATTGAACCTAAAATACTTTTCGCGCTTCGCGCAATGGAATTTGCCACTTTAGCGTATAAATGATAATTGTGATATAATTTTTTCATAAATGCAAGATATCCGAGAAAAGATCAAAGAACTTAAGGATAGAATCACCCTTGCGGGTGACTGTCTTTGACTTGGCTGAAAAAGGAAAGAAAATTCAGAAATTGGAAGATCAATCAAAAAAAGAAAATTTCTGGGAAAACCCGGAATCCGCCCGGAATACGTTGAAGGAGTTGGAAAACCTCAGAAAAGAAGTGGGCGAAGCTGGAGACCTCGCCCAAGAAATCTCCGAAATGGAAGAAATGGAGAAACTCGGATCCGAAGACAGGAAAATAGAAAAAGAAATCGGCGAGCGCTTGCGGAGCCTGGAAGAAAGAGTCGAGAATCTCGAATTTCAAACGTTATTTTTTGGAGAGTACGACAGACAAAACGCAATCGTCTCCGTTCACAGCGGGACGGGCGGAGCGGACGCTCAAGATTGGGCCCAAATGCTCCTTCGAATGTACGTGCGTTTCGCGGAAAAAAAAGAATGGAAAGTCAAAATTATTTCGGAAACAAGGGCCCAGGAAGCCGGCCTGAAAAGCGCCACGATTCAAATAAAGGGAAATCACGCCTATGGCCACCTCAAGGCGGAGGCCGGAATTCACCGCTTGGTGAGACTCTCACCGTTCAATGCCAACAATTTGCGGCAAACATCCTTCGCCCTTGTTGAAGTTTTGCCCGAAACTGATAAAATTAGGGAAGTGGAAATCGACCCGGCGGACATCAGGATAGATACTTTCCGGGCCGGCGGAGCGGGAGGACAGCACGTCAACAAAACGTCCAGCGCCGTGCGCATAACGCATCTGCCGACGGGAATAACCTCATCGTCGCAGAGTGAAAGAAGCCAGCTTCAAAACAGGGAAACGGCTATGAAAATTATCCAAGCCCGGTTGCTTCACAAACAAATTGAGGAAAAAGAAAAAAAAGACGCTCGGCTCAAAGGAGAGCACAAAAGCGTCCAGTGGGGAAGCCAGATTAGGTCCTATGTCCTGCATCCCTACAAACTCGTGAAAGACCATCGCACCGGCTTTGAGTCAAAAAATCCGGAGGAAGCGCTGGACGGAAATATTGACGGATTCATCGAAGCATACCTGGCCAAATGCAAAATATAAAAATCAAGGCGACAATGCGAAACGCAAAAAATATCAAAATAGAATCCGGAATCGATTTTGATATTTTTTCATTTTGAATTTCACGCTGCGGTTTCGCATTTTGATGTGTTAATTTTGAATTTTTATGATAATATTCCGAAACGTAAAAAAGGTCTATACCGGGGGAATCAACACTGTCGCTTTGGATGACATCAGTTTTGAAGTTAAAAAAGGAGAGCTTGTTTCCATAGTCGGGCACAGCGGCGCCGGAAAGTCGACTCTTCTCAAAATCATCGCCGCGGAAGAAAAGCCCACATCCGGAGAAGTGCTCTTCGAAAACCAGGATATCACCCAGATCAAACCCAAGGAAGTTCCTCTGCACCGGCGCCGGATAGGCAACGTCTTTCAGGACTTCAAACTGCTTCCCAATAAAACAATATACGAAAACATCGCCTTTGCCCTGGAAGTTTCCGATTATCCCGCCAAAGAAATTGAAAAAAGCGTTCCCCAAATTCTCGAAATCGTGGGACTTGCCCACAAAGCGGAAAGCTATCCGAGAGAAATTTCCGGCGGGGAACAACAGAGAGTGGCGATCGCGCGGGCCCTAGTCCATCGTCCGCCGCTCATCATTGCCGACGAGCCGACGGGGAACCTCGATCCGATCAGCTCGTGGGGGATCATTCAGCTTTTGCTGAAGATCAACAAGCTCGGCACAACCGTGATTCTGGCCACTCACAACAAAGACATCGTGAACCGCGTCAAAAAAAGAGTCATTACTCTCGACCAGGGACGATTGTCCCGCGACCACAGCAAGGGGAGATATTCCATTTGAACTCTCTGCGAACTACGAAAATGTACTAAAATAAAAAATTGTTGTTCAAATATTTTGTAAATCGCGCGACAAGAGAAATTTATTTTCGTATGTTCGTATAATTTCGTAGTTCGCAGAGAAAGTAAAAAACAATATATTTATGATATTACTTACGTTTTCCCGCACATTCAAGTCCGGCCTCCAGCATTTCTGGCGAAACGGCTGGTTGAGTTTTGCCGTAATGAGCATTTTGATTCTGACTCTTCTTATCATCAGCCTCCTTATCGTGCTCTCCATCTCGGCCAACCTGGTGATCAAATCCGTCCAGGACAAAGTGGACATCAGCGTCTATTTCGTGAGCGAGACCGAAGAATCACGGATTCTCGAATTTCGCTCGAAAATTCTTTCCTATCGGGAGGTTAAATCGGCGGATTACGTGTCGAAAGGAAGAGCTCTTCAGGAATTCAAAGCCAAAAACGAGGATAATCCCGTCATACTCCAGTCGCTCGAAGCCATCGGCGGGAATCCCCTCAACGCGTCGGTCAACATCAAGGCTGTCAGTCCCAATCAGTACGACACAATTGCCAACGCCATTGAAAATTCTGAATTCAAATCAGACATAAGCCGGATAAACTACGCCAAAAACAAAATCATAATCGAGAGACTGAATACCATTTTGAATACATCCCGGAACGTGGGCCTTGTTCTGGTGCTTTTGTTTTCGCTCATCGCCATTCTCATCACTTTCAACGCCATTCGGATCACGATCTATGCCCATCGCCAGGAAATTGAAATTATGCGCCTCGTCGGCGCTTCCAACCATTATATACGCCTGCCTTTCATTTTTGAGGGAATTATTTACGGCGCTATTTCCGCGATAATCGTCTCCATTCTCCTTTTTCCCGCCATGAAGCTCCTGGCGCCTTTTGTCGCCGGACAAGTTTCCGTGGCTGAAGTTCAGGCCAACTTCATGCGCTGGTACTGGCTCATATTCATCGTTCAGCTCTTGACCGGCATGGCTCTCGGCACAGTAAGCAGTCTCATCGCCATCAGAAGGTATTTGAGAATATAAATAAAACAGCCTAGCCGTTTTGAAAAAAGCTCCTGGAGGGCTTTTTGTATTGAAAAAAGATTTATTTTGATATAGAATACCCAGACATTCGAGGATCGTCTAGCGGCCGTTTCATCAGAGCCGACGAATAAGGCATCTGGCGGCACCTGTCTTGCGCTAAGTTCGGGGATCATCTAATGGTAGGATACGTGACTCTGGATCACGGCATGAAGGTTCGAATCCTTCTCCCCGAGCTTAGCGCGGGAGGTCAGGCAACCCTGTTGGCTCCCGATAAATCGAAGACCGTCCTCGACTGGGTTCTGAAAGATCCCTCTTGGAAATCATTGGACAAATCCGGTTTTTTTAGAACTGTTCCTTGTCTTTTGCAAAAAAATGTTATAATTTAGGTGCAAGAAATCCTTAGAAAATAAAAATGAAAAAGAAAGTCATTTGCTTTATCGTGATTATTGTAATAATCTTGTTTTGTTTTTTTCTTTTTTATTTATATTTTAAAGGTCAGAAATGGAGCAGTTGGAACGTTTATGAAAACTCCCGTTATGGTTTCAGTTTGAAATATCCGCCTAACTGGCAGTTGGGCGAAGCGGAAACCAATAATGCCGGACGAGAAATGATTGCTCCAGGAGAAGAGGTCATTTGTTATGCTTACGGATTTTCTAATGCCCTGACAAACGAACAAGGAAAGCCTCAAAATCTTGAAGAATTTATCAGCTGGCTTATGGAAGATCCGGCATCGGAGGAAAAAGTTTTAGGAAAGAAAGAGACGCTTTTAGCCGGACAAAAAGCCATATATCTACTTACCCGGCAGCCCGAAGGAATGAAAGACGCAATTTATACTTTAAATGGCCAAGAAGGACTTGGTCTTTTTTGCACTTATGAAAATGAGTCCGTATACAAAAGATTTGGAACCGTTTTTGAGAGCATGGCCCGGAGTTTTAAGTCGAATACTGGTTCGGATATCTCGTTTTCCGGAAAAGATTGCACTAATCTGCTAAACGGAACAGTTGAGCCGTTTAAAGATCTTCAAACATTTACTGACGAAAAGTATACTGAAGTCACTATCACTTCGCGTGAAAATTGGGACAAAAAACGCCTGCCTGCCCAAGTAATTGGCTTTGAAAACAAAAATTATAAATGTTACCCCATGCCTTTGGAATTTTCAGGAGGTGAAGCGGAGGGGAGCGTAATGCCCGAGCCATCTGTGACAAAAGTGGAATGGACTTGTGAATCAAAATATGATGATTGGAAATATCTGAAATCGGAAAGCAGCGAACTGCCTGAATATAAGAAACAAGGTTTTGACTGTGAAAAACAAGAATGCTTTTCAAAAGACAGCCAAAGTGAATTTGTATGGCTATGCAGAAAATAAAATAAACATTAAACGAAAGCTTATGAAAAAAATTTATTTGGCGGCTATTGCAATAATTATCGCCGGCACGGCCGTTTGGGCGGCAGTTCAGTTTTCAAAAACAAAAATGCCGGCGGAAAATAAAAAAACGGCGGATATTGAAACGCCGTCTGACCGGGAACAGGCCTGTTTGGATTCGGGAGGCACCGTTACCGCCGCGTCCTGCTGCGAGTCAGCCGAAGATTTTCCGGACAATTGCGCCATCGGGGCCTGCGGCTGCGCGCCTGAATACAGCCATGAAGTGAAATTCTGCAGTTGCGGCAAGGGCGAATGTTTCAACGGAAAAAAATGCATCTCAAGGGAGGAAGCAGAAAAATACGACGCGGCCGGATCGGAATTCTTATCTGAAAATTATGTAAATTCTTCCCTGAAGCTGGCCGCTTACAACGGGCAAATATTTTCCGCCAAGGTTCCCGAAGGCTGGAAAACGGATGAAAGCATAAACGGAATCAATATTGTCAATCCTGAAGACAGCAATATAGGCGTCGCCCTGATCGCAGTTTCGGGCTGGCCCGGCAAAAGCAGCCCGGACGCTTTCATCGAAAAAATAGCCGATATGGGCGGCCTGACAAGCATAAACTATATTTCACAATCCGAAGAAGGAGAAATTGCCAATCCGTCCGCTCCCGGCTATGTCTGGAAAGAAAAGACAAAAATTTTCACCTGCAAAAAAGAGAACACTCCCCTGAAAATAAAAGCCGATGCCGGTGTTATCAACGGCCAGGGGCAGTATGTTGCCGTTTTCAAAGGTTTTCAGACAACACCGGACAAGTGGGACAAGTGGGCGCCGCTTCTGGAAAGGGTGGCTTTAAGCGCGATAATAACCAATCCTTCAAAAGTCGGCGGCGCGGATATGGTCAAACTGACGACTGCGGCGGATCTGGAGAATGATTCGAGTCCCTTGATGGAAGCTTGGGAATATCGCAATAGCGTCCAGGATCGCGCTTCGCATAATTTCAGCGATGCCATTATGGGCGTGGAATCGGATCTGGTTTCGCCTTCCACCGGGCGAAGCTACACTCTGCCTCTTTCCGCTTATGATCCGACTGAAGGCGGTTACCACAACCCGGACAATTATTCAGAAATTCTGACAGACTCATACAAATGATTTTGAAAATAAGTTATAAGGCTTCGCTAAGGTCGAATCTTAGCAGAGAGCGAGGAAAATAATCTTGCAACCCCCCCCCGCCCGCGGCGGGGAAGCCCGGCCATAGGCGGTAATGTAACGTTCCATTCTACGTTACCCGGTACGTTACCACCACCTCTCCCAGCCTCCCCAACTAAGCATTCTTTGATGCCCGCAGCATTTTTCTGCCAATCCCAATTAATTACCGCCTTTTCCGTTCTTTATGCCAGACTTAGCATTTTGATACGGCCGTCTTATTATGCTAAATAGTAAATTCCTTTTCAGTCTCCCCGGATGGTTTTTGTTCGGCGGGGGATATATGCTACATTTAGTAACAAAAAATGAAAACCAGCTATGACTTTTGACCGGGAGAGCGGTCCGCCAAAAATTGAACAGTCTGATTCCGGCTATCCGGAAACAATGGAAGATCTATCATCCGAAGTCTTTTCGCTTTTGAGTTTTATCAACGCCGCTCTTAAGAACAAGAGCCTACCTGATAATGAGATCTATATCGATATACAAAAAAGTTTCCGGGAAACTGCCGGTGAAACAATAAAGTTGTTCAAAAACCCTGAAGCGGAAACGTACATGATCAGAAACTGGAAAGAAGGCTTGGACATCTTGCGCGAAGCCAAAGAGGAACTGGAACAGATTCAAAAGCAGAAACCTTTGGAAATTCCGGAAATGGATATATCACCAGTCAGCAAGAGACAGACGGAATTTTACAGGAAATTAAGAAGCATTGAAGCCCGAATAAAAAATATTTCAGAAGATAAAGCCTTTAACCTTTTATTAAAAAAAATCAAGAAAGACTATATGGAGGCAGTTACTGACGCGGAACCGGAAAAAGAAAAGGGTGCGTGGCGAGTCCTTAAGGGGCTCGAAAGGGAAGGGGACGAGGGCATTAGGCAGCTTGAAAGGCTTTTCAAGATGATCAGAGAGACATTGAGGGATGATGACAGCGATTCATAAATGGAACTTTACCGAGATCAGAATTGCATAGGATCAGTTTGAGAAATCATAAAGCTTTGCTAAGTGAGGTTGAACTTTAGTGGGGAGCGAGAAAAATAATCCCGTAATTCCCGCCCGCGGCGGGGAAGCATCACAAACCCAGTGCATTTCATAATACCAAAAACCCCAACTCCACTACACGACACGACACGACATTCCAACATTCTTGCCTGCCCGCCTCTGGAGGAAGAATGTGAGAATGTTGTAAACTGTAAATATGAAAATACTTGTTAAGCAAATAGAATCATTGCCAAGCGCCGTTTTGGAAGTCGTGGTTGAAGACAAAGATGGCAGCAGCACCACCCACCGAGTCAGTGTGAGTGAGGATTATTACAAAAAACTAGCCGCTGGCGCGGCTACTCCGGAAGAGCTTGTGAGAAAATCTTTTGATTTTTTATTGGAACGAGAGCCGAAAGAATCAATACTCCGGGAATTTGATCTTTCGGTCATCTCCCAATACTTCCCCGAGTACGAAGACAAGATAAAATGACAACAATCTTTAATCGCTTCCCAACACCCGATGCTGGGAAATAAAAAAAATATTTATTTAAAAACCATGCTGAAAAATAAAATTACATTGCAGAATCTCGCAAAAAACATTTCCATCGTTATCGGCTTGGTTCTGATCTGGCGCGGAATCTGGTATGTGCTGGACGGACTGGACGCATGGATTTTCGGCGGCAGCCACGTCTGGACCGCTCTTGGCGGGATTGTAATCGGACTTCTTGTCCTTTATCTGCCGGATAAGGACTTAAAAGAAATTGAAAAGCTATAAGCATTAACCCCGCCCTAAGACTATCCTTGCCAAAAAATGATCTATCGGAAAAGGTAGCCCGATGTTACTATAAAACAGGATTAAGGTCTTATTTAAGCCTGACGAAAACTTAGCCTTCGTCAAAACTTTCTTCTTCGCGTTGCAACAGATAATTAATTAGATATATGGTATAATAATTATGAGTCGAATCTCGCTTAAATAATCATTAACCGTCAAAAAATATGAGAGAGAAAATCATTGTAATCGCCGTGCTCGGAGTGTTTTTGTTCTCCGGTGCGGCAAGCGCGCAGACAAATAGCCTGCCGGCGGCGGGAACAACGCCGGGAAGCCCATTCTATTTTTTGGATCGCCTCTTTGAGGGCGTTGGCACATTCTTTACCTTTGGCGAAGCCAACAAAACGCGGCGTTATCTCGCGCTTGCCGAGGAGCGTTTAGCAGAAGCACAAGCGCTTGCCGAGCGGCAAGATAGCGAAAACACAGAAAAAGCAGCAGGGCTGTACGAAGAACAATTTGCCCAAGCAAAGGAACGCGCCGGACGCACAGGAGAGCTTGACCTTGAAGCCGAAGTGACCGACGCGACGACGCGGCACTTGGCAGTCCTTGACCAGGTTCTTGAGCGCGTGCCGGAACAAGCGCGCGAGCAGGTGCGAGCCGCCAAAGAGCGAACGATGACTGGTCAAATTGAAGCATTGCGCGGAATTGCGCAGCGAGATCCCGAAGCGGCCATTGATATCTTCGCGCGTGCGGCTGAAGGAAGATTAAACGCCGCCCAAGCGCGAGCCGGACGCGGCGGAGACGACGAAGAAGAAACGGAAGAAGTGGAAGAAGTTCTCGCGGAATATGAAAAGTATGCCGAATTTGGCAGGGAAATTTCCGCGCTTGCGGAAGGCCTCCAAACCGGAGAAACAACGGTTGAGGAATTGGTAGAACGAGCCACTTCACATCATCGCGATGTTCTTCGGGACGTAATGGACAAGGTTCCGCCGCAAGCCCAAGAGGGTATTCAGCGAGCCTTGGACAGCGCGGAACAACTTGAAGAAGGTCGGCCGGCAATTCCCGCTCCGGTACAGCAGCAAACGGCCCCGTCAAATCGCACACAGTCCGACGATACCAGCCCGGGATCGGCAGACCCGGCTCAGCTCCCGCCGCAGGCAGGGCAAGGAAATGACAGCGAGAACGATGATGCGGGACAGGGACAGCAAGGCGGACCGCCTGCCGGCACCTCCGGAGGAAGGCCGTAAATTTTGAAGATATCAGATAAATCTAAACACCAATCTTTTTGAATTTTGGTGTTTAGCATGTCCCTACCTGCCTCCCTTTGACCCTCCAGCTTCGCTAAGGACAATTCTTTCAGCCCGGAAAATATTTTCAATTAAAATCCGCTTACTTCCATAAACATTTCTAAGCTTATGTATTCCTAAAGCTAAGCTTTCGGAAATTAACTGTAAGCATATTTATGATGCTTGAAAGCTTCAGAAATAAAGTGCATATAAAGATTTTTACGGCCGTCTATCTGGGATTGTTGCTGTTGTATTCTTCTTTTTCTCTTGGTAATGCGGATTATTTATTGCGCGGGATGCTCGTCGTGTTCATATACTCGCTGGCTGATCTTTTATGGATTTATTTTCATGAAAAAATTTGGGAATTTCCTCTCTCGGCTTTGATTTCAGCTTTAATTTTGGGCTTGATCGCGGCTCCCTTGGGCGGCGCCTTTTTAATAATTTTGCCGTTGCTGGCCTTCGTCAGCAAAAAAACGATCAGGCTGCGAACTGGCCGGCACATATTCAATCCCGCTGCTTTTTCCTTAGCCGTATCTTCCTTGTTCGCGCCGATAATTTCGTGGTGGGGGGTATCCTGGGGAAGCCCTGTTTTGTGGATCGTGGTTATCGTTGGGGCGTTTATACTGTGGCGTCAAAAGAGATGGCATGAAGCGGCGCCTTTTTTAATGATCTTTATGGGAGGCTTGGTTTTGGTTTCCTCGCTTTCAGGCAACGCGGTTCAGGATATTTTTTCGAATATTCCAAAGATTTTTGACGGAACTCTTTTATTTTTCACATCGGTAATGCTCATTGAGCCGATTACCTCTAATTTTCCCTCAAAAAAGCAAAGAATTTTTTATGGGATCTCAACAGGATTTTTTGCTCTGGTCATCGCGCTTATGAAATTAGGGGTTGATCCTTTAATCTTCGGCCTGCTGGCCGGAAATTTGTTTTCAAGCCTGCTCTCTCTGAAAAGCTACGGACGAAAGCCCTTGGAAGGGTCCGTCGTGCGGGAAAGCGGCAGAGACGCAGTAGTTTATAACGATAACGGAAAGATTATAAAGTTTTCAAAAATTTGTCCTCATTTGGGGTGCACTGTTGAATGGAATGCCAAGGAAAAGACGTGGGATTGCCCCTGCCACGGTTCGCGTTTCAAGGCGAACGGAGAACTCCTGCGAGGTCCGGCGAGGCGAGGCCTGGATAGATTGTAGAGTTATAAAAAAGCGCCAAATTGGCGGAATGGCACCCGGAAAAATATAATTTTAACAATAAAAACATGACTAAAAAAGGCATAATCGCGACGGCAATAGTCGCGCTCGTTGTCCTTGGTGTATTATTTGTTTTTCGAAAACAGACAGGGAATCCGGTTTCTGATTCCCCGGTTCGGGGCAGTGAAGTCGTATACACCGACTCCGGATTTTCTCCAAATAATTTGCTGGTAAGGGTCGGCGAATCGGTAACTTTCCAAAATCAAAGTTCGTCGGATATGTGGGTCGCTTCAAATCCCCATCCAATCCATACCGATTACGCCGAGTTCGACGCCAAGAGAGGATACAAACCCGGGGAAAGCTATTCTTTTGTGTTTTCTGAACCGGGAAGCTGGAAGTATCATAACCACATGAATCCCGCCGATATGGGATCGGTTACTGTTGAGCCGTAAATATGGTGTTAGCCCTACAACGTGTTTACAAAACTTCAAAAATCGAATATTATGATTGAGT